>CALZJV010000261.1 GCA_945787595.1 uncultured Desulfobacterales bacterium | reverse complement strand
TCAGAGATTAATCCGCCTGCGGCGGACCGGTTTTTAAACCCAATATTCCATTATTCCACCATTCCATCATTCCGTTGGACGACTTAAGGTAAACTCCACTCCTCTGGGGTGAAATCAAAGCCGGGCCCTCTGGGCTCGGATTGTTTACTTTCTACCCTTCATTAACTGCTTTTGGCCGGTGGCGATCATGCGATTATTCATAAATCCATAATCACCGTTAGATTGATGCGGCGAGAAATTTGTGTGGACCTTGACCTGATTAAATCCGACGTGACTAAAAAGATCTGCAAGTGTCTGAGAATCGTAAAGGCGTACAGCATATGTTCGATCGCGGATTAATCCCTTTTGGCGACTCAAAACCATTTCACGGGCACATAAGAGGTCTCCTCGAAGTTCTCTTTGCCTGCACACCACCGTATCCTCACCAATTTCGTGCCAGGCATTCGGGGTAAAGGAATTTTTGACTGCCAACCCATTGGTAACGTCCACAAGCAGCCATCCCTCTGGATGCAACAGACGAAATGCCTCTGCCAGGATTTCAGCGTCTGCATCTTTTTCTTGGATATAACCCAAAGAATTGCCCATGATGAGAATGTGGTCGAAGGTTTCAGATGATAGATCAGTCTTGCGCGCGTCACCTTGAATGAATTCTACAAGATAACCGCATTGATTGGCCTTTTTCCTAGCAAAATCAATCATGGTTGATGAATAGTCTAGCAGGCTGCAAGATTTAAAGCCTCGTCTACAGAGTTCAAAACTATGGCGTCCATGCCCACAGCATAAATCTAAAATCTTATGATTCATCTGCATCGGAAGCATTTTGCAAATGACATCTACTTCACGACGGGTGAGCGCTTCATCACAAACCGAACGTGCGTCAGTGAGGAGATACACCTCGTCGAATATGCTTTTCCACCAATCAGGGTTAACCGTTATGGCCATGATGACACCGCGGAATTCGTTTCGACCTCAAATTTAACAGCCCGTCTGAAGCTATGGTTGCCGGAGATTCGTGCCATAGATGCATTCCGTTTGCTATTGCTCATTTATCAGGTCTTTGCCTGTCGCCGGGTTTCTGCCTCTCCGCCCCTTTTTTTCTTGACGCAAAACTTTCCGGAGTTAGAGATCAATACGTCTTCGCCGTTTTCCAGGGTGGATTTGATTAGTTCAAGCAATATTTCGACGGTCTCGAAAGCTTTTTGTTGGGTGTACCCGTTGGTTTCAACAACGGCTTCGACGATGCGGGCTTTGGTGAGGGTGCCTGTTTTTGGCATTGAGGCTTCCTTTCACGAGGGAGACTTCACGTTAACGGTAAGATTTTGATTTGTCAATTAAAAATTTAAATGCCCGGTGATGGTCTTACACTACCAAAAAGCTGCAGAATTGGTATAAATGGCAATCCGAAGGCTGTAACTGTTGTTCTGGGATGGCCGGCAGGGTGGGAAAAAGAACCGCATCAAATATTTAAAGGCTATTCTTTTCTGAACAATCAAAGCTTATTTAGATTGGGCAAACTAATCCACAATAGCGATAGAATCAAAAAGTTGGGATTTGCTGGACAAACTTACAATTGCCGGGAATTGTAGGTTTGCCCTATCCAATCCACATAATGTGCCGATTTTACCTATCGTGCCTGATGAAAACATTGGTCAAAATTTAGAGGAGCTGTGTATTAGGCAGAGCAGTCTACAATTAAAATATTGTCAGAAAAGTCATTCAAATATCATTTAATTTACAATCTCAATATTGGCTGATCCCTTTAAGATACATCTATACTATCTTCTCTGCAGGGCCTGAGTGATAGTTTATGCAGGTTTGATTCATTGCTAATTCAAAATCCGCATTATTTCTTCTTCTGTATCAGTCACTATAATTTCGAGGTCTGTGATACCCTGTCCACCAACAGGATTCAAATCCATAGGGCACGCAGACACGACAATAATCAGAGACATCTTTGCAATCATAATAATTTTATCACCGCTTTTAGATAGTGGGCCTCTGATAAGTAGCATACCATCGGATTCAACGAACGTGTTCATAAACAGGTTGAATGGTTGGGGCACCAGTCGATTGCCCAGAAGTCCCCACATTGTCCTCCCTCAATATCTCGAACGACAACGTGCTGTTCTTTTTTCACAACAATTGATCGACCATGGCTGGCAGGTACAGTCAGTCGTCTGGCGCTATTAATTTTCTTGCTAAGCATTGGTTCCTCGCTCACATCGAATGGTGGGATTAAGCCCGTTAATGTTGGATTATGCGACCTTCCTGTTTTTCTATTCAGTTATCTGATAACGGACGATTCGATTGTTGTACGTATCAGAAATCCACAAGTCCTTGCCGAGTACGGCAACGCCCTCTGGTGTATTTAGCTGGCCCGGGTCTTTACCAGGTTTGCCGGTGCCGATAGTTCCTAGCAGCTTATAGTCCACTCCAATCACTTTGACCATGTGAGCGTTTTTATCTGCAACATAGAGGCGACCCGCTTCGTCGTAGACGGCATAGCGCGGGCCATTGAAGTTATATGGGGCGCCGGATAAGGTTTTCACAACTTGCATATCGGGACTCAGGATCAGCAGGCGATCATTGTTCGAGTCCACGATCAGTATATTACCGGCATCGTCTGTTTCCACGTCATGTGGACGGGACAGACCGTTGATGGCGGACACCTTTACGCCGTTATCAAAGGCCACGAGGTTATCGGAATAGGCACCGGTTACATAGACACGATCACCTGCATAAGCCGCAACACCCTCAGGCCTCCTGAACCCACCCTTAATGACAGCCACACGCTCGCTCCGGGTACCGTTCACCGTGTACAAGACAACACGGTCGTTTCCGCTATCAGCAATCAGCAGCCGGCCTTTGCGGTCAAACGCGGCATCATGAGGTGCCGAAAGTTCCGATCCACCGATCGAACCAACTACTTTCAGCGTGTCCGGGTTAAGCACCGCGATTCGATCGTTACCGTTATCGGCCACGTAAAGATAACGCCCATCGGGTGACAGAGCCAGATCGTGGGGCAGATTAAAAGATGCTTCGCTGGCCATGATGAACTCGCTTTTTAACGCCCCGGCCGGCGTCACGAACATTACGGTCATGATGACGTATAGTATGTGCATTCTTTTTTTCATTACTCTCCTCATGGAATGATGGGGAATCCTAAACCGAATTCCCTTCAGATTGTTATTGGTCTGATCCTAGTGAATCCGCGACTGCTGTTTTTTGAGATTACCGATTCTCGCACGGATTTTAGTTACATTTTCGTGGTCGCCGATAATTGCAATATATCGCTCCCAGTCCTTTACCGCTCGGCTAGGATTTCCCATAGCCTCATATATCATGGCTCTTTCACTTAGTTCGGCAGCCGCTTCAGGCTGAAGTGTCAAGATCCAATGGATCATTTTGAACAGCATGACGTCATTATCTTGCCGGGCGTAGATGAGTTTGAGATTTCGCAGCATCCGGGCCAATAGCTCTTTTCTGCTAATCGGTTGCAACCAGTGAAGATCAGGGACAACGGCATTGCCCATATATGTGCGAACGATCTCAAGGCACTCATCGATGGTGAGGATTTTTCCTCGGTTAAACGGATCAATGAATATTTCTCCAGACGCATGATAAAGTGCGGTAATAAAATGTCCCGGCAATCCGATCCCACGTACATCCAATCCCAGGCGCCCGGCAACCTCGATATAGATAATTGAAAGCGTTATTGGAATGCCGGTCTTTCGGTCTATGACCCGGTTCAGAAAACTGTTGTCAGGATCGTAATAATTTTCGCTATTCCCACGAAATTTCTCTTGCTCGAAAAGAATGTCGTTCAACTTCGCAATGATATCCTCAGGTGTGTCTGCATTGGCCGTCATGTCAAGCTTTACTCTGGAGGCCATTTGGTCCAAACGGTTCAGATATAAAGACTCATTCAGTTCGGAATATGCCGCCCTGGCAATTAAAAGAGCGCCGTGGGCCAAATCGATTCGATCATCTGCAAGAGATGCTAATTGTGAAAATTCGCTATCAATTGTATCGGTTGAATCCAATCCCTGTGGCCTTCCTTATTAAAATTTCTGCGGTAGAACGCTGCAGCGGGTATTTGTCGTCTATGAATTACCCTTCATATCAGTTCGGAATATTCTTAAGATCTCCGTACTCGGCGGCCAGACGGGCCCATTCCTGCGGTGAAATACGCGCCACAAAAGTCCAGGTTCCGTTACCTTCAGGACGAAACACAACAGCCTCAGCTTCCTGAGGATACACATCGGTTGCAGTTACCAGAACATTGCCGTGTGCTACCAACACAGTATTTGTCTTTGCTTGCGGAAGCATGGAAAGGCGCCGGTGAGTGCGCGCGGCAATGGCGGATGTGCCTCCGAAGTACTCTGCAACGCGAAGATTCATAATGTTAGTCGTCGTTTCCACGGTCCCCAATTTCATATTGCGTGCCGTCTCAACCGTGCGGCAGTATGGACTGGCAAAAACCTGCCCTATAGGAATTTGCAATGCGCGGATGGCTTCGCCGACGATACCGGCGGTCTTTCGGCCGGCTTCTGAGAGCTGGCGCATCTTGCTCGGGTCACAGCTCGTCCAGTCGCCCTCCTTGGAGACATGATCGTTTTGCGACCAATCGGTAGCCGCGTGACGAAAGTAAATGTTATATCCGCCCTTGCGAAGCGATTCCACAAGTGCTGAGCCTTCAAGCCCGGCAGTCGTTTGTGCCGCAGCAACATCAAACAGGGCGGTTGCGTTCAGGAGAATCACCATGATCCATACGGCAAAGCTAAACCTATTTTTGCAAGCTGCCCAAGGTTTCCGATGCGCCACCAAAGATAGTGATCTTAAGGCACCGACCGGAGAAAACGCGTAGAGTTCACTTATCACATTTTTTAAATTGAATCTTTTTGATAGACACACTTGTTCAACCCAATCATCGATTTTGGGGGCCCTCCGCCGTTGCGATACCGTTATCAGCAACTGGGAACAGAGAGGCTGTAGGTACATGATCAACTATTGATATCCGGAGCTACTTGAAAACTTAGTTGACAATAATGTCTAAACATATTCATCTATTTGATTATTGCCAAGTATTTAGGATAGAAATTGCACATGCGGGTGTGTGTTCACGAAGGTAACTTATTTAAAGTACGGCGCGTGACAATAGTTTTCTTGGCAGGGCCTGCTTTCTCGTTAGTAATATAATGATGAATTATATTGTTTCCTTCTGTTTTTAAACGGGATTGTATATTGCTTCAGCTAAACTACAATAACGATAGGATCAACGTGTTAAGATTTGCTGATCAAATCTAAAACCCCAGTCATTGTAGGTTTGCCCTATCCAATCCACATATTGCCGAAAGTTTACATTTCGTGCCTAAATCGAATCCGGACAATATTCCGATTCTATTGTATATTTGTAAAGTTAAACTCAAATCTGTTTGCCCCATTTTCGCAATAAATAGCAAAATATCCTAAAGCATTGTCTCATAATTGATGACTTGTTTTTCCATGATTATTCTCCATTGTTTATTGGTTATGGACATTTAGATGAAGTAAATTAGACATTTCCTATTTTTCCTGATGGGATCGCAACATTTTTAAAGCCATGAAAAACACTTCAACCTCCCAGAATTTATTCCCCGGCTTCCTCATAGGTGGTTTCCAAAAGCTCTTTGACCTTGGCAACAAGCGCAGTATTCGAGAAAGGTTAGAACTATTTGTCCGCCTAATGTTTCTGCTATGCTTTTATCGGCATCCAAAGGACCCTTTCTTGAATAGGCCTCGCTCAGACCATGACTTGCGCTGACATTTAATTTATTCAGGTTCTTATCCAAGAGAAAAATTGTGCATGCTTTTACATTGAGTAATTTTACAATATTTTCAGTAATTAGCATTAAAACTACTTTGAGATTCAAACTAGAATTAATTACTTTACAAACATCTCTAAATGATTGGAAATATTTTAATTCTTTATTTTGCATACGATCCTCCTTTCCCCCAAGAAAAAAGCCAAGCAACCAATAATAGGCGACTCGGCTATTTTACTTAAGACATACTGCATTTTACCCATCCTCCCCAAGACGGGTTTTGCGTTGTCTTGTAATTATAGAATGTATTTATCTATAAGAATTTTTAATTAAAATGATGATTGCAATCTATAAGAAATATTCAAGTTGGTCAACAATGAAAATATTGTTAATAATAATTGATATTTATGTATAAAATTATTTAGATTCTGACATGGATATTGAAATTACCTCAGTTTAAAGAAAAACTGTGATACCTAATGCCGCAAAATGAGATTTGAAACAATCCGAAAGCGTCGGGTATCAACCTAAATCCGACTCGCCTGAGATTTTATGTTTCAAATTGATATCGCAAGGAATTTTAGAGGATGATGTGGTATGCCCGATCGTATCGATCAATTAAAACGCATCCTTTATTCCTACAATTAACGTCAATTCCTCTTTCCTGGGAGCTTCACAAGCCGTTGCGATATATTTCACAACGCGACTATATATCCTTTGCCTCTCCCACGAGTTTGTCAAACTGCTCCACGTCCACTACCGGTGAAGTCGTGAAATGAATTCCGGTCAATTTGTACAAAGCGACCGAGGTGGCTATGGCTTTGTCCGCATCAGGAAAATCGATGGTGAAGACAAGATCATGTTCACCCATAACGGCATACATAGATATTATCTTACCGCCGTTTTTTTGGATCACTTCACGGGCTTTCTCTGTCCTATCTGAACTGATGTCCTTCATCGCCTCAGATGAATATTTCCCGAACATTAAAAAGATAGACATTTGTAATCCCTCCTTTCCTTAAAAATGGAACCCATCGGTAACAGACCTTACGTTCACTCATTTACTTTAATACCCCTGTCTTCGTGGATTGACCTACCTGCTAAAACATGAAGGCTCGAAGAGTTTCCATACGGATAGTACTCTTCGAATCCATTGCGAGAGGCAATTTAGCTGTTTTTTCATTGTCAGGTACACCTCGCCAATGACAACTGTGTCGTATTGGCCTTGCACTAAATAAAACTGTTTCAACTCCGAACTCAAAGCCTGAATCGCTACTTTGACAGCGTCAAGACGGATAGGACTTTCATTTCATATTTGTCCCTAAACGCCTCCTTCAAAGCTTTTTTTTATCCAACAGGGAGGAAGCATTTCCTTGTTAACTATATGCCATTTTTTAATCAATTATTCTAACCATATGAAGGTGTAGTATCCGTGCTTCTGGCAGATAAAAGATCACCATAAGCATTCGACAGTCTTCTTGAAATAACCCCAGCCAATCTTTGTCGCACTTTAAATCCAACTTCAGGACGATTTTGAAATATTCTATTTAGCTTGTCTCTTTCTATTTTCACCACCTTGAGATCTGTAGCGCATATGCCAGAAGCAGTATATTTTCCATTTTCAAGCATGCTTGACCAGCCAAATACATCGCCCGGCTCGGAAAGATTGTAGGTTATAGAGCCGCCATTTTTGATAACCAAATAAACCGTTCCTTCAAGGAGAAAATATAAACACTTGGCTTGCTCATCCTTTTCAAGCAAGACTGTATCTTTAGAATAGCTATCTTCAGAACAAATACCGGCAATCTCATTTAACACCTCAAAATCAACTCCTTCAAAAAGTTCTATTTCTTTGAGTATCATTTTCCCCTCCTTTTTATGTTTTTTAGCAAATTATTTAATGGATAATTGGACGCTGGAATATAGAGGATTAAATTTGGAACCATCAATAACTACAAAAGCATAGACAGAAAGAGAGGAACAAGTTGGATGCCTACTCAGCAATGATTAGGAGCTCTGATTTTTCTTTTAGATCAGATCGGATTAGGTCAGAAATAGGAAAATAAACAACGGCGAACGGAATCAAATAACAGATATTCGAAGCTCTTGTTTATGTGCGGGTTCCAAATATGATTTTAGCGAATCCTAAGATAAATTGGGTCGTGTGTCAAAAGGAAAATCTCATCTTAGTGGGGAAACAGATTTTGTGCTAAATTTCTAAACTGTGTGCCGCGACCAATCTTGGCTATTTATCCTATTATATGATAGGTTTGTAACCCAAATAATTTCGGCTATCGAAAATTTTACCTGATTAGCAGGAAAATACATATTTTTACAAAAAAACCTCGGCCCACTATATAGGGAAATAAAAAAGGCAGAACTTGTTATAGTCTGCCTTAGATAATGAGGTTTCTCAAAACGCCGTTATTTTCGCCGGTGCCGCCATTTTGAATTAATGTTGCACAGACCAGCAGAAAAGATGCACGGACATCCGAGAA
>CALZJV010000260.1 GCA_945787595.1 uncultured Desulfobacterales bacterium | reverse complement strand
TTTATTGGGTATTTGCGCTTAAAGATTCTACCAGACACGGGGGATAGACGGTATGAGGACACTTTTTCCTAAATTCAGCAGATTGATGCTTGTGTTATTTTGTCTGGCCGCGGCGGCATTGATTCATTTTGACATCGCCTATGGCCAAAAGTCTGCCGAGACCAAAACATATGTTGTCATCGGAGCGGCAACGGTGTATGGCGGCAATGTGTCCGCAGCCCGAGAAAAGGCCATCTCGGACAGTCTCGTTACGGCGGTGGCGCTGATGATCGAAGATCTTCTGCAGTTAGATTCTTTGGTGGATAATTTTCCGCAACTCAACGAACTGTTGTTGGATCGAAAAAATACCTTTGTTCGAGATTACAAGGTACTGACAGAGGCAGCCCGTGGTAAATCATATCGAGTGCTTGTAAAAGCCACCGTGTCAGGTGAAAAAATCTCGAAACAATTGTCCGATGCCGGTATTTTACGGACCAGAACAACACTGCCCCGGGTTTTGTTCCTTGTTGTCGAGAAGAACGTCAGGGAGCCGTTACCGATTTTTTGGTGGGGCGCAGAGGATGCATATTTCGTATCTGTTTCTGAAACAGTCATGGCCGAGCATTTAAAGGAGGCCGGATTTGAAATAATAGACCACAGGGGCTTACGGGAAAAACCCCTAGTAAACTGGGACGACTTTGATAAGCCGGCCTTGACGGATCAGGAGGCCGCAACGCTGGGCGCCAGCCTTAAAGCAGAGGTGGTCGTGCTGGCTACGTCGATGGCGAGTCCTTCTACGAACGTCATGGGCTCGTCGGCCATGAGATCGTTTAACGGGACGGTCAGCGCCCGCGCAATCCGGACAGATTCCGCAGAACCAATGTTTAACTTTACCCGCACAGCCGTAGCTGCCAATGAAGACGACAGCATCGGTGGCAAAGAGGCGCTTGCGAATGTAGGTGACCTGGCGGGCCAGGAACTTGCGCAACAACTGGCTATCGTATGGCAGAGACAGGCCGGCAGACCAGCCGTGGTCGAATTGAGCATTCAGGGTACGGGCAATCTTGCCACCTACGTTAAGTTTCGCAAAGCACTGAACACAATTTCCGGCGTGGAAGGTATACAGGTAAAAGAAATTAAACCCAATGAGGCAACTTTGCTGGTTGAATATAAAGGAAAAGCCAAAGATCTGGCAGCTGCCTTAATGCGGCAAAATTTTAAATCATTCGGGATTCATATTTCCGAGGTGACAGTTAATTCAATACGAATCGAGCTTGTTAAGGGTTAGGCAAAGGGATGAGTAATGACAAAGGACGAATGACGAATGATGGAATCGCGTCGCACTGCTTTTTTTATTTTCTAAGGCCTTAGAATACTTGTGTTTTTGTTGTTGACGATGAAAGCGAATGGTGAAAATTGTGGCCCATGGATTTTCCTTGACAGGGAAATTGGCCGATGCTACTTAAACATTTCAATTAAAGGCACGTAGCTCAGGGGGAGAGCGCTACCCTGACACGGTAGAAGTCGGGAGTTCAAATCTCCCCGTGCCTACCAGAGAAATCAAGGGGTTATGGTTTTGGCTATAACCTCTTTTTTGTTTTTTGCTACCGTTTTGCTACCATTTGTTTTAAAAATGGTATTTTCAAGTCTGGAAGGTGCCTCTTGATTTGTGGATTTCATCAGGTGTGCATAAACATTCCAAGTCACAGTTGGACTTGAATGGCCTAACTGGGTAAGGATTTTTGAAATGACTGATGTTAGTTTTAACCGAAAGGGTTCTTATGAAAGGATGAGCCGTCTATTTTCTGATGATGTGATTGCCAGGAAACTTTCGGCGAAGTTTATCCAAAAGTATTCACCAAAAGTTATACCTAGGTTGGAGCGGAGGCAAACTTGGTTTGAGCAATGGATAGATGAAGGGTCTTTTGTCGGGTTGACCGTTCTGGACGTGGGTGCTGGATTTGGCATCAACTCTTTTGCCTTCGCTCTGGCTGGAGCAAGGAAGGTAGTTGCGAATGAGTTAGCGTCCTATCGATGCCAAGATATGCGAGAAATTGCAAAATTTACTAACTTAGAAAATATTCAGGTGGATTGTTGCTCCTTTGAGCGATCAATGCGACAGAGTGGACCATTTGATATTATCGTGTCCTCTTATTTTCTGTCCCATTTGCATGAGGACGAAACATTTTTGAACCTGTGTGAGCAGTCGTTAAAGCCAGGTGGGCAGCTCCTACTTTTGGATGATAATAATGCCCTTTCTCCTTGGAGGCGAATTACGGTTCGCAAAGAGTGGTGGCGTTCAGAGTTTATTGGCAATCGAGTTAGTGAGCATGGATATTTTTTTTTGCGACGGAAAGCGATTGCAGAATGGATCCCTTCTGGTCCATTTAAAGGATTACTTGTGAGTATTGCCGCTTGGTTAACACGGGGAATGTCATTAGATGAGTGCCGCGTTTATATTAATTCGATTATGAAAAAACAAAAGAGGCCACCACGAGCTGCCTTTGCGTATCGTAATCCTGTTTCAGGAATTGCTGAGGAACGTTTATTAAATCCCAAGAGATTAATTAGGCGGCTGGAAGCCAGAGGCTTCAGTGTAAAATGGAACTCCGTAACTAAAAAGAAATCTCTTTTAAAGAAACTCAGTAAGCGCTTTGAAGCAGAATTCTTACTGCAAGCGACCCGAATAAAGGCTAATTGATTTTTTAGCAATTTCGATTCGTATTTGCTGTTGAAATAAAGGTCAACTGTCTCTTTAAACCAATGAGTATCTATCAGGTATTGTAAGAATGCATTTGCTTTCATGCTCTTTTTCATAAAAAGTGTATACACGAACCTAAATAGGTGAATATCACAACACCCCATAGAAATATATGCCTCGTAATAAAAAAAACAACCTGGGGATCCAAGGGAGGAGTCCGTCCAAAATTGGCCAAAAGTGGTGTAATTCCCATCAATTTAAGTAGGTGATCACATCTTCTGCCTTCTTTTTGCAACCATTCACAACCCCAACCCGGACAAGCCGGGATTGAATATTGAATATTGACGATTGAATATTTGTGGTATCGCTTCGCTCTGTCTTTTCTATTTAAATCGATGGCATTCCTAAAATATACAATCTGGCTATGGCATAAATCATTTGCAAACATGATGTGATTTCAATAAATAGGTACTAATAAGCCGACGGATGATTCTGTTTATAGGACCGAATTTTTTATTTAAAGTGTTTATGATATAAAACCATTTTCTGCCTAATTTTTTTTTTATGGAGATTGCACTTTGTCTGACAGTATGAATTGGTCTTTGACAAGGATAATACGTTTTGAAAATACTGCCCACCGAGAATATTCTGAAGTGGACGGGTTTTGAAATTAATCCTTTCCTTGTATTTTTCTATTAATTGCAAGATGAATCGAAACTGCTCACTATGCTCGGTGATGTACATGCAATGAGCAAAACAGCAGGGATGTACCGTACCATCTGCAGCAATATACAAGGAACCATCGGCCAAAGGTTTACAGGATGCTGTGATCGATTCATCTTTGTAAAGTTCAAATATGTCTCTTTTGATCATGAAATCCAAAGTTTCAGGTTTCCGTAGTGTTTCATTATACTCTCTTGAAGATATGACGAGAAATTGATCGCATCCCGCTTCTTTAGCCAATTTTTCTGCGGGTTTAATCTGGTGTTCGTTGTGCTCGAAAACAATAAACTTCCAGGTCGCTCTACCACCGGAAGAGGTAAATGCCCGGATATTTCCAAGAACGGTGTCAAAATCCGTTCCCACCCGATGAAGGTGGTGGGTATCGGAAAGACCATCAACGGCGAAGACCATCATACCATCGCGATAATATTTCCCAAAGTCATACCACCAATTATTCTTTTGGGTCGTGCCATTGGTTTCACCGCCAAGTACAATCTTTTCATTTATCCCTTTAGTATACGCCGAAATGCCAACCATTTCCGGATTGCAGGAAAGATCCCCAAAATTGCCGGCAAAGGTAATTCTATGCAATCCTTTTATGAGATCTTTTGGTAATTTCTTAAAATTGGCCAAGCTGATTCGATGAGGACCGTATTTGCGAACCCTATGCTGACGACTGCAAAAAGGACAGCGGGCAGTGCAGCTCGAAGTCGCTTCAATATTTAGCGCCTTTATATTTGAAAGCCTTATCATTATTCGTTTTTTACGTTACTGATATGTAAAAGTAAACCATTATCCATTCTTATATTTTGACTTTATGGTAATAAGGATTTTATTCTTCTTCTGTTCGGCTATCGCCGTCAAGCTCAGGAAAATGGATACTGAAATTCGTTCCCTTTTCATTGAATCAGTCACAATATCCTGAATATAGAAAGGTTTTCTAACCTGTTCCGCTTTACGACTGAATGTGAGAATCTGCTGGATTAACGGCAATGAACAATTTGCGCTTAAAGGAACGCGAGTAATAAATCCCATCAAACACAAAGGATTGGAAAAAACTTGGTGATTAAATACCACTAAAGGCTTTTGTTTAGACTATGATATCGATGACGATATTCCCAATCATAGCGTGCTTTCCAAAGCCAGAGCCCGCTGGGGTGTTGAGGCGTTTAAGACCTTTTTTGAGCGCATCGTCTGGCAGTGTGTGCAAGCTAGCCTTGTTGACGGCATTCTTTTTTTGTTGATTTTTCTTTTTATATGTGGTCGAGTTTCTGGTTTGACAAATATGAATCTCACTGAAAGTTGATCGAGGATACCCTTAATATAGATGAAGAAGGTTCTAGTTGTATATTATTCTCAGACTGGTCAATTAACTGAAATTATCAAATCAATCCTGTCGCCTATGGAAAAAAGTCAGGATGTATCACTGGTTTTTGAGGAGTTAAGGCCAAAAAAAAAATTTCCATTTCCCTGGACCAGCCAGCAGTTTTGTGATGTTTTTCCCGAATCATTCCTGGAAATTCCCTGCGAACTGGAACCTTTTAGTTTTAACGCGGATGATGATTTTGATCTAATTGTTCTGGCATATACCGTATGGTATATGTCCCCTTCCATACCTATTGCCGCTTTTTTAAAATCTTCCGAGGCTCAAAAAGTTATAAAGAACCGACCAGTGGTTACCGTTATTGGATGCCGCAACATGTGGCTGCTGGCACAGGAAAAAGTAAAAACACGTATATATGATATGGGAGGGCAAATTTCCGGAAATATCGTTTTAATGGATAAAGCCTTAAATCTTATTGGAATCGTCACCATAGCCCATTGGATGTTTACCGGAAAAAAAGACCGGTGCTTAAAAATTTTTCCCCGTCCGGGAGTCTCAGAAAAGGATATCAGAGAAGCAAAACGGTTCGGCCATATAATATTAAAAGAACTATCAAAAGATAAAATAGACCTAGACCAGATGCTATTAAATGAGCAGGGTGCTATCTGCGTTCTCCCTTCTTATATTATTTTTGAAAATAGGATTCAGAAAATATTTAAAATCTGGTCAAATTTTATTCTTCAAAAAGGTGGTCCGAATGACCCGAGAAGGAAGTTCAGGGTTCGCCTTTTCTTTTATTATCTGCTATTTGCAATTTTTCTAATTGCTCCTTTAGCGACCTTTGTTTCCTTTGTTGCCCGTATTGTCAACAGGAAAAAAATAAAAGATGCCGTTGAATATTTTTCTCAAAACTCATTAAAACATTGACAATTAAAGACAAGATAATAAATTAGCGTGATGAATTTATAAATAGATGAATCCATCAGGTTTTATCACTATTAAGAGCTTGTCAGACAACCTCTAATCGGCGTTTTACTACCACAACATGCTGTAGTAGCAATTCTAATTTAGTCCATATATAGTATAGAAAACCAGCTTTCTTGAGGTTGTCGGACAGCCTCTTAAGGATTGAGTAATGAACGTTTACATTAATGATATAACTGCATTTTTACCCCATGACCCTGTAAATAACGACCAGATTGAAGACGTGCTTGGCAGGATAAACGATATCCCCTCTAGAACAAAAAGGATAATGCTCAGAAATAATAAGATTGAAACCCGCCACTATGCTATTGATCGAGCAACAGGGAAACTGACACACACAAATGCCCAGCTTGCTGCTGAGGCAGTGCGAAAACTCAATCCCTACGAAAATTTTTCCCTTGATGATATAGAGTGCTTGAGTTGCGGAACGACGACTCCCGATCTTTTATTCCCGGGGCATGCACTTATGGTGTTGGGTGAACTTGGTTTGCCCCCATGTGACGCAGTAACGACTTCGGGTATCTGCATTTGTGGAATGACAGCCCTAAAATATGCTTATATGAATGTTGCGACAGACAGCACAAAAAATGCAGTGGCAGTCGGTTCCGACCTTGCCTCATCCTATTCAAGGGCAGCTTTTTTTGCTGCCGATATAGTGCCTGATACCGATCTTGAAGAAAAACCGATACGTGCATTTGATGCAGAGTTTTTAAGGTGGATGCTTTCAGATGGCGCCGGTGCAGTATTTCTCTCAGGTGAAAAAAACAAAGATCGTATCTCGCTTAAAATAGACTGGATAGAAAATATTTCGTATGCAGGACAGTTTCAAACCTGTATGTATGCAGGTGGCGTAAAAAATGAAGACGGAACAATGACCGGCTGGCGAGAAATCGAGTCAATCGATCCTGTGGCTGAGCAATATAAATTCTTAATAAAGCAGGATACAAAATTACTTGCCAGGGAAATAGTAGAAACAGCGATGGACAAAGCTCTTGCCAGTGTTATTAAAAAGCATAAAATTAAACCGGAAGAGATAGACTGGTTCCTTCCTCATTATTCTTCAGGATATTTCAGGGACAAATTTTACAACGGTATGAAAAATATCAATTTTGAGATTCCATATGAAAGATGGTTTACAAACCTTACTAAAAAAGGTAACACCGGAAGTGCCTCCATCTATATTATAATGGAAGAGCTGTTTAATTCCAGCAAGTTAAAAAAGGGCCAAAAACTGCTTTGCTTTATTCCAGAAAGCGGCCGCTTTTCCCACTGCTACATGATGCTTACTGCGGTATAGTGAGATTTTTTTTAAAACACCACTTCTTGCCTCCGGCAATTCATACCCCGCCCTTGCATGAAAGATCTGCCATCTTTCACATTTTTCTTTGTCGTATTTGAACCCCACATTATCTTGGTATAACAGTTATACCAACTTTTCAAATCTCAAGTTGTGGAAAGTATTTCACAATATCTAGTGGTTTATTCCACAACGTCTAAGATTTCCCGAAGCAACAATATTGTTAACTGTCTGTTATAATATTGTTTTTATTAAAATTGGGGTTCAGCATGATTATTGCAATTTGAAAGTGAGGATGAAATGTTGCGGCAAGATTATCTAACAAAGGACATGATAATACTGCCGGTTAGGAGGTGCAAATTGAAAAAATTAGCTTTATCCCTATTAATCAGTATTTTGATGACGCCAATTGCTTTTTCAGCCACGGTTATCACGGATCCAGATGTTTTTTATTCAATGTTTGACCATCCGGATACAGTTATAGATTTTTTGAAACTTAAGGATGGGACCTCGTTTAGCAACATTCCGGACGGCTATAAATCGAATACCTCCTATTTGGATAATCCCGACAATTTAATCATCTACACGGGTGAAAGTGACGGAATCGGCGGGTTTAATTTAATTGCGGTTCAACCTCACGCATTTTCGGACGACTGGTCGTTTGAGCGTGCACATCCCACTGATTCGAAAAACATTCGGAAGGCAGTCGTATGGTTTGGGCAAGGGATAACGACTGGTAACTTCGATATGTCCGTTTCTTTAACAACGCCTCAATCAAAACCGTTTGTTATGTATACTGAAAAAGGATTTATTGGTATTGTGCCAAGCAGCCCCCTGGAAACCCGTTTCACGTTCGAAGGCCTTCATATTATATTCAGCTTAGAAACGGGGTTTTCAAAAGTGGATTCAGAGCCTGAAACGCCCGAAAACGATTATTTTTGGCAACGGCCTAGCACCTATCGCGAGATATAAAAATCCGGACCCAGAGGATCTTGATTTGGATCACCTCTGGAACTCGCTGACCGAAAATAGGTGTCAAACCTTGAATTGTGAATAGATATTGACAACTATACTTTAATTGGATACGCATCTTCTATGGGCAGAGCATGGCGGATAGAATACGAGGGGGCACTTTATCACATATTATCCCGGGGTAACGAGCAGGGCGATATTTTTTATGACAATACAGATCGTTGGCAGTTTTTAGATACTATTGGAGATTTATCCGAGCGATTGGCAGTGGATATCTTTGCCTATGTTTTAATGGACAACCATTATCACATGCTGCTAAAAACGAGGCGTGCGAATCTGTCCAAAGCCATGCAATGGTTTGGCACCACGTACACGCG
>CALZJV010000259.1 GCA_945787595.1 uncultured Desulfobacterales bacterium | reverse complement strand
TGCCACCATCAACGTAGTTGGAGGCTATTTGGTTACCAACCGCATGCTGGCGATGTTCAAACGTAAAAGCGGGGAAGATAAATGACGGATTACACCCAAGCTCTCATCGATCTGGGTTACATAGCGGCCTCAATTCTCTTTATTATAGGCATCAAAATGCTCGGCAAGCAGGAGCGGGCACGTATGGGTAACCTGATGTCCGCCCTCGGAATGCTGATTGCAGTGACGGCCGCATTGTTTGAGTGTTGTCTTGATTTCACCTGGGTGATTACCGGCCTGGTAATTGGTTCTCTCATCGGTCTGATTGCCGCCCGGACTGTCAAGATGACATCCATGCCTCAGATGGTGGCGCTGTTAAATGGTTTCGGAGGCATCTCAAGTTTGCTGGTGGGGTGGGCAAACTATCACAGCCAACCCGACAGCAATCTCCTCGTGCGGGTAGCCGTGCTGCTGGCGGTGCTGATCGGTGGTATTGCTTTTTCGGGAAGCCTCGTCGCCTACGGCAAATTGGCCGGTAAAATCTCAGGCAGACCTATCCTGATCAAAGGGCAGGCCTTGATCAACGTTCTGCTGCTTGTGGCCGTATTGATCTGCAGCCTCTTTTTGATCTACAAGCCCAGCGGAATTTTCCCGTATGTGGTGTTTCTGCTTACCGTGGTCTTATCCCTGTCACTCGGCGTATTCAGTGTCACGCCCATCGGCGGGGCGGATATGCCGGTGGTGATCGCCCTTTTAAATAGTTATTCCGGACTGGCTGCAAGTGCCGCCGGATTTATTCTTTTAAACAACGTTCTGATCGTGGCCGGTTCACTCGTCGGCGCCAGCGGCCTCATTCTGACCGGCATTATGTGCAAAGCCATGAATCGCTCATTGGGCAACGTTTTGTTTAGCGGCTTCGCAACGAGCACTGGCAAAGCTGTATCCACATCTGTTCAGGGTGAGCCCAAGCCGATCTCGGCCGAAGATGCCTACTATGTTCTGGAAGCAGCCGGTTCGGTGATCATCGTACCGGGATACGGCATGGCCGTAGCCCAGGCCCAGCATGCCGTCAGAGAACTGGGCGAAATCCTCGAAAATAACGGTGCTGAGGTTCGTTATGCCATCCATCCCGTTGCCGGCCGCATGCCCGGTCACATGAATGTGCTGTTGGCCGAAGCCAACGTGCTTTACGAGCAACTGGCTGAAATGGACGATGTCAATCCCATCATGGAAACGGTTGATGTATGCATCGTCATCGGGGCCAATGATGTGGTCAATCCCGCCGCCAGGGAGATCGAGTCGAGCCCGATTTACGGCATGCCGGTCATCGATGTCGACAAGGCCAAGACCGTCATTGTGCTGAAACGATCCATGGCAGCCGGCTTTGCCGGCGTTGACAATCCGCTTTTTGTTAAAGAAAATACCCGGATGCTTTTCGGGGACGCCAAGGCAACGGTCCAAAAACTGGTTGCGGAATTTAAAGAAAGCTGAATCTCGATACTTGATGCTTGATGCTTGATGCTGGTCTTTTATTGCTGGCCCCCGGTTGCTGGCGGCTGGTCACGTCCACTGGAAGTAATAAGTTTATAGCTGAAAGGTCAAGGGAAGTAATGGGGCATAGTGTATAGGACTTTAGGTTTAAGGTGTTCCGCCAGGCGGATCTACGCCGCCGATGGCTACCGAAGCAGCCAGTTTAATCGAAAAAGAAACTGATGAACATCGAACGTCGAATGAATGTATTCTGTCTGTTTTAAAAAAGATTTCGCGTAGCGATTCCATCCTTCGTCATTCGTCATTCGTTATTCGACATTCGACATTCTGCGGTTCACTTTATTAATTTTGTGTAGTTTCATATAAGGGTGTAGTGACAAAGGGCGAATAGCGAATTAAGGCATTCTATCATTTTATTGGTATTTAACAGACGATCTCAACGATCCTAACCATCTTAACGATCTAATCCAGCTATGAATGATAAAATTATACGCATTGCTAAAAAAATTAAGGAAGGCGGCAAAAATGTATTTTTTACCAAAAATTAAGGAAGGCGGCAAAAATGTATTTTTTACCGGCGCCGGCATATCCACCGAAAGCGGTATTTCCGACTACCGCAGCCAGGGCGGCATCTGGGATAAATTCCGCCCGGTTTATTTGGATGAATTCATGTCTGCGAAAGAATCCCGTGTCGAGTATTGGAGGCAAAAACGGGAACTTTATCAGGAAATCGCCAAGGCCGAGCCCAATCCGGCCCACATGGCGCTGGCCAGATTAAATGAAATGGGGTTGCTTCAAGCAGTGGTCACCCAAAACATTGACGGGCTGCACCAGGCTTCAGGACTGCCCGATGAAAAGATAGTCGAACTGCACGGCAACACCTGCCGCATACGCTGCATGAGCTGCCAAAAAATTTCTCCGATCGATAAAGTGCAACAGCGCCTGGCAACTGGCGATCCGGCGCCGGAATGTGAATGCGGTGGTTTTTTGAAACCGGACACCATTTCATTCGGCCAGGCCATGCCCGTAGCGGAAGTAGAAAAGTCCGTCGCCCTTTGCCAGAAATGCGATTTTTTCATGATTGTTGGATCGACCCTGATTGTCCACCCGGCAGCCCAAATGCCGTTTTATGCCAAAAACAACGGCGCTTTTCTGGCCATCATCAATCTTTCCGACACGCCCTGTGACGACATCTGCGACGTGCTTATCCGGGAAAAAGCAGGAGATGTGCTGCACCGAATAGTAAGAGAAGTGGAAAGAGCTTAAAGTAGAGGGGAAAACAAGATATCCTTTTGCCATAGATTCATAGCTCCACCAGGATATACAACTCCTTGTCTTTTGGGTCTTGGGAAAGGTGCCATCGCCTTCTTATGAGCGTCTTTAAAAACCGCCTGTCATGGCTGACAAGCAGCAAACCGCAGGGACAACCCATCAAAGCCTGTTCCAGACACTCGATTGAAAGCAGGTCCAGGTGATTTGTGAGCTCGGAACCTGTGAACACCTAAGGATATTAGTTATGAAAGTATTTAAGAACCTACATGCCTTTATTTGGCAGTCCATGAACGCCAACAACTGCAATGCTTATCTCATTGACGGGCCAACCCGGGTGCTGATTGACCCGGGCCACAGCAGGCTGTTCGACCATGTTGAGCAGGGCCTCGAGCAGCTCGGCCTGGCCATCGGCGACATCGATTTGATAATCTGCACCCACGCCCATCCGGACCACATTGAGGCGGTTCAATTATTCAAGGATATTCCGACGCGTTTCACTTTGCACGAAGATGAATGGCAATGGGCAGCCACCATTGGAAAACAGATGAGTGCCGCCTTTGGCATCGATATGGACGCGCTGCTGCCTGATTTTTTTCTCAAGGAAGGTAACCTTTCTATTGATGATCTTGAACTGAACATCTTTCACACACCGGGACACTCACCCGGATCCATAACCTTGTGCTGGCCTTCTCAAAAAGCATTGTTTACCGGAGATCTTATTTTCAAGGAAGGCTTGGGTCGAACGGATCTTCCGGGTGGCAACGGATCGAAGCTCAAGGAAAGTATCAGACGACTAACGGACCTTGATGTGGAATGTCTTCTCCCGGGACATGGTGAAATTATTATGGGTGTAGAAAAAGTACGCAAAAATTTTGCAGAACTTGAGCAGTTCTATTTTAAATATGTATAAGCAAGAGGAAAGAAGCCGGAGGACAGAGTCCAGACGACAGAGGTCAGATGACAGAGATTGGAGTTCATAATGGACAGCTCAAAGCTATGATCCAAAATTTCCAACAACCAGGGACTAAGAGCCATTAACCAGCACAAATAACCACCTTCAAGCTTTTCTATGAGCTATGAGCTCCTGTCACCAAGCAGATTATCCTTAACCCGATTTAATTGGTCTTCATATCCGGCACGCATCTCGCGAGTTTTCTGCCGCCATTGTTTGTCCGCGTCTAAGTTTGGAAGGACGGCAGAACCAGTAATTTTGTATTGCTGCGCAAGTTCTTCTTTCAACCCCTCCATCCGGTTCTGCGAAGCTGTGAGATAGGTCTTCCGGAAATTCTCGATAATGGTTTCAATGGCTGCTGTATCGAGGGCGCAGCACTCCTGCAATACCTCAAGCAAAGGTTGATTGTCCTGGTCCGGTTCAATACGCTTGGTGATTTCAATGATCAATGTATTATTTCGCGAAATATTATAATCTTTTTTCAGTATTTCATAATCGGTTATCAACTGGTTTTTGGACAGTATCCCGTCTTGATATTTCTGCATCATGCCTTTAATGCGATTTTCAATTTCTTTTTGTTTCTGCTCCTCCTTCTCTTCGGAGCTGAGTGTAAGATTCTTTGTTTTTTCCAGAACAAGATCCAGCGTGCTTTTAATTTCTCCCATTGGGAAATACCCTCTCCATATTAGTTCAGCCATAAACCACTTAGCTCTTTCCGAGACTACGCTTGGAAAGTGGCCCCAGCGGGGCAACGAATTTAATGTTGAAGATTGAAGGTTGAAGATTTACGGATGTCGCTTCGCTCTGCCTTTTTTATAATCTTTTTTTAATAATTGCTCCCGCCGAAGGCGGACCTTAAATATTCAATATTCATTCGACAATATTCAATCAATAGTATTTGTGATTTGCTGATACCTTCATTTCTTTACAACATGTTGTTAGAAAAAATGGACTAAGTGCTTAGCTGGGCTCTATGAGCCGATCCAATATCAACCCGTAAAAACTATCCAGGCCCTTCAGACTGAACATCCATCCTAAATGGGTCAGACACAAGATGCAGAAACAAACCCGCCAGCTATAACCCGCAAACCAGCTGAAGTCATCTGAGGCGACTCCGGCATACCCGCATCCCTGGACGTTTTTGAAACATCCAATTTCAAAAACAATTCCATGGGGGTTGGCAAAGGTGTGCCGGTGCGATCCCTGCATCACAATACGATCAGCCGGTTTGGTGATCGCCTGATGGCACTGACGGCAAAGTATATATTCCTCTTCTTCAGGTGATTGTTCCTCGGCTTCTTTTTCAACAGTTGTTGTGTCGCCTTCTTCCCCCGGCTTGTCGGCGGGAATGCGAAAAAAATAAGCGCAATCTGGTGTGGCTGATATCATCGTTAAGACTTTTTGGACGGGCGATATTTCTGAAATTGGATTTTCAACGAGATCTATTTATTCACCGCAAAGGCGCAAAGAACGCAAAGGTTTAATTATGTTTTGTTTTCCGGTGAGGGCCGGAAAACAAAAAGAACCCGCTTTAAAAAGTAAATCTCATCGCCAGCGTAATTATATTTGCAACATATGCAAAACTCAAATTATTTTCAGAAAAAGTGCTATTTTATTCTTGGCCGTCCTTACTATCCACCGGTATTTTTGTTGGCTCAACGGTAAAGAATAAGAATAAACATCTCTGCGTCCTTCGCGTCTGCCTGCCCAACCTGCCCAATGAAATCTTTGTTGCCCTTATTTCATCTGGGTGAAATCTCTGTTGCACTTATTTCATCGGGGCGGTGAAAACAATTTGATATCATGGATGTACCGACTTAACTAACCGCACAGGTCGAAATAGTTGAATTTTTATGAATTAATTTGCAAACAGAGATTTTTTAAGCACGGCTTTCTCATAGGCCCCGATAACATCCCGCCGGGTGACGATACCGATCAGCTGCGCGGGATCGTTAGGTGAAACCACCGGCAGGGTTGAGAAATCATACCGGCTGATTTTTTCAAGCGCGGTGTAAAGATTATCGCTCGAGGATACAGTGACAACGTCTGAGGAGGCCAGGTCCTTGGCCACTACGATGAATTTTAAATCTTCATCAAATATCGCTTCACTATAATCGTTAAAAGAAATGATACCGGCCAGTTTATTCTCAGAATTGAGTACCGGAAAGCTGTTGTATTTACTTTTTGAAATTTTATCCGACATTCTTTCCAGGGACCATTCCTCGGATACGGTTTCCACATGGGGGCTCATCACATCTTTGACGTGCATGGATTTTAAAACATTGACCTCTTTTCCTTCTCTGATGTCAACGCCCCGCCTGACAAGCTTTAGCGTATAAATCGACTCTTTCATCAATTGGCCGCTGGCAATCGTCGCAATTATGCAGGAAAACATCAGCGGAAGGATAATTTCGTAACTTCCCGTCATCTCAAAGAGGATTAAAATGGCCGCCAGGGGTCCATGCGTGGTAGCGCTCACAACCGCACCCATTCCGACAATACTGTATGCACCGGGAGATGCTGTCACATTTGGAAACAGATGATGTACCAACATCCCAAAAAAACCGCCGGCCATCACGCCCAAGTACAGCGATGGCGCAAAAACGCCACCCGACCCCCCGGAACCGATAGTAATTGAAGTCGCCAGCAATTTGGCCGCCACCAATAGCAGCATAAGCCACCAGGTAAGCTGCTGCCCAAGCGCCAGATCCATGGCGCCATAGCCCACGCCCAGAATTTGAGGAACAAACAGACCGCTGAGGCCCAGGATCAATCCTCCGATAACCGGCTTTAAATATTCGGGAAATTTAAGACTTTCGAATAGATCCTCAAAACGGTAAAGGGTTTTGGTAAATGTGACGCCCACGGCAGCACAAAAAAGGCCAAGAATCAGATAGATGGGAAATTCCCAGGCGCTGACAAATTGGTAGGCGGGAACAATAAATGCCGGCGTATCACCCAGAAAAGCTCGTGAAACGGCAGTGGCCACCACGGAAGAGATCACAATCGGACTGAATGTAGCCAGTCCGAAATCTCCCAGGATAACCTCCAGCGCAAACATGGAACCGGCGATGGGCGCATTGAAGGTGGCGGCAATACCGGCGGCAGCCCCGCATCCTACCAGGGCCCGCATTCGATCTGCCGATACATGCAATGCCTGACCGAGGGTCGATCCGATGGCGGAACCGATTTGAACAATGGGGCCTTCACGGCCGACGGAACCGCCGGTACCTATACTGATCGCGGAGGCCACGGTTTTTACAAATACAATTCTTTTTCTGATAACCCCGCCCCTCAGCGCAACCGCTTCCATCACTTCGGGCACTCCGTGACCTTTGGCCTCTCTTGCAAAAAAATACACAAGCGGTCCGACCAGAAGCCCGCCGGCAGCCGGAATGCCCACTTTATAGCTCCAGGGAATGGTCTTTACCACCTCGAGCAATTCACTGGGAGATCCATAGGCAAGGGTTTGAAAAAAATTTATGAGATGGCGAAATCCGACGGCACCCAGCCCTGCTGCCAAGCCCACCATAACCGCCAGAATGGCCATTACGGTATGCTCGTTGGTTTTTAGCTGACCCAGTTTCAATAATTTTGTAAAAGAGGATTTTTGATTCATACAAACAGTTGCCTTTAGTTTCTAATTCGTAGATTTTTGTGTTTTTTGTGGTAAAAGATTTTAATAATACTTTGTGATCTTTTTATTAAAATGATGCTGGATGCTGGCTTCTGGATACTGGATTTTAAAAGGTAACTATCCCTATTTTATCCAGCATCAAGTATCCAGTATCTTGCAGCTTATGGCACAAAAGTTAATTTCAAAAATTTTTCATTTTTGGCTCCGGCTTGCCCGGGTTAGGTTATAAAATGACCAATTTGAGAGACCGGTGCCTGACACAAGAAATTTTAAGCTCTTAATATCTGAAAATATTTATGATTTTTATATTGCCGCCGGCAAACCTGTCAAGCAATATTTCAATATTCATAACTTGATTTTTCTTGACAAAAAGAATAAAATGAATAAGTTTTCGCCAGAAAATAAAAATCCAACAACCAGGGATCCAGTATAAGATACACGGATTAATTGCCATTTCAGGAGGATGAATATGCCGTTTTATGAATTTGAATGTACCAACGGACACATTACCGAAGAACTCGTTCCCATGGGAACAAAAAACACTCAGTGCACCAAATGCAAAAAAAAAGCCAGGAAAATTCTCTCTACCTGCTCATTTGAACTGAAAGGTGGCGGGTGGTACGCAGACGGATATTCATCCACAAAATCTAAAATCACTAAAAAATAAAGCTATACCGTAAGCTGTCGAAAAAGCACTTTCGATAACTCAACAGACAAGCACCAGCCCTCGTTAGTATCAAACAAATCCGACTTCGTGTCTGCTCACGGGTCGGATTTTTTTTGCCACAAAATTCTCAAATCAGGTTTTTAAACCTGCCAACTGACGCGAGGTCCTATGAATCTCTTTCTGAATCGTTTATTTCGTGCCGCGAAGCTCGATGCCAGCCTGTATGAAGAAGTCATCACGGACACGGGAACCATGTTTCAAGCCATGATGGCCGTTTTTATTTACAGCGCAGCCTCTGCTTACGGCGGCTTTGGCAGAGGGGGAGTTGCCGGGATCAATTTCGGAATGATCACCACCCTCATTGGATGGTACGTTTGGGCTTTTTCAGCCTACTTTGTTGGCATGAGATTTTTACCTGAAGCCGAAACTGAAGGGAATAGAAAAGCCGTGTTTCGCGCAATGGGCTTTGCCAGTGCCCCCGGGTTGATTCGCTTGCTGGGTCTTATACCGAATATGGCTGCCACCACGTTTCTAATCGCCTCAGTCTGGATGTTCGTGGCTGCTGTTGTGGCTATAAAACAGGCAATGAATTATCAAAGCATCTATCGGGCGGCGGGCGTTTGCATGATTAGCTGGATCATCAGCGCAATTTTTCAGGGCTTGATGTACTTCTCATTGCTTTCGGTTTTCGGTATTCCCACTCAACGATTCTAAAAAATTGAATATTGATGGATTCGTAAAAGGTTGGAATTTGGATTTTTGTTGATTGTAACACATTGAATTTACTAGCCCTGAGAATTTATTTTTTGTGCTTTTTGGGCCTTTTTACGGCCATATCAATAGTCAATCCCGGTTTGTCCGGGTTAGGTTCAATACATCAATTCGGGTGTTGCCATGTCCGCAGCCGTGTATTCAAAGCTGTTGTTTGAAAGTCAAACCATATCTGCAAATTTCATTGATCCATTGGGCAAGATTGTGGAGCGCCCCATTGAAATCCGAAAAAATCCAATCACAGGACGCACCTGCCGTCTCGCTTTCAGCCGAATCAATGAAAAGGAAACCGCCACCGATTCTCTGCCCCAGCCGCCACCGGATGCAAACGAGACCACCAAATGCCCGTTCTGCCGCCCCCAGGTTATCGCAAAAACTCCTAAAATGCATCCCGATCTGGTAAACAATGGCCGATTATCCCGCGGCGATTCATTGCTGTTTCCGAACCTGTACCCCTATGGCAGTTACTCAGCCGTCAGCCTTTTCAATGATGAACACTTTGTTGAGATCGGTAAGGCCTCAGGCCCATCTTATGCCGACAGTTTTATGAATTGTTGCCAATATCTGGCCAGAGTACTAGCGTACAACCCCCGGGCTATCTACATGGCCATAACTCAAAATTATCTGCCGTCGGCGGGAGGGTCTTTAATTCATCCCCATCTACAAATAAATGCCGACCCGGTTCCAGCAAATCACCACCGCGTTTTACTGCAAAAGGCTGATGAATTTTATCAGCAAAATGACGAGCTCCTGTTTTCCTGCTATCTCTCCCAGGAAAAAACCAACGGACTCCGTTACATCGGGGCAACGGGACTATGGCAATGGATATCAGCTTTTGCCCCGGAAGGTTTTTATGAGATCTGGGGCATTCTGCCCCGAACAACCTCATTTCTTCAGCCTGAAACATCGGACTGGGAAGATCTGGCTCAGGGCATTTTGAACACCCAACGGTTTTATCGAAGCATATGCCGCAATGGCTACAATCTTGGCCTGCTGTCGGTTGAATCCCCTGCCAGCCACCTGGAACTACGAATTGTCCTCATGGTTCGTTCAAATTATGCACCTTGGGTGCGCAGTGATCATACCGGCTTTGAGGTTATGCTCGGTGATATGACAACGTTTGTCGCCCCGGAACAAACGGCAAAGTGGGCGCGCCCGTTTTTTTCATGAAATAATGGTACAAATATAACCTTTGAATGTTTACAAAACTATTTAGCGCTTATGCGGTCGAATCCATGATCATCCCTTTTAAGAAATACCTCCTACCTATCCTTTTCCTATTTATTGTTGTTCCTGTTTCTCACAGCAAAGTGGTCGTCTTTGACCGTGTGACGACTGTTCAGACACCGTTAACCATCAGCGTACAAACCAGAGATGGATTCTTTTCTGCGGGTGGTCGGATGGTGGACATTTATTTGGATGATAATCTCCTGAAAAAAATATTAACCGGCGGTGATGGTTATGGTTACTTAAAATACACCCCCCCGGGACCGGGATTACACCGACAGCGCCTCCGGACTAATCCTGGTGATGAACGAAAATGAAAAGGCCATCATCATTGAAGCCGAAGGAGCATTTAAAGATGCTGTATTATCAGATGAGATCAGGGAAAGCAGTCGAAAGGCCCTCAACTCACTCAGCGAGAAGTATAAAATCATCTACCTGAGCCGATTTTTGGGAAAAAACCTCATCGGAAGCTGGTTAGAAAAACAAAATTTTCCCAAATCAGTCATTCTCCGCTGGCGCGGGCCAAAGACGCTGGAGAATTTGAAAAAGCAAGGTGTGCGTCTGCATGCTATTATCGGTTCCGCTGTTATTATATCGGCGGGAAAAGAACAAATTGAGAAGCGATTTTCGTTTGAGAAAACCAAATACGGCAAAACAGTAAAAGATTGGGATGAAATCTCAGAGCTGCTGCTGAAATCCCCCCTTTCTCACCCCAACGAACATGACTTCTTCGATGAAGACCAATAATCGGCTTAGTAGTTCAACGCCCCGATGAAATAAGGGCAACAGAGATTTCACCCGATGGAATGGGATAAAAAGATTCCATTGGGCAGATTGGGCAGGCAGAGACGGGAAGGACGCTGAGGGTAAATTTCTTATTCTGCTAAAGCAAAAAATACAGAGAAGACAAAAAAATGTAATGTCGCAAATTATAGATTTCAGGTGTCAGCCCAGCCGCTGGTCGCCGAAGCGGCCAACGGCTGGGCTGACACCTGAAATCTGACAACTATTCTGATTCCATACCGGCATATTTTCGGATCGTACCATCCGCGGCAATCCCATAAACAGAGCCATCGCTGCCGACAATAACAGATGATAGCCCGTTTCCCTGGAAATTGGTGTCATGACCTCTTGTTTTGAGATTATAAGTGACGGTCAGCATTTCGAAGGCCGACACATAAACCCGGTTTGCGGTGACAGCTGGCGATGAATGGGTGATACCCATCAATTGCAGTTTTCGCGGTAATTTATCATCTTGAACCAGGGTGCCGTCCAGGGCGTTGATCACCTGGATCCGATCTTTGGATACTACAAAGACATACTTCTCGCTGGCAGCTGCCGGTGTGGCAAAAACAGCCTGCCCGGCGTCATACTCCCACATTTTTACGCCGGTTTCCAAATCGTAGGCTGGCACTTTCCCATCCCGTCGTCCAACAACCATCAAACCATTGGGTGAAACCATGGCGGAAGAATGCTTATCAAAGTTGTGTTCCTGATGCCAAAGTACAGACAATTCGACCCCATCCCATTCAAACACACCGAGGCTGCATAGATTGTCTGCAATGGCAATCAGTGGTTTTTCTCGACCAGCGACAACCGCAACGGTTGGGTCTAAAAAATGGTTCGACAGCGCAACAGTGTCTCGATCAAAATCGACGGGAAAAGTGCTTCTTCAAAAAAATCTACAAGGCTGCTGGTGCGGCCCGAATTATTAAAGTGACAAGTCCCAAGGGCTTTGCGATCAAGCAGATTTGCCTCATATCCATCATCCCGCAGAGCAAGAAGCTCACCCTGGATGTCGCTGCTCCCGTCCACCGACACGTAAACAAAAATAAATGTATCGTTTCGCACGGTGGCAACCTTAGGTGATCCGGTGGTAAACCCTCTGTTCGGAAATGGGTAAGACCATTTCGGATAGCCGAATTGGTCAACTTTGTGAAGCGCACTAGGAGCTCGTCCTTTGCCCACCTTACGACTGGTGATGACATAGATGCTGCCCGCATCTGACACCGAAGCAGAAGAAACGATGCGGGTCTCTGAACCGACAGGGCCAAATGAACGTCTCCACTTTTCGCTTCCATCTTTAGACCTTACCGCGACCAACATGCCGTCGGAGGTACCGATGTACACGACCTCTCTTCCCTGAAAATCTTTTCCGATAACCGGCGATGCGCTCGTTATTTTGTATGAATTAGAAATCCAGCTTGAAGAAAGCGCAAATCCGCTGTCGATCGCCTGAAAGCCCTGATTCGATAAATCACCGTGGAAATGTCCCCACGACGAGGATTTTCCGCCGATACAGCCGCATAAAATCGCCAGAGTACAAACAAGAGACGCATTACGCATAAAGTTGTTCATCGTGATATCCCTTTTAAAACGGAATACTTCTTACCTAAATAAGCGCGCATTTCCCCTATCTGATCATTAATATATTCCAAGTTCGATGGATTAATCAAGCCCGGATTATTCTTTAGCCGTTTTAGATAAACCCGAACGTTCCAAAAGACCAAAGGGTAAACAACCTGACAATATCGATCCCGTCCTTTGAATTCTCCAAGGGCATCATCCGGCAAATGGTGTTTACTATAATATATCGATTATAATAACAAACTGTTAGCTATTCTTATCCATGTTGTTTATGCAATAATAGGGCAAAAGCCGATCGTTGACACTCCTGAGTTGCCGGATGGAATCAGGATTTAGGTCTACCTAATTCTTTTATAGCCCCTATTGGGTGGAAATTGGAATTGGTAAGCAGGATTAAAATTGGGTTGGATTTGGATGGTTAAGGAGGCGCTTTAAGGGGTGCAGATGCCATATTCACCCATTAAAACTAGGCGGAATATAAGTACGAAAGTGAGCCATATCGAAAAAAGTATTGAGTTCACATCCTTTAATTGGCGGGGAACTCCTATCTCATTAAGCCTGGATTATTTCAGGTTCATCAAGTCGGTCGGCTAAAACTACCGACCGACTGATAATTCCTGCACGATATCAGTCCGCTTCTGCGAATTCAGCCGCCAGGTCTTCGCGCACATCGCTGTCCAGTGATTCTATCTTCGGGAAAAGATCAGCCAGAATATTTCTTGCATTTTCAATATTGTTGATGGCCTGTGAAATTTTCTGGACCTCCGATTTTGTCAGATCAATCTGTTCTTTGATCTCACCAATATCTTCACAAATAAATTCAAATTCAGTGATTACCCTGAAAAAATCCTCTGATTCCATGATCGCTCTCCTTTTGGCAAAAATTTTCCCCCGAAAATTTAAAAATAAAAATAATTTCTATAAGTTAAACTAAATTTTGTTTTTTGCTTCAACCATGGTACCTATCGGCACAATGCCGCAGAAGCTTGAGTTTTTTATAGTCTAATAGGATTGGATTTTAGAATGGTTTGGACCTTTGGGATCGTTAATGTTAAAGATTTTCGGCAAATAAAAAGCTTCAAATGATTGGATATTAGGGGTTGTGATGCTTAAAAAGCTGCCGGCGCATCATGAGCAGGAGGTGGAGTTAAAATCAGGTATCAAATCATGTCGGGCAAATCTCCAGTGTCCGATTCAGATCGTCCAACCTGGGGGCAATAAAAATGACCGGGACTTGTTTACGGCTTGACAAAACCGAATGCATGTTGCAATCAAAGCAAGATCCAGATTTAACAATTCGTCAATGCATCAGAAGGAAGCGATTCACCCGATTTGAAATCACCATGTTTTTAACGCCAAAGATGTAAATATAATGATTCGTTGGGGTTCGCAGAAAACCTGTAACAGAAAAAGCAAATATGAATAGTGATCCTGTCGAATTAGCAGCGCAACTGGCAGATGTAGTTGACGGGCAGACACTGACCGACACACCCCTGGCTCCATTTACTTCATACAAAATCGGCGGCGCCACGGCCGTCTGGGTCGCCCCGAACACGAAAGTCGGGGTGGGTCAGGCCCTTGAAGTTATTAACGAAAACAAAGCACCGCTGTTTATTCTCGGTCGGGGTTCAAATCTGCTGATTTCTGACCAGGGATGGGACGGGGTTACCCTTTATCTGGGTGAAAATTTTAGTAACTGGACCTTTGATAACAGGCAGGCAGAAGTGCTGGCCGGAACCCTGTTAATGGATTTAATTCGTGCTGCGGTGAAAAAGGGCCTGTCCGGTTTGGAGCTACTGGCGGGAATTCCCGGGGGCGTGGGTGGAGCGCTGCGCATGAATGCCGGCGCATTTGGACAGGAAATCGAACAGGTTACCGTCTCGGTAAGCGGTTTCGGACGTGACGGGACCCCTTTTTCTGCCGATCGCCACAAAATAAACTTCGATTACCGAAGAGTTCCGGAACTGCATAGAGTGGTCATTACATCCGCTCTTTTTCAATTCACAGAGGCAGATGCCGGGGCTTTAAAGACACGCATGAATGATATCCTCGCGCTGCGTGCCGTAAAACAGCCGCTGGACTATCCTTCCTGCGGCAGTGTTTTCAAGCGTCCGGCTGGATATTACGCTGGAGCTTTAATCGAAGAGACCGGTTTGAAAGGAAAACGCATCGGTGGCGCCATGATCAGCCGGAAACACGCCGGATTTATTCTAAATGTGGACAATGCCAGAGCCGCAGATGTTTACGCTTTAATTCAGCTTATCGAAGCCAGGGTGATTGACCGTTTCGGGGTCCGGCTTGAACGGGAAGTAAAGTTAATCGGAGAATTTTAGTAAGCACGGGTGGTAATATTACCCCACATTGTAAAAATGGGGTTAACATGAATTCCATCGGATAATATGGTGGTGTATTTTTCCTGATATAAATCCGTCGTAATAAAAAATGAGTATGCACCCATCTAAACCTCCGGACAATTGGACCCTAACCCGTTTCTTTACACCACTGGCAATCCAGGCAGCCTCCCAGGCCCTGAGTTATCCCCTGGTAGCCATGGTCGCCTCACGTGGCCCCCTCGGAATGATCGCCATCAGTTCCGTTACAACAGGCATGGTTTATGCCAAAACACGCGAAGGATATCAAAGATTTCGGAAAGTTACTCTGTTAACCGGTTTGGGGGTCATAGCGATCCAGGCGAGCTTGTGCATTCCCGTTGTATCGCATCTGCTGTTTGGTCGTCTTATCGGCCTGCCACCTTCGATAGAACAGCCGGCCTATACCACCTTCGTGATCAGCATTCCGCTGCAATTTCTATTCTTTATGCGGGTTCCCAATTTTGTTGTCATGTATCTCGGCAAAGCCACCGGTAAGGCCAGCCTGGCAACCATCGTCCGCATCCTCCTCACCGCACTGCTGTCTTTGCTTTTTTGCACCCTGGAACTGGTCGGTCCAGTCTGGGCCGTCGGGTGCCTTACCATACCGGTTGTAATGGAGGTCCTAATTTCCAGAATATTTGCAGCCCCCTTTTTAAAATCCCTTAAATCCTGCCCAGAGACCCCCCCCAGGGCCATGGAAATCTTTAACTTTAATCTTCCGCTGTCGGTCGGAGGATATTTTCTCTCGGCCTCGGCCGTCATTCTGGCGGGATTTATCGCCCGTGCACCCGATCCCGATCGCATCCTCCCGGTGTATTACCTGGCACTCGGGCTCGCCAATCCAGTGGCATTTGCGGCGACACGCATCCAAACCATTGTGCTCGCATTTCCTCCGCAATCAAACAAAGATAGCCGGACATTTCGATTTTGTCTGGCTGCCGGCACCGTCCTCGGCATTTTACCGTTGATTTTCATCCTTCCCGGTCTTACAGAATTTTACTTTATCAAACTGCAGAAACTGGGCGCGCAGGATCTGCCCCTTGTCAGAATGACCGTGATGTCTCTGATCTTTTTTCCCATCAGCGTGGCCATACGAGCCCAGAGCGAAGGGCTGGCAGCCTGGTTGAAAAAGCCGATAACGGTTCTCACCGGACATGCGTTGTTTATGGGTACTATCCTCGCAAGCGGGTTTGCTCTGCGCTTTTTAGGAACACCCGGACAGTTAATCGGCCCAGTGGGACTGACCCTTGGAAGCCTGGCCTCTTCAGCCACCATGCGAATTATGCTGGACAGGGGAAAAGAAAGCGCCCTACCGGTGGGGCAAACGACCACTTCGGTTGGGCAGATACGGTAAAGAAGGGCCGCGTCATTTTAAAAGATAACTGCTTGGAGTAAAGATCCGGGTCCAGAGGGCCCGGCTTTGGTCCACCCCGGCTTCCGGCTCGTAGAGCCTAAGAGCCTACAGCTCGGAGAGAGGGGTGATAT
>CALZJV010000258.1 GCA_945787595.1 uncultured Desulfobacterales bacterium | reverse complement strand
CCGGCACTGGCGACCCAGGCCCACAGCGATCCGGAAGGACTATACGTGCATCAGTTCGCCCACGCTTTCTTTATCATCAGCCTGGGAATCTTCATCTACTGGATTCGCTTTAGGGATCTGGTGAAAGAGACCGGATGGCGCTATATCCAATATGCCGCCCTGTTTTTAATTCTCTGGAACACGGACGCCGCCATCGCTCATCTACTCGATGAACAGCTAAAAATTATCGAAGTGGAACGAGTGGGGACATGGCATATTAAAATCACCTCGACCGACAATACCGTTTTTACAATCGTTTTATACTATCTGGTCAAACTCGATCATCTGCTGTGCGTTCCCGCTCTGTTCTTCTTTTCCGCCGGCATTAGAAAATTATTAAAAGGCACACCTGCTCCGAAGACCGATCCGATAATCGCAGGAGAATCCTCATTATGATTGTGACCGACATACCCATCCGGCTGATTGATGTCGGCGGTGCAATCATGATGATTGTTTTATCATTTTGGTGTCTTGCCGATGTCCGTCGCTTAAAGCAAAAGGATCCCACCAACATCATGTGGGAATTTTTGATGTGGATCTGCTATGGCTTTGCCCTTTTCGCCATCTCCCGCTCCGTGGGACATATCCTCAAGCAAGTGGTCCTGTTTTTCAATCAGGATTCCCTCTGGGAGGCTATAAGACCCTTTAGCGGCGGTATCAATACGATGTTGTTTGTCACCGTCGCTTCGGTGATTCTTTTCTTTGAGAGAATATGGGGGTTTTATCGTCAGGTCCTCGGGGACAAACAGGCCCTGCAATCCGCCCACAAAGAGCTTGTTTATCTGAATCAAAACCTCGAGAAGCTGGTGTCGGAGAGGACCCAGGAATTGACCCTTTCCGAACATAAATATCGCCGTATTTTCGAAGTTTCAAAAGACATGATTGTGGTTTTAAATATCGACGGCAGCATTGTCGACCTGAATCCCCAGGGCCTTAGCCTGCTGGGACGTGGTCAGGCCAATCGCGGGATAGACGAAAGCCGTTTTCAGTCATATTTTGCCGATCAAAAAGATTGGAGCCGGTTAAAGGCGACGCTTGTAAAACAAGGCTTTATTTCAAACGCCGAGGTTACGCTAAAGCGAGCGGATGGTGCCGCCATTCGATCCTTGGTCAGCGGCAGCCTGGACAGTGGGTCGGATGACAGCGCGGGCACCATTCATCTGCTGGTCAAAGATATCGAACAAAAGCGTCTAATGGAGGAACAAATCGCCCAGGCGGATAAGTTGGCTTCGATTGGACAGCTTTCCGCCGGTGTCGCACATGAAATCAATAATCCTTTGGGAGTCATCCTTGGCTATACCCAATTGCTGATGAGGGACGGAGATCCGAATAAAGAACGCCATGACGATCTCAAGATTATCGAAAAACATGCCAAAAACTGCCAATCCATTGTGACCGACTTGCTGAGTTTCTCCAGAAGTTCTAAGCCCGAAAAAGAAATCAAAAATGTCCATGAAGTCATCGATGATGTGTTAGCATTCATTCAACAGCACTCCGGTATGGATGGCGTAGAAATTATCAGGGAATACGATCAACAGCTTCCCTCCATTGTTCTTGACGAGAAGAAAATCAAACAAGTCTTTATCAATTTAATAATGAATGCCAAACATGCTGTCGGAAAAACGGGAAGCATTAAACTAAGTTCCAAATTTGATCCAGTCGCCGGCCAAGTCACAGTTAAAATAACGGATACAGGCCACGGTATTGATAAAGAACATTTGCCCCGCCTTTTTGATCCTTTTTTTACCACCAAACCCATCGGAGAAGGAACGGGTCTGGGCCTGTCGGTCAGCTATGGGATTATTAAAAATCACGGCGGCGATATTCTGGTAGAATCCCGGCCGGATAAGGGCTCCACCTTTACGGTTGTGTTGCCTGTTGTTTCCGAAACCAAGAGGATCAAATGATAAAACGCTCCATCTTAATCGTGGATGACGAACAGGATTTGCTGCAACTTTTAAAGCGTATTCTCGAACCCGATCTGAGCTGCCGGGTTGAAACCGCGTCCAACGGAGATGCCGCACTAAAATACCTTGGCGCAGACGCCTTCGATCTGGTTTTAGCGGACATAAAAATGCCGGGAATGAACGGCCTGGAGCTGCTGGAATACATCAAAAAAGACACCCCGGATCTCACGGTGGTCATGATGACCGCCCACGGCGATATCGAAATGGCCGTGCAGGCCATGAAAAGCGGCGCCTATGATTTCATTACCAAGCCCTTTGATCATGATGCACTGCTTCTGCGACTGGAAAAAGCCCTGGAAAGGAGCCGTCTTCTCAAAGAGAATTTACGGCTTCAGAGAGTCTGCCAGGATGGTAACGCCTTCCATGATCTGGTCGGCAAAAGTTCTAAGATGCAACGGATTTATGAAACCATCCAAATGGTGGCTAAGACGGACTTAACGGTGTTAATTACCGGAGAATCAGGAACCGGTAAAGATTTAACCGCCCGAGCGATTCACGCCTTGAGCCCGCGCCGCCAGAAATCCTTTGTGGCCGTAAACTGCCCCACAGTGCCGGAACACATCCTGGAAAGCGAGCTGTTCGGATATAAAAAGGGAGCTTTTACCCATGCCACCCAGGATAAAATCGGATTGTTCCAGGAAGCCCATCGCAGCACTATTTTCCTGGATGAAATCGGGGACATCAGCCCCACTATCCAGACGAAGTTGTTGCGGGTGCTGCAGGAAAAGGAGTTTAAACCCCTGGGCGATACCAGATCGGTAGCGGTGAATGTTCGTATTATCGCCTCCACCAACCAACCTCTCAAAGAAAAAATAAAAAAGTCGGAATTCAGAGAAGATTTCTTTTACCGCCTGAACGTACTGCCCATTCACTTGCCGGCTTTAAGGGAGCATCCTGAAGATATCCCGCTGATCGCCAATCACCTGCTGGAAAAGCATTGTGCCAAATTAAACAAACCTCTGAAGAAACTGTCGCCTGAACTTCTGGAAGTATTTATAAACAGAGCTTGGGAAGGTAATGTCAGGGAAATGGAAAATTACATTATGCGGGGGATTTTGTTTTCCCCGACAGATCAGGTTCGGCCCCAGGACATGGGCTTGAGCTTAGACGCAAACAGTGAATATATGGTCGACAGTTCTTTTCAAGACCTGCCTTATAAAAAGGCCAAAGAGCAGGTCCTGGTGAATTTTAACGCCAGCTATATTAACACTCTTCTTACCAAAAGCAGCGGCAATGTCACCCAGGCTGCCAGACTCTGCGGTTTGGAACGGCAAGCGCTGCAGCAGGTCATGCGCCGCTACGGGATCAAAGCCGATCCTTTTCGCATCCCCGATCGCTCCACCAAGCCCGGATAAACCGGCTTCCCAAGATCTAGTCAACCGAACAATTCATGAGCATGGGAAGTTCAAAATAGGATTAACAGATTTATTGTGGATAATTGTGTAAAAAATTCAAATAGATTAAAAATTTAGTTTTAGCAATAGACAAGTCGCGGTTTTCTGGATGTTGAACACTAATCTACACTTTTACCAACCTTTTAATTTCGCGATGCATTCCTTGTATATTTGCAAGTAAAATCTATACCCAATTTGAATAACTTGGAATTGTGTATTAGTAGCCGTAAGATGCAATTCTCAAAATTAGTGTATTGCGTTATCTATTCTTAACCAGTTCCATACCCTCCATTGAATAGTCTAAAAAATAAAAAGGGAGGCCAAGGAATATTTTTGAGATTCCTTGTACTTTCTGTTACCCGCCATACGAGGACTAATGGTCGTAGTGTGCAGTATTGATAGTGTGCGCGTAATTGAGATTTGTTGGAGATATTAAAACTCGTTTGGAATTTATATTCTTAGCACAATTTTCCCAACATGTTGCTTTTTCAAGAACATGGTTTGCGCGTCACAGATTTCTTCCAGGGAAAACGATTGGGCTACAATGGGTTTTATCGCACCTTGCTCAATGCGCTCAATCAGACTATTGAACACCTCAGGTTCAAGAACTGTGCACCCAAACAGGCTGAGATCTTTCAGATATAGGGTCCTGACATCCAACTCAACAAGTGGACCGGCAATGGCACCCGCCACTGCATAGCGACCACCGGGACGCAAAACTTCCAAGTACTGGGGCCACTTATCACCAGCCACGAGGTCGATCACGACGTCCACATTGTTTGAGCCAGGCACCTCGATTAAATCTGTTTCTCGTGAAATCGTCTCATCGGCACCCAGTTTGTGTAGCGCATCCGATTTAGCCGGGCTGGTCACCGCCCAAACATATGCGCCACGAGCCTTGGCCAGTTGAACGGCAGCAGAACCGACACCTCCAGAAGCACCTGTTACTAAAACGCGTTCTCCTGATTTAACATTTGCACGGGTCAGCAGATTTTCTGCTGTCGAATAGGAGCATGGGAAGGAGGCCAGATGAGCATCGGACAGTTCGCTGTCAATTTTGTGGGCGTGTCGGGCTGCCACAACAGTATATTCAGCAAAACCACCGTCACACTCCGAGCCAAAATACCATGGTTGGTCGAGAATTTTTCCATTGGCCTCTCTTATACAAGGTTCGATCAATACTCTCTCACCAATTCTATCAGAGCTGACTTCTCTACCCACAGCGATGATATAACCGCAAACATCAGCCCCCTGGATGCGTGGGAATTTAAGTGGCTTACCCGACCAGCTGGCATCTTCACTGGCACCCTCTTTTTTTGAATACCATGCCATCCGTGTGTTAATATCTGTATTATTGACGCCCGCAGCGGCAACGCGTACAAGCACATCACGAGTTCCTGGAACAGGTACTGGTACATCCTGACGGATGTCCAGCATGTCCATATCACCATGACCAATCAACCATACTCCACGCATTGTCTTGGGCAAATCAGTCAATATCAACCTCCATCATTGAGTTTCAGAGCTCCGGTTTCTAAAGCTTACATGAGTCTCGCTTCTGCTATATGGAGAATATCAGAACGAAGCACTATTGCCAACATTCTGTGGTCAAAGTCAGTCTATCACGACCGTGACATTCAGTACAAGCACGGCTGCATGCTAAATAGTTTTTGAAAGCTCGATGGCATCTTGGGGGCAGACTTGAAAGCAGCTTCCGCATTCATCGCAGCGAGATCCTATGATACGATAAGGTTCCCCTGGCTCAATCGCCTTGAATGTGCAGGCTTCTTCACATTCGCCACAAGCGATGCATTCGTCTGTGATTATGGCTCCAGGTTCGTTGTGAGTTTCTCCTCCAAATGAAAACCGTGTGCGTAAGAGTTTGTGATCCCGATGCTCCATTTCAAAGTCGAAATCGAAGATCTCACCCTTACCTTTGTGGACACAAAAGAGCTTCATTGAGGGATAACGGGATTGATCCTCCAGGGCATACTGGTGTACATGATTTCCGGCTTTGGCTTTTTCTTCGGTCTCTTTTTGGGGGACTTCTCGAACCTCGCCGGTGATGCGCAGGGTGAAGCCAGGGGCGAAATATGGTTGGCCCACTTCATTCTTCTCACTCTTACGGCTAGAAGGGTAGATGCCGCAAAGGGCCACATGCGGATTGGAGGTCAGTTGACGATAAAATGGCTTGACGTCCATGGTCAAAAAGTAGATGCCTTCCTCATCACCTCCACACACGCTGATGATCCGGCTGTGCAGGGTGTCGCCCTCAAGAGTGGTAAAAGTAAGGCAACCGATTTTTTCAATAGCCTCATGTATGTGATTCATTTCCATTTCTGTTAAGCCCCAGATACCGTAATTAAAATGTTCACTTAGTTCTTAAACACCGTGCTTGCCTGGCTAATTAAAACCCTTCCAGAACAATCTTGCCGTGCGCTTGCTGTGATTCCAGCATCGCGTGGGCTTTGATTAAGTTTTCCGCATTAATCGTGCCCAAATGGTGGGCGACGGTGGTTTTAATCTGCCCTTTGTCGATTAAACCGGCGACGTCATTCAATAGTTTGTGCTGCTCAACCATGTCAGGCGTTTGGAACATGGAACGGGTGAACATCATCTCCCAGTGCAGCGTAATACATTTGAGTTTCAGCGGCATGGCGTCCAGTTGTGCAGGGTCGTCAATCAGACCGAAATGCCCTTGTGGCGCAAGGCTTTTCACGATTTCCTCGTAGTGGTCTTCGGTATTATTCAGGCTAATCACATAATCCACCACGGGAATACCGATGGCTTTTAAGCCATCGGAAAGCGGTTCGCGGTGGTTGATGATATGGTGCGTACCCAATTCGTTGAGCCATCTCGCGCTTTCCTCGCGCGAAGCCGTGCCAATAATCGTTACGCCGGTGAGATGACGCAGTAACTGCACCATAATCGAGCCGACACCACCCGCTGCACCGATAACGAGTACCGTTTTCGGGTTTTCCGTTGTGTCAGTCGGGATTTGCAGGCGGTCGAACAACATTTCCCACGCGGTAATCGAGGTCAACGGCATTGCGGCAGCCTCGGCAAACGACAGGCTTTCAGGCATATTTCCGACAATGCGTTCATCGACCAACTGACACTCGGCGTTACTGCCCGAGCGCGTCAGGTCACCGGCGTACCAGACTTTATCGCCGACTTTAAATTTGGTCACCTCTTCGCCGACGGCTTTGACGATGCCGGCGGCGTCCCAGCCCAGCACTTTGTATTCGCCGGTTTCTGGTGGCATGTTTAGGCGAACTTTATAGTCAACCGGGTTGACTGAGACGGATTCGACCTCTATTAATAGGTCGTGACCGCTGGCTTCAGGCACGGGTAAAGTAATATTTTCCAAGGCGTTTGCGTCAGTAAGGGGTAAAGGTTGGCGATAGCCGATTGCTTTCATGTGTTTCTCCATTGTAATTTTTATTTATTTAAACAAATCATTATGCCAGACTAATTTCCAGCTTGTTTTTATTATATGACCGATTATTAATAACGCAAATTAGTAGTTGTCATGCCTCGCATGACTGATTATCATTATTGTTATGGTACTGGCCTTCTTGAAAGAACATATTTTCTCCTACAAAGTCACCAGCTTTCCGAATATCGAGCATCAGTTCAGTGCCATCTTCAAGAACTTTGATAAGCTTAATACGTCCACCTTTTATAAGAAACACCTCGTCGGCTGAATCACCCTGCAAAAATAATGTTTGCCCTTCTATCATTTTTTTTCTCAATGCCTCACGACTGAGCGATTCAATTTCCTCTGCTTCGAGGTTCTGGAATATCCACAGGTGGCCAATGCAGGTTGGGGACAGGTCAATGTCATTACCAGCGATTTGTTGACAAGGGTCTCCATTAACAGGTGATCATAAGTCGCTATACCCTGTTTTTTATTGTATGCGATTATCGAAATCTCTCCTTCATGATAATTCAGGAAATTAACGATGGGGAAACCAAGAAAGGCTTTTACTTTCTTATCAAACGGATATTGCCCTTCAAAATCGGATTGGGAAAGCGACGCAGGTTTAACGGTGTAGGTCAGTTTGCCTGTTTTGCGAGACATCAAAATGGAGATCGGTGAATCCTTTCTGACAGTGATTTTTTTCGATTTATTGATGCCACGAGGTGTCAGTTTGAAGGCGTAACCGACCATATCCATATTAGCGGCGGTTTTGTCCATAAAAATTCCTTAGAACCCTTCCTTCAGCATCAAATCCGCCAGGCGGTCGTACACATCATTATTACGAATCAATACATTTATATTATCAATCACTTCCTGGCAGAATCGTCTGATGGCGGAAAGGCTCAAATCCAATCTTTTACGATGACCAATATCGATCAACCAGACATAGATATGTTTTTTATCTAAGGTCGGCTTGAATTGGATTTGAATCCATTTCTCTAGGGTTGCAGAGAAGCATTCAAGCGTCTGGTTGTCAGCTATTCGCTTCTTCCCTGAGAAATCTAATATTTTCTCACAACTTTCTTCGTCGAAGATCTGGTTTAATTGTGATATGTTGAATGTCTCAAATAAACTGCCTGTGTAGCCCTTCGATTGATGAATCCGGCCGGATCGGTCGACGATGAAGGTGGGATCTTTTCTTTCCAGCGGTATCTGGCAGAATAAATCAGTATTCCGATTTCTTAACTGCTCTATTGATATTGCAGTAATAAATAAAATTGTAAAAAGTAGAAAAAAAAGGCAGGTTGAGACGTAAAAATTACTCAAAAAGAACCATATTGCTGAAGCTGCAAGAGAATAGAGGTATGATCGAAGCGAAACTATATTTTTCCGAAATAACGGCATTCATAAAGTCGTTTTCTCCCTAAGGAAATCGGCCCAGGCGCCCCGCGGAGCGTACAGGATGCCAAGGCTTTCCCGATGATGCGATTTGGCGACGACCTCCGAACCTTCATAGAACCACTCTTTTGCCTGGCATCCAGCGAGAGCAAAAGCGCCGGGTATGTCGCTCCTTTCTATGGCGGCCACGGTCAGTCCCTTTGCGTTCAAAAGTCAAAGATACGAGATGGGAAATCTAATAATTCTTTTAAGATTCTTTCATCTGTTTCATCATTTCCTGGAAGCCCTCGACAGGAGCTCCCAGTGCGTCGGCCATGCGATCCATGAAATTGAAAAGTGAGGCAACCGCAATCGCCTCGAAAATTTCTTCGTCGCTACACCCGTGAGCACGGAGCTCTTGCAGAGTACCTACGTGAATTTTGTAGGAGTTGTGCGTTATGATTTCCGATAGGTGGAGAAGCTGTTTGGTTTTGTCGTCGATCAATGGCGAACCATCAATATTCTCTATGATGCTCTGCACCTCCTCCTGTGTGAATCCCTGCGCCATGACCATGGCACTGTGTGCATCCACTCAGTAGGCGCAGGCATTCAGCTTGGAAACATAGGCGGCAATGAGCTCCTTGGTACTCCTTGGCAGTGCATGTGTTTCGATCATCAGACGGTTGACATATTGGACGATGGACTCCAACAGGTCCGGGCGAATACTTTGTGCCACAAATACCTTCGGAACGATCGGAAACATCGTTTGCAGCATCTCATAGGACTTCTGTAGTTGTCCGCTTCCATGTTCAGGTTCAGTTACTTTTAAAAAATAGCTCATCAGTATAACCTCTCTATTTGTTTTCGTGCAGTTCTTAATTCCACGGGTTTCACATCATCATTTGTTTTTGAATCCGGGCACTGATCTCCTGACCCAATGACCTGGCTTGTTCCCAGGTTTCCATCTGGTCTTCCACTTTACAGAATTTTTCGGGTGTTACCTTGGTATCTTCCCCGAAAATCCACGGCAGAGCACTCATGGGACAGATATCGCTCTGTCCGCAAACCATACATTCCGGATTGCCGGTCACCTTTGATAGCCATGACGCCTTTTGCGGTAACACGTTAACCAGAAGACCCAGTACAGAGTTTAGTTCATCGACGTCACCGCAGGCTTCAACCAGATCGGCATATTTCATTACACGTTCACCAGAAAGCAAGTTGCACTTGCCGAGATCCCCTTTTCTTGTATATACTTTCTTGGAAGTCTTCAGCTTGAGAGGAATTACATTATCATCATGTTCGGTCTTCATAGACGATCCTTCAGGCTGAAAAGTGTCGACACGATCATAGCTACTGATGACCTTTAATTTACGGGCTAAACTTTGGGGATTGTTTTCTATAAATTGTATATTCTCTTGTTTCGGTATCATGCTAAACCTCCTTGCTTAAAAGATGGTTTAAAATGTTGGGTTCTATAAGACCTTGTGGGCAAGTCTACCACTATGCCGCCAGCCGGAGTGATAGATGTACCCGAACTCAGAAAACGCACTGGCCAACTGCAGGCCCAGTCCGCTTTTCCCGTTGGGAGGCACATCACCGTGCCAGCTGATCGCGATGCTCAGTTCGTTTTCCAAATTCGGACTTTTGAACAAATCAATTTCTCTGAGGCCGCCATCCGATAATGGTGCGGAAAGTTGTTGAAACGCCGCCACGGCACTGTCCCTGTCCTGGCCGGTGAATGATTTAAGTTGTATTATTTCAATCCAGCCCATATTCACCTCATTATGTTTTCGATCAATCATAACTGGTCAATATAGCGAAATACATGCCAAGTATATTTTTGCTGTATTATCAATATGTTAAAATTTCGCAGCCATTTTCTGATAAATATGTAAGTTTTAACTGTTATATTTGTTAGTTGCGTGCTATTTCTTACATATTTACCAGATTCTTTTCTCGCTGAGCATAGCGGCGACCAATAAAAGGAAAATGCATCACCATGAAAATAGATGAAAATGACTTTTTCCGGCAGGCAACGCTTCGGATCTCCAGCAGCCTGGATATCAAAAAAGCGATGAGAAACTGCATGAATTATCTGCAGCAACACATACCAATCTCCGGCATGTATTTTCTTCTGTACGATCCCGACTTAAATGTGGCCCACATGCTGGCGTCCATCTTCCCGGGGAATATACCAGACCCGGGCACAACAATCTCTTTTCCCAAAAAATACTGGGATGAGTTGAAAGAGAGATTCAGTGAAGAGTCACAGATAACAATTGTCAATGACGTTCGTGATGAGCCTGAATTCAAAAAGGAGGTAGTAACTTCAGTATTTGGACCTGAGAGTTCCCTATTGGAGATGCATTTGAAGTTAGAGGGGGCAAGGCTTGGCCTGTTCGGAATTGTTTCGGAAGGCAAGCATCGCTATTCCGAGGTCCATGCTCACCTCATCACCTTGATACATGAGCCTTTTGCCGTTGCCATATCCAATATTTTGCAGCACCAGGAAATTCAGAGGCTCAATAAAATTTTGTCCGATGATAATCGTTACCTGCACAGGGAAATGATACATTTGAGCGGAGATACGATAATCGGTGCCAATTTCGGGCTCAAGGAAGTCATGCGAATGGTGGAACATGTGGCGCCGACGGACAGCCCCGTGATGATCATGGGTGAAACCGGCACAGGCAAGGAAGTTATTGCTAACGCCATCCACCTCTCATCAAGGCGAAAGGACAGTACTTTTATCAAAATCAACTGCGGTGCGATACCCGACAATCTGATCGATAGTGAATTATTCGGACACGAAAAGGGCGCTTTCACCGGCGCCATTTCGAGAAAAAGAGGCCGTTTTGAACGGGCAGATAACGGAACGATCTTCCTTGACGAGGTTGGGGAACTTCCACTTCAGGCACAGGTAAGGCTCCTTCGAGTTCTGCAGCAGCATGAAATCGAGCGGGTCGGCGGTTCCCAAACGATCCCGGTGGATGTGCGCATTATCACCGCAACCCACAAGAATTTGGAGGAGATGGTTCGTACCGGACAATTTCGTGAGGATCTGTGGTTTCGACTCAATGTATTCCCCATTATTATTCCCCCATTACGTCAGCGAACCATTGATATACCAGCGTTGGTAGACTATTTTCTTGAGAAAAAAACCATGGATATGAAGATTCGAAAACTGCCTTCCCTGGCACCAGGTGCAATTGACAAATTGCTCACCTATGATTGGCCTGGGAATGTACGCGAACTGGAAAACCTTGTGGAACGAACGCTTATTCTCAACCAGATGATGGATGACGGGAGCCAGCTGTCATTCGATCCACTGCCAACAGGTTCGATGCCTAAGGAGAATATGGCCTTAAAAAAAGAAGATGACGGGATAATTCGTCCTTTGAACGAAGTGATGGCAAATCATATCCAAAAGGCTCTGGATCAAGCGAACGGTAGGGTGGAAGGCAAAAATGGAGCCGCAAGCATGCTCGGGATTAACCCGGGTACCTTGCGGGGGAGAATGAAAAAACTAAAAATCTCTTACGGTCGTAGTTCACACAAAAACCGATATGGATAACTTTTTTATGTCTGCTCAAGGTTTTCCATAATGGCGCTTCAGAACAATTTGATTCTATCGTGAAAAGTTGATTTAGAAACTTTTGGTGCAGGATAGATCACAAAGACTGAAGTTATTCGTTCCCCCAAAAGTCCATGTACATTGCCAATATCATAATAACGCCATAATTGCAGATATATTAAGGGGGTCAGGACCAAGCACTCTTGCCAATATTGCGCGGTCCATTCGGTTCATTATTCACTGTACACTAATGGTCGTATTCCTCGGCCTCTGGGATACGCGATTTATTAATTCGAGATTGCTGAGTTTTTCAGGGACATCAACTTTTGCCCATTGAATAATTATGGTTGAATGGGCCACATCATCCGGCTCTTGAACCATTAGGAATTGGTATTTCAGGCACTGCAAGGCAAGGAGTAATGTTGTCAGCATAACCAATATCGAAAAGCATTCCTTGAGAGACCTCACCAGCCATTTTCTTTTCAGGTAGATTCAGTACGAAGAGAGCTTGTTTTCCCTTGATTTCCTGAGGATTTGCACGCTCTTTCTTTATTCCTGCAAGGATTGACCGCGTGTGATCGCCAAAGCTAACAGTTAAATTCATTAATTTGTTTGATTTTGCCACTTCTGATACTGAGGTGATAGTTCCAACTCGAATGTCAAGTTTTTCAAAATCTTTAAATGAGATTGTTTCTTTAATCGGAGATGGTTTCATTTGTTCATCCTCTGATTTCTTACACATGCCAATTTCAGGTATCGGTCAACAGTGGTCAGACACCGGCCAGCATTGCATTTGCATATTACACCAGAATTATCGGCAAACACAATCATCAGCCACGATTTGGCATCTGGTTCCAGCGAGCACTGTTGCCAATAGTCTTCAATCAGCACCAGCCTATCGAAACCGCGGAATTTTGGCAACATTCTTCAATTCCCAAAATTGGGGATTACGTATGGGAGTCTAATCGTACTTACAATGGTCTAAACTGTGTCTTCAACGTGCCTGAATCGAATCAGTTGAATCAATTGATATTATTGTGTATTTGTTCAGGCAACACATAACCGGTCCGCCCATTTTTGCAATAAATCACAATTTTTCCTGGGAGGCTTGAATTATGTGCGCAGTTTATAGCCGGATTTTGAGGTGGGATTAAAATAGCGGGTTCGGGCTGATTAATAACGATCTCTCGCTGTAAGATATCATTTGAGTATTTTTACGCTTAAACTATTGCTTTTATTAAAGATATAGCAGATAGTACCACCGGACACCAAAAAAGCTGGAGTGGATAGTTATCGATAGACATGTCTGCAAAAGAATCCTAAGAATCAGGGCCGTAAGTATAAATAGTGCGGGCGACTAAAACAAGGCTTTAATAATAGATGTTGCTACCCACCCCGCCGCCGACCGCGATCACGTCACCCGTTATCGCGATGGATTTCGGTGAGGCCAGGAACGCCACGACGTAGGCGACCTCCCGCGCATCGATCATTTTGCGCACCGAGTTCCTTAGATCGAGCTGTCGCTTCACTTCATCGGTCGAGACCCCCTGTGTTCGGGCCCGCTCGGCAATCAACTCCGGCATCCGCTCCGTCCAGGTCAACCCGGGGTGGACCACGGTGACGTTTACGCCATGGGGTCCGAGTTCATCGGCGAGATTTTTGGTCATGGCCACCACCGACACGTTTCTCATGCTTCCGATGGTGGAACCGGAACGACGAGCGGCATGGCCGCTTACGTTGATGATACGACCCCACTGATTTTGATGATACGACCCCACTGATTTTTCTTCATGTACGGAGCAACTTCCCTGATGCACCGAAGATAACCCATGACTTTGACATTCATGTCGGCCCAGAAGAGATCTTCGGTGATCTCTACCACCACGGGCTCCCGACCGCTGCCCAACGGTCTCGCCGCGCAATTGACGAGGATGTCCAGGTGGTTTAACGACGATGCCGCCTGCGTCACCATCTGTTTCACCGATTCGTCACTGCCGGTGTCGGCCCGGACGGGGATGATGCGCCCACCGGTTTCGACTTCGATTTCCTTGGCCGTTGCTTCTAAGGCTTCAATCCCCCTGGCTGCAATCGCCACTTTTACACCTTCGAAAGCCAGTTCCATTGCAATCGCTTTACCGATCCCGCGGCTGCCGCCGGTTACGATGGCTGTCTTTCCATTGAGATCAAGATCCATGCTGCTCTCCTTTCGTTTCGCAAATTCTCTCCAACCAGACGCTCTTGTACGATATGAGCGGTGCGTCTGTCAGATTTTTCGTTTACAGGACGTGTACGTATTTTGTCAATGAACCCATGTCTAGGATTCCCTTGTGACTGCATTTTATTTGCAATAGATATAAAAGCGAAGCTTCGCCTCTACCGACGAGTTGATGAGAAACATATACTGATAGCAAGGCGAAACTATGCTAGATGCTGGAAAAAGAGTCCCTTCCATAACCATTATCAATCCGTATCGAGCATTATTACTCTTAATGAGTTAGTGACGTATAAATCTGGCATTGCTCAAATATTTTGATCATATAGAGGTCAAGTATAGGATAATTGGACTCGAATGATATTTGTTTGAAAACTTTACTTGAGAATCCAAACTTAAGAATAATTATATCGGTGGTGGACGCTTAAAACCTTTCTGCAGGGATGGGTAAGAACATAAATAAGGTGGTTTCGACGGGTTTTTAAACAACACTAATTCTTCTATGCCGAATCCTTGCCATTGACTAATTATTTCTGAAGCAAAGTATTTTGTCATATCGTTATATGTGAAAATAATGGCCGATTTTGTATCTCCCCTCTTTGAACCATTCCAATTACTTTCTAAATATCTTGAAAAATCTAAAATGTCTTTCTCTTCATTCAGCTCCAATTTGTTGTATTCTATAGAAATTTGTTTGTAGCTGCTTTGAAACTCGTTTCGAGTAATCGGCCCAAAGTATTGAAAAATAGATAGAAATTTTATTTCAGTAGTACATAATAGAAGCTCTGGTATGCCTACATGAAATAAATTTCTAAATTTATTCCTTTCAGGTATATTTCTATATTGTATCAGTAATGGCTCAGGTATTCGAAACGCAGGCTGGAAAATGTGCACACAAACCAGCTCTTCGTCAAAGATATCTTTTCCCCGAAAACCAAGTAGAATTGCTGGAAATAATAGCCCCAATAATTGTAAAATTTCACGCCGGGTAAATTTGTTCATTTGTCATCACCATCAGCGGATATAAAACCGATATCATCATAGGCTTTCACATTCCTTATCTGGTTTAAGATTCATATTCAACCATCTTTTCACCTCAAAACTTTTGTGAATATCCGAACTGAGCAATTCTTATCGCGGTGTTTAGATTTCACTTTCAAATCCACCTAAAAATTGATTTGTGATATTTTAGGTTTTCTGAACAAATCTAAAACGCCCGGCTACTGTGGGTTTCCCCTGGCTAATCTACATTCTGCCGAAAGTTTACATTGTGTGCCTAAATCAAATCCTGCTATTATTCTGATTCTATTGTATATTTGTTCAGCTAACCTTAACTTTGTCCGCCCATTTTCACAATAAATCGCAAAATTTCCTAAT
>CALZJV010000257.1:11437-14213 GCA_945787595.1 uncultured Desulfobacterales bacterium | reverse complement strand
GCGGGAAAACAAAGATTTCTACTCACATTGGCAATAGCGTTAGCCGTCATCGGTCTTGTCTTTTCGAGTCCGACCTGGGCCAAAGTTGAAGGCGATACCGTCACTTTCGGCGCAGCCGTTTCTTTCACCGGTAAATATTCAACCAACGGCAAGCACACCAAGAACGGCTATGATCTGGCTGTCAAGCGCATCAACGAGAAGGGCGGCATCAAGGTAAGCGGCAAGATGTACAAGATCGCCATCAAGTACTATGATGACGAATCCACACCGGCCCGTGCCGGTCAGTTGGCCGACCGGCTGATTAAGCAGGATGGTATCAAATTCATCTTGGGTCCGTACGGATCCGGTCCTACCAAGGGCATGGCACCCATCACCGAAAAGTACAAAATTCCCATGGTCGAAGGCAACGGTGCTTCGCGCAGTCTGTTCAATAAGGGCTACAAGTATCTGTTTGCCGTGCTCTCCACCTCTGAGAAATATCTGGCGGAATCCATCAACCTGGCCGCCGACGCTGGGGTATGAAAGTGGTCATCGACGACAAGCTGCCCAAGGAGCTGACCGACATGACGGCGACCTTAACCAAGGTTAAGGCATTAAAGCCCGATGTTCTGGTGGTTTCCGGGCATTCCAAGGGAGCCGCGCTGGCTGTCCGCCAGACGGCGCAGATGAAAGTCGATGTGCCGATGCTGGCCATCACCCATTGTGAGGCGGCAGATGTGATCGGCAAATTCGGTGTAAATGCTGACTACACACTTTGTGCGACCCAGTGGGCACCGACCATGACTTACAAGGACGACTATTTCGGCTCAGCCGGCGATTATGCCAAGTTGTTCCAGGAGACATACGACTACGTGCCGCCTTACCAGGCGGCGGAGTCAACAGCATCCGTTCTGGTATACATCGACGCTCTACAACGGGCCGGTAGTTTCGACACCGAGAAGGTGCGTGATTCCCTGGCGGCAACCAAGCTTGAAACATTTTACGGCTGGGTCGATTTCGACGACACGGGCAAGAACATCGCCAAACCCATGGTATTGCGCCAGATTCAAAAAGGCAAGTTCGTACCGGTGGCACCCAGCAAGTTTGCCGCCGGCAAGGTAATCTATCCGCGACCCAAGTGGAGCCAACGCTAACCCTCTAATTCGGACACCCGTTTCCCGTCATTCGCTGCGACAGGAGGCGGGTGTAATATTTCGGTCATGCAAGGTTTTCAGATTCTGTTCGAAGCACCGATCTTCTCTTTGCAGCTTGTTATCGATGGCATCCTCATCGGCGCCATCTTCGCCCTGGCGGCCTATGGTATGGCGCTGGTGTGGGGGGTGATGAAGATCATCAATTTCGCCCAGGGGGAATTCGTCATGCTGGGCGGATTCATTCTCTTCTCCCTGACCCGGATAGGCTTCAATCCCTTTTTAGCCATACCCTTGGCCGCGGCGGCCTTATATATTGTGGGCTGGCTGCTGTATCACATTGTCATCGTTCGCATCGTGGAAAGGGACCTTTTCATTTCGATCCTGGCTACCTTTGGTATTGCTATCTTGCTGCAGCAGCTCATGAATCAGTTATTCGGCGCCGACGTGCAGACCGTCGAATCCAGAATGGACACCTGGTTCATGTTCGATAACGCCATAACAGTGCTTCAGATTAAGGTCGTTAGTTTTTTTATTGCCATCGTGCTGGGGGTCTGCCTGGCCCTGTTTTTGAAGAAAGCACGACTTGGACAAGCCATTCGGGCCACGGCCCAAGACGGTCGTGCGGCGCGCATCCTGGGTGTGGATACGAATAAAGTCTATGCCACCACTTTCGCACTCAATGCTGCTATCTGCGGCGCGGCGGGAGGTTTGGTTGTGATGACCTGGGTCATACAACCGTTTGCCGGGCTGGCCTACACGATTCGTTCTTTCATGATCGTCATCGTCGCCGGGCTTGGTAACGTAGCCGGTGTTGTTTTTGCCGGCTTGGGTCTGGGCGCTGCCGAAAACATCGCCGGTTTTGTCTTTGGCGCTGAATTTCAAGCAGCGTTTGTCTTCGCGCTGCTGGTTGTAATTTTGCTCTATCGCAATTTCAAGCTCAGGCTTCAACGCAGGTATCTCAAATGAACGTGACCGGCAAAAAAATCGTTCTTTTCGGCGGCATTCTGATCATTTCACTGGTCGCGCCCTGGCTGCTGCCGGCCTACCAGACTCAGTTGGCCTTTTTGTGGGTGATGGTGGTATTTGCCCTCACCTGGGATATTGTGGGCGGGCAAATGGGCTACAACTCATTCGGCAACGTCGTGTTCTTTGGCATCGGCATGTACGTCACGGCGGTAGTTCAGCGCAACCTGCATTTTGACATCGAGGAATACGTCCACGTGGCGGGCAGGGTCGAGAGCCTGGCACCGGCTGATTACCTGACAGGGCTATTTCTCGGCATGGGCGCAGGGGCCATCATAACGGTGTCGGCAGCGGCAATCCTGGGGGTCTGCATCCTGGGAATGGGAATGCGCGGTCAATATTTCGGAATCTGCACCCTGGGGCTCGGGGTTACGGCTGCTGAGCTTGCCAACGGTTGGGAGTATATCGGCGCAGGGTCCGGATTGGTGACACCGGTATTTCCCGATGCATTGGGAGAACGCGGCGCTTTCTTTTACTATATCTTTTTTGTTGTGGCCGTAATTGCATTTATGACCCTGAGATGGCTTTACGCAGGACGCTTCGGTCTGGCCATCAACGCCATCCGCGATGACGAGGATAAGGCCGAGGCCATGGGTATTCATACCACCCGTTATAAAATT
>CALZJV010000257.1:0-11353 GCA_945787595.1 uncultured Desulfobacterales bacterium | reverse complement strand
TGGGGACCGGTGATCGGCGCAGTCATCTTTCACATCACCCAGGAGTTGTTCTGGACCTATCTTTTCGGCTGGCAGAGAGTCGCCCTGGGAGCGGTGATTGTTGCGATTGTGGTCTTCTTTCCCCAGGGAATTATGGGCTGGATTCGGGAGCGCTGGCCCGAACGCTTCGGGCATCGGGTGGAGGAAAGGACGTAGCTGACTACGGGTTCAAAGGTTCAGGGTTCATGGGTTCAGAGGTTGAGGGTTGAGCCTAGCCGCTGGCCGCCGAAGCTGTGAGTTTGATCGAAAAAGAAACTAATGAACTTCGAACATCGAACATTGAACGTCCAACATCGAATAATGAATTCTGTCAATTTAAAAAAAGACTGAACAAGACTCGGCGCATGTGCCTGCGCTGCGCATGCGAATCTACCATTCCCAATTGTGCGGTTCGCGTGTTTTAAAATAGATAAAGCGTAGCGCCATCAATATTGGACGTTCGATGTTCGACGTTCGATGTTCGACGTTCAATCTGTTCACTGTTCCGGCCAGGTGAAGTTCCATATCGAATATCGAAAATGTATCTTACTGATGGCTAAGAGACAGATTAGGGTCTGATATTTTTTCTAATAACGAATAACTGCTAATAATTGAGCGGTTTCCGCTCAATTAGTACCTATTTATTGAAATCACATCATGTTTGCGCATGATTTATGCGATAGCCATAGTGGGCAGAATGACTCGTTCTTTTAATTGAAGAGCTGCTACAAGTATTTTTTAACCTCCTGGCGGATCAATTATAAAAACCGGTCCTAAAAATGGCTGAGCGAAGCGACATCCACAAATCTTCAATCGTCAATCGTCAATCGTCAATTCCGGCTTTGCCGGGTTGGGGTTGCAGGAGATAAGGCTTGGCAGAACAGCAACTCACGGTGGAAGGCGTCAGTAAGCGCTTCGGCGGGGTCGTTGCCAACGACAACATCACCCTTTCTGTACCGCAGGGCAGCATTATTGGCCTCATCGGTCCCAACGGCTCGGGCAAAACGACGCTGTTTAACTCAATTGTGGGTTACCATCCCATCGACCAGGGCTCCATCCGCTTTGAGGGCCAAGAAATCTCCGCTATGCGGGTGCCGATTATCGCGCGCCTGGGCATGATCAGAACTTTCCAGCAAACTCATATTTACGGGAAGATGACCTGTGTGCAGAATATGCAGATCAGCGTTCCCCACACCGGTGAGAGTCTTCGCACCATGTTCTCCAAGTATCCGCGGCAAGTCACGGAAAAGGCCGAAAGCTTGCTGGAGTTTGTCGGGCTCTACGCCAAACGGCACCTCATGGCAGGCGATCTATCCTTCGGCCAGCAGAAGCTTTTAGAATTCGCCATGGCACTGATGAACGAGCCCAAATTGATGCTGCTTGATGAGCCCACGGCGGGCATCAATCCGACGCTGATCAACGGTTTGATCGAGCGCTTAAAGCGCACCAACGCCGATTTAGGAATCACGCTTTTTGTTATCGAACACAATATGCGTGCGATTATGAACCTGGCAGAACATATTTATTGTCTGGCCCACGGTCAGCTTCTAACCAGTGGTCCACCCGATCAGATCCAAAACGATCAACGGGTGATCGATGCGTATCTCGGGGCGCACTGATGAAAGAAGACGAAAAACAAGAAGATACCAAAAATACAAGCATCGGCTATGGCCTGGGACCCGTGGACACGGTCATCTCCGTTGACGAAGTGGAACGCCAGGCCGCCAAGCTGGCCGCCGAGGGACCCAACCGAGAATATCTCGGTAAGCTGGTCGGCAAAGAACCTCTGCTGACCATTGAAGGATTGAGGGCGGGTTACGGCAAGATGGTGGTCTTGCATAAATTCAATCTACAAATCGGAGCGGGGCAATCCCTCTGTCTTATTGGCCCGAATGGTGCCGGCAAGTCCACCATTCTGCACTCGATCTATGGATTTACAACGATTACCGGGGGAACCATCAAAATTCGGAATAAAGATATCACCCGCCTGGGTCCCAACGAAAAGCTCAAACACGCCGGCGTTGCCTACATCCTGCAGGACGCCTCAATTTTTCCCGACATGACGGTCGAAGAAAACATGCTCATGGGTGGCTTTTTGATGGACAAACCAAGTCAGGCCCGTGAGGCTGCTGAAAAAGTGCTCGCCAAGTATCCCCGCCTGGCCGAGCGCCGCAACCAGAATGCCGGGGTGCTGTCAGGCGGCGAACGGCGCCTTCTGGAAATTTCCCGGGCCTTGATTATGGAACCGCAAGTCCTGCTGGTGGATGAGCCGTCCATCGGGCTTGAGCCCCGTTACATCGAAATGGTGTTTGAAATCCTGGACGACCTGCAGCACGACGAAGGCAAGACCATTGTCATGGTGGAGCAGAACGCTAAGAAAGGCCTGGAATTTGCCGACATTGGCTATGTGCTGGTTTCCGGCCTGCTGGCCATGGCCGGCAGCGGCGATGAACTGTTGCAAAATCCCGAGGTTGGACGACTGTTTTTGGGTGGATAGATGGGAGAAGGGGCATAGAGCATGGAGCATAGGGCCATGGGCAGAGGGCATAGTGCATGGAGCATAGGGCATATAGAAGAATTCGGAATTCGGAATTCGGAAAAAAAGACTTCGGATTGCGGATTGCGAGTTGGGGTTTGCGTGTTGCGGGTTGTATGTTGCAGGTAGCGAGTTATAAGTTATGGGATTCGAGTTACGAGCCAGTGTAATGAAGTTTAAAATTCCGAGAGCGGGTTAGATCTTTTAGGTTACTGGAAATAGAGGATAAAACAATACCTTTAGTTTGACACGTGCCCACAACGAGCAACGAGCAACTTACAACTCACATTTAAAATCATTCCGAATTCCGCCTTCCATATTCCGCATTCCACATTCCCAATTCCAAATTCAAATCATTCCTCCATCGCCGCCGCCGGCCACAAATAATAAATTGAGGGAAATGAGAGATCCGTGGCCTTCGTCATAGCGGGTGGATGTGTTGTAAAGGTTGTCGTCCGGATATTCGGTACGACGGTAGACCACCACCTTGGCATCTTCCGGAAGCCGGGCCAGTTTTTTTGCCTGGAGCACTGCTGTTTCTAAATATCCGATTTCATCCACCAGACCCAGTTCGAGGGCTTCATTGGCCAGATAAACCCGTGCGCTGGAAATTTCGGCAATAATATCAGGTTCGAGGTGGCGATGCCTTACCACTAAATCAACGAACCTGACAGCCAGGCGATCGGTTAGGTCCTGAAATATTTTTTCCTCCTCTGCCGTCGCTGCACGGAAAGGGGACCCGATATCCTTGTTTTTGCCGGATTTATTCACTTCGAGGTCGATGCCGACTTTTTTCATCAGTCCGGTAACCCTGGGTCGCCTGAAAATCACGCCGATGGAACCGGTAATGGTCGTAGGATGTGCCAGGATATAATCGGCCGGCAGCGAAATATAATATCCCCCCGAAGCGGTCAACCCCATCATGGCAGCCACCACCTTGGCTCCCGTGCGCTTTTTGAAAACCTCAATTTCATTGTAGAGGATATCGCTGGCGGTGACGGAACCGCCCGGAGAGTCGATTTTAAAAATCACGGCTTTGACGTCTTTGTCTTCTTCGGCCAACCTGAGCTGGGAGACGACCTCCTGCACCATGCTCGGCCGGGTGCGAATAAATCCTTCGCGGGGTGCATTCGATATGATCCCGCGAACAGGAATGACCAAGATTTTCTGTTTCGCCTTGCCTTCAAGGGTAAACTCCTTCAGTGGATCTGCCTGGCTCGGGAAAAGCCGAATCTTGGGTGCCGTGCAACCAATCATAAAAAATTCAATGGCCAAAAGGGTTATTAATAAGGATTTTCGCATATTTATCAACCTTGGATTATTGAGTTTATTGGGTTTATTAAGTTGATTGAGTTTATTGAATTGTGTGGAAATTATTCAGCACAAGATAAGGGATTTGATCGGACGTGTCAAGAAACGGCAGGGCCTATCCAGATCATATGTGCTCATAAAATGTTTTCAGCAAAAGGCACCAAGGATCCAAACGATTTAATTTCCAAAAGAACTTTACGGTAATTCCACGACCGATTTGAGTATATCGGGGCGGTTTGTGATAATGCCGTCGACTCCCATTTCAATGAGACGCACCATGGCACTGCGCTTGTCCGGCGTCCACACAAAGACCTGAATACCCAGATCGTGGGCTTCGTTCAGGAGGCCATATGTAAGATGTTTATAATAAGGCGCCCAGTAGCGGCCTCCGGCGGCCTTAACCGCTTGCGGTATCGAACCACGGAAATCATCGATGTCAAGGCCGGCCATCCATGGGGAAGCTCCGGGCCGACCTGCTTTAATGTTGTTCAAGCCCTTGCCTTCAAGGGAAAGATAGACCATCGGAATTTCCGGTGCAATTTTTTGAACATGCGCCAGGGCGCGCCAATCAAATGAAAGAATACGGACCCGACCGGTAAAATTTTGCATACGCAAAAGACGCACCACCGCATCGGCGACGATTTCGGGGGCCGGTGTGAGATACGGCTTTTCCGGATTCGTTTTGATTTCAATCCATAGTTGTGTGGCCGGATCGCATTTTGCTTTAAGCAGTGATATTACTTCTCCTAGGGTTGGGATACGTTCGCCGTCAACGGGTTGCTGATCGGGATATCGGCGCCAATACCGGGTGTTGAGCTTCAGGCGGCCGACATCGTAGGTTTTTAAATTTGCGAGGGTTAATTCCTTGATAGGCGGACCAGGACTTTGCAACCATTTCCCGTCCGGCGTGCGCGTAATCTCCGGTTTCAAGGTGTAATCGTGATGGACGACGATGTTGCCGTCGGCAGTCAAAAGAACATCAAGCTCAATTGAATTCACTCCTATTTCACATGCCTTTTTAAATGCGGCTAATGTGTTTTCAGGCGCAAGGCCGGCTGCACCCCGATGCCCGATGATATCAATCTTGCCGGATATCTGTTGGATGTCTTGCGGCATCTTGCTTTTTTCTGCGGCGGTGCAAGAGGAAACCACTGGAAGAATCAACAGTGCAAAAAGGGCTTCGACCAACGGACGAGTTATTTTACTTTTTAATTTCATCATGGATTTCAACTCCTAATTGTGTTTCCCCAAAACATAGACAAGTCAATAACATTATTTAGCTGATATCAAAATAACAAATTTTAAAGATTTTCTTGACTAATCATTATCTAATCTGCGTATTATATGCTGTTGTTAATTTTGCTCTTTTCTTTATTTCACGATTCCTCTACCAATCCGGCGTTTAAAGCCCGGATTCAGCATTCGCGGCGAATATCTTACAATTTGTCCAGTTTGAGCGTATAGAGCAGTCGCAATTTGATTCGATAGATGTTTATTAATGTTTAGCAAAATTCTGATCAAATTCTAATTCACTTTTCACCTCTTTTCGAAACATAAACTGAGTTTGGATGCTACTGATAGAGGTTGAAGCTTGATCATAAGCTTGAACCCTAACGTTAACCTTAATCAATGAAGGGAGGGTTTCAAATGAAAAAATGTTTTATGGTTTTAGCCGTTTGTGTATTCGTGTGGGCTTTTGCCGTGGGCGGTGCGCAGTCAGCCACTGAGGTCCAATGGTGGCACGCCATGGGAGGTGTCCTGGGTGAGCGGGTCAACGATATCTGTGCCGGTTTTAACGCCAGCCAATCAGAATATATGGTCAAACCCGTATACAAGGGCAACTATACCGAAACCATGACGGCTGCAGTTGCGGCTTTTCGTTCCGGTCAAGGACCCCATATTGTGCAGGTATTTGAAGTCGGTACGGCAACCATGATGGCCGCCGAGGGTGCCGTCTATCCGGTGTATCAGTTGATGGCCGAAAGTGGCGAACCATTTGATGAGAGCCGGTATCTTTCATCGGTTATCGGATATTACACCACCACCGACGGCAAATTATTGTCGATGCCGTTTAACAGTTCCACACCGGTTGTCTTCTGGAACAAGGAGGCCTTTAAAAAGGTAGGGCTCGATCGACCGCCTAAAACCTGGGAGGAAGTGGAATCATTTAGTAAGAAGATGATCGCGGCCGGTGTCGTGGAATACGGTTTCGTTACCGGTTGGCAGTCCTGGGTGCAGCTTGAGAATTTCAGCGCCTGGCACAATGTTCCGTTTGCCACCAAAGAAAACGGCTTTGCCGGCTTAGATACCGAATTCGCCTTTAACAGCCCGTTGCATGTAAAACACATCCAGAAGTTGGCCGACTGGCAAAAAGATAAGGTCTTCGTGTACGGTGGTCGCAGGGGTGACGGCAACCCGTTGTTTTCGGAAGGCAAGGCGGCCATGCTGATGAATTCGTCGGCCTATTACGGCGGACTGCTGAGCGCCGCTAAATTTGAATTCGGCACCAGCCAGCTGCCTTACTGGTCGGAGGTCCAAGGCGCGCCTCAAAACAGCATTATCGGTGGCGCGACCCTGTGGGTGCTCAAAGGCAGAGATAAAGCAGAATACAAGGGCGTTGCCAAGTTCATGAATTACATGTCCGATGTATTTGTCCAGGCTTTCTGGCATCAAAACACCGGCTATGTCCCGATCACCAATGCCGCCTACGAGTTGACCAAGGCCATCGGTTATTACGAAAAGAACGAGGGCCGCGATGTTGCCGTCGTCCAGATGAGCGGCAAACCGACGGCAAACTCAAAAGGCCTGCGCCTTGGCAGCTTTGTGCAGATTCGTGACATCATCAATGAAGAACTCGAGGCAATCTGGGGCGGGCAGAAAACCGCCCAGCAGGGACTTGATGATGCGGCGTCTCGCGGTAACAAATTGCTTCGCAAGTTTGAGCGTGCCAACAAGTAACCTTTACGGCAATACAGAACCTGAGCCGCCGGAATTTTCGGCGGCTCAGCGCTTCTCTTCAGCTTAAAAAAATGATGGCTTGTTAAGGCGCAAGAAAATTGGACTGTTCTGCTAAAAATCGAAAAATAGCTCAAGGTTTCAATTAGTTAATTTCGATTAATTTTCGTTCTGCAAGAGCAGTGATCATTAAATAAAGATTTAAAAAAGAAAAAATATGCGCAGCATAAAATAATTAAGCCGCCGGCGCATAGGCCTAACAAGTTTTTTCAGGTTGCAATGAATAATTTAATATACCCTGGATAGACTATTATTCAAGGCGGATTAATTAGGTTTAAAAAATGGAAAAACGTGTTGTATTCAAAAACCGTTGGTTGCCCTACCTATTAGTGACACCCCAAATCGTTATCACCTTGGTTTTTTTCATCTGGCCGGCGAGCCAGGCACTGAAACAGTCGGTTTTCATTGAGGATCCTTTCGGCTTGAGCAGCGAATTTGTTTGGTTTGATAATTTCATCGAACTGTTTTCCGATCCACACTATCTGGGCTCGCTTAAAACCACGTTTATATTTAGTGTCTCGACCTCTTTCCTGGCCCTGTCAACCGCGCTGCTTTTTGCTGTAATGGCCGACCGGGTAATCAAAGGGGCCGCGGTCTATAAAGCCGCCCTCCTGTGGCCCTATGCGGTGGCTCCGGCCGTGGCCGGTGTCTTGTGGCTTTTTATGTTCAGCCCGACCAACGGCATCCTGGCGCTGACCCTCAAGTCACTCGGTTACAACTGGAACCATGTTCTGAATGGCAGACAAGCCATGGTGCTGGTTGTGATCGCGGCTTCCTGGAAGCAGATTGCATACAATTTCCTGTTTTTTTTGGCCGGGCTGCAAATGATCCCCAAATCACTGATCGAAGCAGCCGCGATCGACGGTGCCCGGCCTGCCAAAAGATTCTGGACCATTGTCTTTCCGCTGCTGTCGCCAACTACTTTCTTTCTCCTGGTGGTAAACGTGGTCTATGCTTTTTTCGATACGTTCGGCATCATCCACGCCGTCACCCAGGGGGGGCCCTACAAGGCCACGGATATCCTGGTTTACAAAGTTTACAGCGACGGTTTCATCGGGCTTGATCTCGGTGGTTCGGCCGCCCAATCAGTTGTATTGATGGCAATCGTCGTAACACTGACGGTAATTCAGTTCCGCTACCTTGAAAGGAGGGTCCAATACTAATGGTTCAAAATCGTCCTTTTCTGACCGTCCTGACCCATGCCGTGCTGGTTTTGGCTATAATTATCGTTCTCTTTCCGATCTATATTACCTTCGTAGCATCAACCCATGAGGCTTCGGACGTATTGATGACGGTCCAGGGCTGGTTTGGAAGCAACCTGGTTGAAAATTATACGACGGTCTTGCAGGCGGGCAAATCGACAACCGGGGGGATACCGGTAGGCGTAATGATGTGGAACAGTTTAATAATGGCACTCGGCATCGTCTTTGGCAAAATCTCTATTTCCATCCTCTCCGCTTATGCCATCGTCTATTTTCGTTTTCGGTTCCGGATGGTGTTTTTCTGGATTATTTTTATGACGTTGATGCTGCCGGTCGAAGTCCGTATCTTGCCCACCTACGCTGTAGTGGCCAGCCTCGGTCTTTTGAACACTTATACGGGATTGACCTTACCACTGATCGCTTCTGCCACAGCCACCTTTCTTTTCCGACAATTTTTTCTAACGGTTCCTGACGAACTCACCGAGGCGGCCAGGGTCGACGGCGCGGGTCCGATTCGTTTCTTCTTCGATATTCTGCTGCCGCTGTCCCGCACAAATATAGCGGCGCTTTGCGTGATTCTTTTTATTTACGGCTGGAATCAATATCTCTGGCCACTTTTGATCACCCAGGAAAAGAACATGACTACGATTGTCATGGGCATTCAGGCCATGCTCTATGTGCCTGATGCTGTCAACGAGTGGAATATCACGATGGCGACGGCAATTCTAGCGATGTTGCCTCCGGTGGTTGTCATCCTGGTACTGCAGCGACAGTTTGTTAAAGGCTTAATCGAAACCGAGAAGTAGGAGTGTTTTTATGGCGAATGTAACTCTAAAAAATGTCTATAAATCTTTCGGAAAAAATGAGGTCATTCACGGAATCAATTGTGAAATTCATTCCGGTGAGTTTGTGGCAATTTTGGGGCCCTCTGGTTGCGGTAAATCCACAGCTCTGCGCATGATTGCCGGCCTTGAAATAATTACCAAAGGTGAAATTAGCATTGATGGAAAAATCGTCAATGAGTTGGAGCCGGCGGACCGTGATATTGCCATGGTTTTCCAAAACTATGCCCTCTACCCGCACATGACCGTCTTTAAAAACATGGCGTACGGCCTCAAGATCCGCAAGATGCCCAAGGACGAAATCAAGAAAAGAGTGCATAATGCGGCCGAAATCCTTGAGCTTACCGAATTCCTGGATCGTAAGCCCCGACAGCTCTCAGGCGGTCAGCGCCAACGGGTTGCCATGGGCCGGTGCATTGTGCGCGAACCCAAAGTATTTCTCTTTGACGAACCACTGAGCAACCTTGATGCCAAACTGCGTGTTCAGATGCGACTTGAACTCAGGAATCTTCACGAAAATCTTGGAATTACAAGTGTCTATGTCACCCACGACCAGGTGGAAGCCATGACCCTCGGCGACCGGCTGATAATTTTAGAGGATGGGCATGTGCAGCAAATCGGCTCGCCCCTGGAAGTATATGAGCGGCCGGCGACCCGGTTTGTTGCCGGTTTTATCGGCTCACCCGCGATGAATTTTTTTGATGCCCAGTTGAGCAATAATGGTTTGGCGGTCGAACTTCCCGGCAGCGACACTTTGCCACTCAGCAATTCAGGCCTGCCCAATTTTGGAGGGCAAAAAGTCATTTTAGGAATTCGGCCCGAGCATTTCGAGTTAACCGAGGAAGGCGCCGGTACCATGCATATAAAAGTAGATCATGTGGAAACGCTTGGTGCCGATACTCTTGTCCACGGTCATATAGGTGGAAACGGAGCATTTCTAACCATTCGTCTTCCGGATATACATCACATCAAAAAAGGTACGGTTTTACCATTGGCTGCCCCTGCCGAAAAACTGCACCTGTTTGATAAAGATAGCGGGAATCGTATTGAGGACTAAAGAGCCGGGTGTTTTTGTGGGAGATCTTGCGACAAGATGATGGTCGAAAACAGACCATATCGAACGATTCTGACTCACGCGATCCTGATTATGGGTATCGCCCTCATCATCTTCCCAATTTATGTCGCACTGGTCGCATCGACCCACCACAAAAAAGACATAGCGACTACCGTGCAACCGTGGTTTGGTGATAACACCTTCGAGAACTACAAGACCGTCCTCACGACAGGCAAAAAAACGGCTGGCGGCGTTCCGGTTGGATTAATGATGTTGAATAGCCTGATTATGGCTGTCAGCATCGTCGTCGGAAAGATTGCAATCTCCCTTATTTCAGCCTTCGCCATCGTTTACTTCCGGTTTCCACTCAGGATGTTTTTTTTCTGGATAATTTTTATGACCCTGATGTTGCCGGTAGAAGTGCGTATCCTACCCACCTACAAGATAGTAGCCGATCTTGGCCTGCTGAACACCTATACAGGACTAACCCTCCCCCTTATTGCCTCGGCCACCGCCACCTTTTTGTTTCGCCAGTTCTTCATGACGGTGCCGGATGAGCTGATCGAGGCTGCCCGCGTCGATGGTGCGGGTCCGATCCGTTTCTTTCTGACCATCCTGCTACCGTTGTCCCGAACTAACATCGCAGCACTGATAGTGATTCTCTTCATTTACGGCTGGAACCAATACTTGTGGCCGTTGCTGATTACGACCGAGACAAAAATGTCCACAATCGTCATGCATATCCAGAGAATGCTTTTTGTAGCCGACGCGATACCGGAGTGGAACCTGACAATGGCGGTAGCAATTCTGGCCATGCTGCCACCGGTTTTGGTGATTCTTGTCATGCAGCGCCTATTTGTCAAGGGATTAGTGGAAACGGAGAAATAAAGAAGGAGCATTACTCCTCGAGTGGATCACGTTGAACTCCTGGATGCCGACACGTTGGTCAATGGCCATTTCGAAGAAGATAAAACATCTCTAACACTACGTCTTACCGATATCCAGTATTTCAAAAAACACACAATTCTGCCCTTGATCGTTCCCCCGCAAAAAATACATCTATTCGACCTGGAAACCGGGAACCGCATCGGAAAATAATGATTCGTTGATTTGGAATCCTCTATTTTCTCATTTCTAGCCCAAATAAGTTAAAAAATTCATTTTCATCTCTTGACCTTCAGCACTCCTGCGTTACACTCTGTGGTAGTGATGACCATGTTTGCTGGATGTTCAGTCTATTGAATTAAATAGATAATTTTACATTTTTTTAATCGAGTCGAGATAATTAGGTAATAAAATATTCAGAGAACAACTTAAAAAATTCAAAAAACCGCGCAAAACCAGGTGGGATATTCATCCCGCTTTTTTTTATGGG
>CALZJV010000256.1 GCA_945787595.1 uncultured Desulfobacterales bacterium | reverse complement strand
GACTTCCTGCTCCCAAAGCAGGCGCGCTACCAGGCTGCGCCACGCCCCGATTTCGGACGGACTTATTAGCATGCTTTCAGCATTTGCGCAAGCATATTGGCCACCTGTTAATCTGTCCGAGATAAAAAATCCTCGATTCCTTTGCTGATTTCTGTGGCGATATCCATCAGAAAGCGGTTGTTGCGCAGATTTTTCTCCTCAGTAGGATTTGTCAGATAACCGGCTTCAATCAGGATGGCCGGCATTTGAGCCCCCTTTAGCACCGACAGTGGAGCTCCCTGGATCCGTATATTTTTTATAGAATTCATTGTGCTGAGGCGTGAACTTACCATACGAGCCAGAATTAGACTTCTTTCCCGGTAACTGTTCTGGACGTGGCCCCATTCGATTGGACTATGGGTATCATTACCCTGAACGACCCGGTTTTCCTCCATGATCGATGAGGACTCTGCAACATTTTGATAATAATATATAATGGTACCTGCGGTACTATAAACCAAACTGCCTCCGGTGTGAAGACTGACAAAGACATCTGCTTTAAGGTGGTTTGCCAGAGCCGTGCGCTGATCCAGATCCAGGTGGTAATCATCGGTTCGCGTCAAGGTCACTTTGAAATCCCGCTGAAGCTCGGCGGCCATCAACTGTGCCAGTTCCAGCGCCACGGCATTTTCTGCTGTGCCGTCCGCACCGCGGGCTCCGATGTCACGCCCCCCATGCCCAGGATCTAAAACAATGATTCGTCTGTAGGCGTCGAATAATGGCTGCTTTGCTAAGGCCGGGATTGCACCGCTGCCAAGGGACCAGAGGATCAAGAACCCGAGTATCGGCATTACCCTGTGGTGAAAATTTTGTGGACCAATATTCAACTTATTCATCCTTTTTCTTGACAGCTATTCGCATTGACATTATCAGTATTGTTCCTTATACTGGTATCTAACGAAATCGGGTATAAAGTCAAGTAAGTATGCGAGAGTGGCGGAATTGGTAGACGCACTGGACTTAGGATCCAGCTCTGGCGACAGAGTGGGAGTTCAAGTCTCCCCTCTCGCACCATTTCAAATTCAGAAAGGATGATGATGCAAGTTTCAGTTGAAGATATAAACAGTGTTAAAAAGACACTGCACATTGAAATACCTGAAGAAACAGTTGTTCAAGAACTGGACAAGGCTTACAATAATTTGAGAAAAAAAGCGAAGGTCAAAGGCTTTCGGCCCGGTAAAGTACCCCGGTCGGTGGTAGTACGGCTATTTAAAAAGGATGTTCATGCTGATGTAACCTCCAGTCTGATCCAAAGCTCCTTTATGGATGCGCTAAAGGAGACCGATCTCAAGATCGTGGGGACTCCGAATGTTAACCCTCCTGAACTGGAGGCTGAAGGACCTTATCGATATGACGCCACAGTCGAGATTTCGCCTGAACTTGAAGATATCGAATACCGCGATTTATCCCTAAAACGCACAAATTACAAGGTTTTAGATCAGGAAATCGAGGCCCAGCTCAAGATGTTGCAAAAAAACATGGCTAAACACCAGAAAATTTCAGAAGAGCGTCCAGCGCAAAAAGACGATTTTGTTTTAATCGATTTTGAAGGTTTCAAAGAAGACCGGCCGTTTCCCGAAACCGCCAAAACAGAGAATTTTAATATGAAAATCGGGGAAGGCCCCATCATTAAGGATTTCGACGATCAGCTCATCGGCATGAAGCCCGGTGATAAAAAGGATTTTGAAGTAAAATTTCCCCAGGACTATTTTAACAAAAAATTGGCGGATCTTAATATTTCATTTCAGGTTACCCTCAATGAAATCAGAGAAGAGGTGCTGCCTGATATTGACGATGTGCTTGCCAAAAAAGCCGGCCAATATGAGAGTCTTGATGGACTCAAAAAGGCCATTTCGGATAACCTGGAACAGGGCTACAACAAGCGCATGGAACAAGAATTGCATGAACAAATTTACAAAGAACTGATTTCCCGCTCCAATTTTGAAGTGCCGGACGCCATGGTTGATATAGAGCTCGAAGGGATCATTGAAGAAGCCGAGCGTTCTTTTGCCCAGCGGAATATTTCTATGGAGGATATCGGACTTTCCAGGGAATCTATTGCCGAAAAATACCGTGACACAGCGGTCAGACAGGTTAAACGCCATCTGTTGCTCGGCAAATTGATCGATCAGGAGAGCCTGACCATTTCCGATGATGAACTGGAAGACGGGCTAAAGGAGATGTCGCAAAGCTTTAATCAACCCCTTGAACAAATTAAAAATTATTACGATCAAAACAAGGACAAGATCGAGTATTTCAAACACGCTCTACTTGAAAAAAAAGCGATCAAGCTTATTATTGATAGTAGCAATATCGAGGAGGTGGAAGCGCAAAAAGAGGAAGACGCCGCTATGGAGAACGAGGCGGCAGCTACAAAAGACTGAATATGGCCAATCTTCAATTGCGGTATTTCCGGTTTAGTTAATCAACTTCTTATATATAAAAGGAGGACATCTGTGCCACTTATTCCCATGGTCATCGAGCAAAGCAGCCGGGGAGAGCGTGCCTACGACATCTATTCAAGACTGCTCAAAGACAGAATCATTTTCCTCGGAACCGCTATGAATGATGAAGTTGCCAATCTATTGATTGCGCAGCTTCTTTTTCTCGAATCCGAAGACCCTGACAAGGATATCAATTTTTACATTAATTCTCCCGGCGGCCTGGTCACCGCCGGAATGGCGGTGTATGACACCATGCAGTATATCAAGCCGGATATTACCACGGTGTGCATCGGGCAAGCCGCCAGCATGGGTGCGGTATTACTGACGGCCGGAACAAACGGCAAACGATATTCGCTGCCCAACTCGAGAATCCTCATCCATCAACCTATGGGAGGTTTCCAGGGACAGGCTTCCGATATCGAAATCCAAGCCAGAGAGATTCTGCGCATGAAAGATACCTTGAATCAGATACTTGTCAAGCATACCGGCAAGAAAATAGAGAAGATACAAGGAGACACGGACCGCGATTTTTTTATGACCGGCGAGGAGGCCAGAGAATACGGCATCATCGATCACGTCATTACGGATCGGGACGACCTTGATAAAATTGAAGCGGTGGAGACTTAATATGCCAAAGAAAAAAGACGAAAACGACAATCTCTTTTGTTCCTTTTGCGGTAAAAATCAATCAGAAGTCAGGAAGCTGATTGCCGGTCCGGCGGTATACATATGTGATGAATGCATCCAGCTTTGCAGTGAGATCATAGAAGAGGAGAGTGAAAAGGATGCCAAAGATTCGGAACAGATCATGGTTCCGAAGGAAATTAAAGGAAAGTTGGACGGGTACGTCATTGAGCAGGAAGCGGCAAAAAAAGTGCTCTCCGTTGCGGTTTACAATCATTACAAGCGCCTCGATGCGCCAATTAGTGCCGGTGACATCGAAATTCAAAAAAGCAACATCCTCTTAATCGGCCCCACCGGCTGCGGCAAAACCCTGCTGGCCCAGACGCTGGCACGGTTTTTAAATGTTCCCTTTACCATTGCGGATGCCACCAGTTTGACCGAGGCCGGCTATGTCGGAGAGGACGTCGAGAACATTATTCTCTCCTTGCTACAAAATGCCGATTATGATGTCGAAAAGGCCAAACGCGGCATCGTTTATATTGACGAAATTGACAAGATTGCCAGCAAAACGGATAACCCCTCCATTACCCGCGATGTATCCGGAGAAGGTGTTCAGCAGGCATTATTGAAAATCATCGAAGGCACCACCGCCAGCGTGCCACCCAAAGGCGGCCGCAAGCATCCCCAGCAGGATTTTGTCAAAGTTGACACCTCTAACATACTTTTCCTCTGCGGTGGGACGTTTAATGGTCTTGAAAAAATCATTCAGCGGCGCACCGGATCTAAAATGATGGGTTTCGGCGCCAAGATTGTCAAAGAGAAAGAGAGGAGTATCGGTGAAACTTTGAAAATGGTTCAGCCTGAGGACTTGATCAAATTCGGACTGATCCCGGAATTTTTAGGACGTCTGCCGGTGATTGCCACCCTGGGTGAATTAAACGAAGATGCCCTGATCCGGATACTGAAAGAGCCTAAAAATGCGCTGCTCAAGCAGTTTAAAATGCTATTTGATATGGAAGGGGTTAACCTGCGGCTGACCGATAGTGCGCTATCGGCTATCGCAAAAGAAGCTACCAAGCGAAAATCAGGTGCCCGGGGGTTGCGGGCGATTATGGAAAGCTGCATGCTCGATATCATGTATGAACTGCCATCTGCTGAAAATGTTAAAGAATGCGTCATCGGTGAAGAAGTCGTGTTGAAAAACGAATCCCCGATTTTGCTATACGAACAAACTAAAAAGCAAGCATGAGCGGCCTTTGGAATTGAATATTGAAAATTGAATATTGTATATTTTTGGATGTCGCTCGCAGCCGTCATAGACATTGGCTACCCTAGTGGAGTCGGCTAGCTCTTTCATATTAAATTTGTTTTTTTATAATTGATCCGCTGGCGAACCTTAAATAATCGTTATTCCATCATTAATAGATACCAACATTTTAACCTTAACAGTAGAGATTTCATTGCCATGGTGAATATTCCGAAATTTTTTAAAGACGAAGAACCTGATTCTTCAAAATTACTTCTGCCGCTTTTGCCTCTGAGGGATATCGTCGTCTTTCCCCATATGGTAGCGCCCCTTTTTGTGGGACGTGAAAAATCTGTCAATGCGCTATCCGATGCGATGAACAAGGACAAGAATGTGTTCCTTGCTACCCAGATTAAGGCCGGCATTGATAATCCCGGGGAACAAGATATCAGCGGTGTGGGAACCATCGGCAAAGTGCTGCAGCTTCTGCGATTGCCCGACGGCACGGTAAAAGCACTGGTGGAAGGCAAAACCCGAGCAAGGATATCCCGATTCATAGATAATAAGGATTTTTTTCAGGTAGAACTGAAAAAAATTCATACCCCCGAGCTGCCTCATGCGGAGGGAGAGGCATTAAGCCGGTCTATTCAGGACGGTTTCGAGCAATATGCCAAGTTGAACAAGAGCATATCCAAGGAACTGATATCGAACGTATCCGCCATCACAGATCCTTCCCAGGTAGCCGACACTGTGGCCGCACATTTTTCTTTTAAAATCGAAGACAAGCAACGGCTCCTGGAAACGGTCAGTTTATCCGATAGAATAGCGCTTCTTTTGAGTCTGATAAAAATGGAGATCGAAGTTTTCAGGATGGATCAGCGCATTAAAAGTCGTGTTAAGGAACAGATGGAAAAGACTCAGAAGAATTATTATTTGAATGAGCAGATGCGCGCCATAAAAAAGGAGATGGGTGCCGAAGATGAAGCGGCCGATGAAATCAAGGAACTTGAAGAAAAGATAAAAAATAAAAAAATGTCCAAGGAGGCTACCGAAAAAGTCGAGCAGGAGTTGAAGAAATTAAAGATGATGACGCCCATGTCGGCTGAGGCCACGGTGGTTCGCAACTACATCGACTGGATTATCAGTCTGCCCTGGTTTGAAAAAACCGAAGTAGGGGATGATCTCGACAACTCCGAGAGGATACTTGATGAGGATCACTACGGACTCGAGAAACCTAAAGAACGCATATTGGAATATTTGGCGGTTCAAGCCCTGGTCAAAAAAATCCGTGGCCCGATTCTGTGTTTTGTCGGCCCCCCGGGCGTCGGCAAGACATCGCTGGCCAAATCCATTGCGAGAGCCACCGGGCGGGAATATATTCGCCTTTCTCTCGGCGGTGTTCGGGATGAAGCCGAAATCAGGGGACATCGCAGGACTTATATCGGGGCGATGCCGGGTAAAATTATCCAATCCCTGAAAAAGGCGGGGTTCAATAATCCCGTTTTTTGCCTGGATGAAGTCGATAAAATGAGTATGGATTTCAGGGGAGACCCATCGTCAGCCCTTTTGGAAGTTCTGGATCCAGAACAAAACTTCAGCTTCAATGACCATTACCTGGATATGGACTATGACCTGTCCGATATCTTTTTTATCACCACCGCCAACACGTTGCCGGACATTCCACTGCCCCTGCAGGACCGTATGGAGATTATTCGGCTGCCCGGCTACACCGAATATGAAAAATATCATATCGCTGAGGGCTTTCTGGTTCCTAAACAGATTAAGAACAATGGCCTTGAAGATAAAAATGTTTCCTTTTCGAAAAATTCGATTATGACACTTATCCGGCGCTATACCCGTGAAGCCGGCGTCAGAAACCTTGAGCGAGAAATTTCTTCGGTATGTCGCAAGCTGGCCCGTGAAGTCTTGAAAGAAACCGGCAAGATCGAATTCAGGGTATCCGAAAAAACCGTTTCAAAATTCCTGGGACCTTATCGGTTCCGCCAGGAACAGGTTGAGGAAAAAGACCAGGTCGGCATGGTGACCGGACTGGCATGGACCCAGGTAGGTGGCGAACTGCTTTTCATTGAAACCCTGATCATGCCCGGTAAAGGAAAACTGACCGTAACTGGCAAGCTTGGCGAAGTCATGCAGGAATCCGCCCAGGCGGCCTTGAGCTATGTTCGTTCCCGTGCTGCCAATTTGATGATTGAAGATAAGTTTTATAAGGAATATGACATTCATATCCACATTCCTGAAGGGGCCATTCCCAAAGACGGTCCTTCCGCCGGTATTTCCATGTGTACATCGTTGGTGTCGGCCCTGACCAAACGAGCTGTCTACCGCGATATCGCCATGACCGGTGAGATTACCCTGCGCGGTCGGGTGCTTCCTATCGGCGGCTTGAAAGAAAAAATCATTGCGGCGCACCGTGGAGGTATCAAAAAGATTCTTATTCCCAAAGAAAACGAAAAAGATTTACGAGATGTTCCCAATAGCATTTCCAAACAGCTTGAAATCGTTCCGGTAGAGCACATGGATGAAGTGCTTGGTTATGCCTTGATCCAGGAGGAAGGGGAAGCTATTTTTAAGAAAGTGGATATCCCCTTTGAAATAGCAGTCGAAAGTTCGAGCAAATCAAGGCCACTGGTATAGGGACCTGATTACAATTTGCGACATCCTTCATTTACCAGTTCACAGCTTTGTTATTTCTTTCGAACTAAAAATATATGTAAAAAGTAACTAGAAAAAGTGTAAACCACTTTTGGGCTTCAATGATAGTTACCCAATTTACCAATAAAAATAATTCAAAGCCAATTTGGTCTTGACAAGATGGGTTGAAATTGTTAGCTATCCTGGTCTCGTGATTAAAGCCAGGAGGTTGTTAGGGGCGGGTAGCTCAGTTGGGAGAGCATCGGCCTTACAAGCCGAGGGTCACAGGTTCAAGCCCTGTTCCGCCTACCACTTGCCTTCAAGTGGTCGATGCTGACTCAAGCAAATTTCACATGCAACATGGTCCAGTTTGGTCAGAGCGGCCCGTCAGTTCCGAGTGGGAGGTTAAGAGTTCGAGTCTCCTGAGATTTTTTCTGTAAATCAGAATGGGGATGGCTTTACAAAACATATGGGGGCGTAGTTCAGTTTGGTTAGAACGCCGGCCTGTCACGCCGGAGGTCGCGAGTTCGAGTCTCGTCGCTCCCGCCATTTTTTGGGGAAAGGTTAATCAATAATTTGATTAGCCTTTTTTTAATCAGCAAATATCGCAGATTTCACGGGTTTCTCTAAGAATTTGAAAAGCAAAGTGACACCTATAATTTTTGCAAGCCCTGCTGCATCAAGTTATCGGCCTATCTGTTCGCATAAAATCGCTCATCTTAGGTATAATTAAAAGCTTAAAAAATGTAGCCAATCATTGAAATAGCAGGTTTTTTGATTATATTTAATCCATTATGATAAAATCGATTATAACCGGAACCGGCAGCTATATTCCGACCGTAAAGGTCCCTAACCGGCAGTTTCTTTGCAACGATTTCTATGAAGCGGATGGTACCAAGATAGCAAAATCATCCGCGGATATCGTCGATAAGCTCCAGGAAATCACCTGTATCCGTGAGAGAAGATATGTAGAAGACAATCTGAATGCATCCGATATATCTTTTATGGCTGCCGAATGTGCCCTCGATGGTATCGACAGGGAAAGCCTCGACTACATTATCGTTGCTCAAAATTTTGGTGATGTTAAGGCCGATAACATTAAATCCGATATGGTACCAACCATCGCGTCCAGGGTGAAGCACAAACTGAGAATCAAAAATCCCTATACCGTTGCTTATGATGTTCCCTTTGGCTGTCCGGGGTGGCTGCACGGGATGACAATCGCCGATTATTATATCAAGTCCGGTGATGCAAAAAAAGTATTGGTTATCGGAGCGGAGACGTTGTCGAGAGTATGCGATCCTCATGATGTAGACGGCATGATCTATTCTGATGGGGCCGGAGCCACTTTGCTGGAAGCCACAGATATGGACTGTGGTATTCTGTCGCATGTCACAAGATCTGATACCTAT
>CALZJV010000255.1 GCA_945787595.1 uncultured Desulfobacterales bacterium | reverse complement strand
ACTAACTAGATTTAATAAAGGGTAAACCATTACAAGCTATTGCATTTTAGCGGCGGGGTTCTTTTTCAGGGGCTCTGCCGTTTTATTTTTTTTTGGACAGGGTTAATTTGAAATCGCCTTCCTAAATCAATTCATCGAGAAGGACGAAATATCTGATTCATCTATTTAGGATAATGTCGATCGATAATGTTGCGATTGCCATTACAAGTCTATCATATTTTTAGATAGATAAGGCGGATTCGATTGAGGCACGATCCACAATTTGATGCCTTGCAAAATGTTGAAGATTCGTGTATGCATTATGCAATTGAGGAAGCCACAAACGCGACCTTTTTGGGGATAATCTTATTATGTATCAGTCGCTTTGTGTTATTTGGTTTCTGACCAGATATTTTAATGATATTCTGCTTTTCCTGTCACATCTGGCCTGAGGTGCACATTCGTTTCGAAAGCGAACTAGATTCCACTTCTCAATTAGAATCCTTCGGATTTTTAATTGCTTTTAACTGATTAAGATCATGGAGTGTTCAACATGAAGATAACCAGAAGGGATTTCATTAAAAGTACTCTCATTCTGGGCGGCTCCCTGCTTTACTCTCATAGCCCTGTTTATGCCTTAGTACAAAAAGAACAGCAATGGTATCCAGCTTATGGAAAGTTAGAAAAAGAAGGTAAATTGGCTGAGAGAGTCAAAGAAGCCTACTCAATCTTTGAAGAATGCCGGCTCTGTCCGCGGGAATGTGGCGTGAATCGGCTGGATGGGGAAAGGGGATTTTGCCAAGCTCCGCTGAAAGTCATGGTTTACGTAGCCCAGCCCCATTTCGGCGAGGAGATATCGTTAGTTGGCCAACACGGATCCGGTACGATTTTTTTCTCCAATTGCAGTCTTCGCTGTGTCTTCTGTCAGAACTGGCCGATTGCCATAAGGGGGGAAGGAAGGGCGGTTGAAGATGAAGGCCTGGCACAAATGATGATGTACCTTCAGGAAATTGGCTGCCATAATATCAACTTAGTAACCCCGACCCATGTGATGCCCAATATCCTTAGTGCCACCAGAATGGCATTTAAAAAGGGCCTTCGTATTCCTCTGGTGTATAATACCAGCGGCTATGAGCGGGTGGAGATATTGAAGATTTTAGACGGCATTGTGGATATTTACCTGCCAGATATCAAATACATGGATGGAGATATGGCAGCCAAATATTCATCTGATGCTTGGGATTACCCAGAAGTGGCATCGGCGGCGGTTTTCGAAATGAACCGGCAGGTCGGCGTTCATCAAGCGGACAATAAAGGAATTGCCCATAGAGGATTGATGATTCGACACCTTGTTATGCCGAATCGAGTTGCGGGGACAAAAAAATTCGTCAAGTGGGTGGCCGAGAACCTTCCCCAACCCACCTATGTCAATATCATGGCGCAGTACCACGTGGATTACAAAGCCTTTGAATATCCCGAAATTGCACGAGGGATCAGCGCTCAGGAATTTTTAGAAGCAATGGATTGGGCTGAAAAATACGGATTGACAGGTTTGGATCCCAGATCTGTAAGGATTAGAGATTTTTACACTAACAAAGGTTGAGCGGTTCAGGGTTCAACGTTCAGGGTTGAAGAAATCCCAACCGGCTCCTAACAAAGGGATTCAGCCTTCATGTGTTCATAACGCCTTTTCACCCAATGGGTAAAGTCGGACATTCCGGATCTTGATCAATATATTATGCAGTTTCAAACAGTTGTAACCTTTGAACTTTGAACCCTGAACCTGGAACCGATCAGTTAGGGAGAGGTCCCATGAAAGACCAAATAACGCGCCGTAATTTTCTTGGCCTATGCGGGCGAAGCCTTGCTATTAGTGCAAGTTCCGCTCTGTTTCCTTTGTGTACCTCATCGCGTTCTGCCTGGTCTGCAGCGATAAAAAAAGGTTTCATTGAGCGGAAACTTTCCCCCTATTTTACGCCGATGGATAATCAGAGGATCCACTGTGAGCTTTGCCCACACGGGTGTGAGGTTGATCCCGGAGAACGAGGGCTTTGCGGGGTGCGAGAAAACATCAACGGGCAATATTACTCCTTGGTTTATGCCAACCCGTGTGCTGTTCATATTGATCCAATAGAAAAGAAACCCTTCTATCATGTACTTCCAGCAAGCCGCGCCTTTTCCCTTGCTGCGGCAGGTTGTAATTTCGACTGCAAATTTTGTCAAAACTGGGAAATTTCTCAGGCGCGACCTGATGAAACTTATAATTACAGGCTTTCGCCGGATCAGGTCATATCTAGCACGCTTCAATATAAAAGTCAGGTTATCGCTTCAACATATGTTGAGCCGGTTATCTTCATCGAGTATATGCTTGAGATCGGTCGCCTCGCAAAATCCCAGCCGCTTCTAAAAGTCATGCATTCCAATGGATTCATAAACGAGAAACCGCTTGAAGATCTTTGTGATGTTCTGGATGCCGCCTGCATTGATCTTAAGGGGTTTACAGAGGATTATTATCAAACCATGACGGGCGGCAGTCTTGCGCCGGTGTTAAACACCTTAAAGGTTCTTAAATCCCGACGAGTGCATACTGAGATTGTCAATTTGATGGTTCCTGGAAAAAACGATGACCTAAAGCAGGTAGGCGCCATGTGTCAGTGGATCTATAAAGAGCTGGGACCAGATATTCCGCTCCATTTTATCCGGTTTTATCCGCGCTACAAGCTAAAAAGTATTCCACCGACACAGGTATCAATGCTTGAGAAGGCCAGGAAAGTTGCTATTGATGAAGGCCTCCATTTTGTCTACGTGGGTAATGTGCCCGAACATCCAGGGGGACACACTTACTGTCCACACTGCAAGAAAATGCTGATTCGTCGGATCGGCTATCGGGTAAAAGTGCTGGGCTTAAATGATGGGAAGTGTCAATATTGTGGAAGGGCCATCTTCGGCATTTGGAAATCTCCTGAATCTTGAATCAAAAGATTTCAAGCAGTGCGGTAAAATAAATATATGGATTTTCAGCAAGATTTATTTATTCACCGCAAAGGCGCAAAGAACGCAAAGGTTAAATTATTTTTTGTTTTCCGGTGAGAGGCCCCGCAAAGGCAGGGACAACCATTGGATTTTAAATAGTTTAAAGGTTGGTCACCGGAAAACAAAAAGAACCAGCTTTATAAAGTATATGTCATCGCCAGGGCAACTATCTTTATAACATATCTAAAACCCTAATTATTTTCAGAAAAATTGGTCATTTATCCTTTGCCGTCCTTCCTGTCCGCCGGTATTTTTGGAGGATCAACGGCAAAGAATAAGAAAAAGCATCTCTGCGTCCCCCGCGTCTCTGCGGTGAAAATAATTTGATTTCATCGATGTACTGACTCAACTATCCGCTCAGGTCGAAAACTTTCATGGCCATCGCAGAAGTGTCAGCAGGCTGATACCGGACAAAGTGCTCAGAAAAATCAACGTATTCATGATGCCGTAAATCGGGAGTATGAATAAAGCGGCAATGAGAATACCTGCGGCAGCCCCTGTAAGATCTAGTGCATAGAATCCTCCACCGATTTTCTCCAAAGCAACCCCGGTACCGGCCATAACTATGACTGCCAAGGCAAAATGAACGCCGCCCAGAATACCGGTGATCAAGCTGAGACCTGAAAACAGCCAACCCATTGCCGCCGGAGACAAAAAATTCTGAATCTCTCCATGAATCAGCGGTAAAAATAGCATCAACCCCAAAGGGAGCATACAGACCAGCGCCTGGACTCGAATAAAAAGTCCCCGAGCAACATTGGTTTTCGGCTGGGAGGGGTTTTGCCAGGAAATCCATCCGGACCCTACAGCCAATCCGGTCATGAAAAATGCGATAATCAAAGCAAGCTGACGATAAACAAATCCTTGAATAATTTGAAAGCTTAACAAAAATACCACCTGAAGCACCATTTCGATGGCACCCGATACAAAGATACTTCCGGCAACCGCTACCCTGAATTTGCAACGACCCGTCCAGAAAATCGCAACAATTATTACCCCTGCGATGGCTAAAGCGGTCCAGAGCCATCGAAGCTTTAAATCTGCCAGGATATTGAGAAATTTTTGCAATACGTCATGCCACTGGTTCGCCCACATCATCAGATTATGGAAATAACAGATGGGGAAAAAATCTCTGTTGACAGCAGCTCCCGTTATGCCCTCCAGAATGGATTTCAGATAATCGAGACGGAAGGGGCTCAGTGCATCTTGAAGGATATCTTCCCGGATGTATCTGAGTTGGAGGCTGCGTTCAGATATCCGATTCGCCAAGGCCGAGTAATCTGAAAGGAGCACTCCGGATATATCGGTGGCAAAAAATCGTATTTGGTCGCCGGGATAGATTAGCGTTCTGGGAAAAATCTGAAGCAGGGTTTTCTTTATGGAACCCAAAAAGCGGGCCTGGGTTGGACCCAGCATACTTTCGCCACCGGAAACCGCAAAGGAAAAAATCCCACCTGACAAAAGCCGCTGTTTCACCTGGGCGAAGAATTCCTTCGTATAAAATCGGTTCATCTGAGCAGTGATCGGATCTCCCATATTCATCAAAATGACGTCGTAGCGCGTATGAGAGCGACGCATGAAGATACGGGGATCTTGGTGAAACAGCCGCAGGCGGGGATGTTGAAGAGATGCCTGCGTTGCAGATGACAGATGAGGTTTGAGAAGACGAATGAAATCCGGATCCGGTTCCACGTAATCGATATGCCGGATGCCCGGCTGTTTAAAAAGCTCTTCCAGAAGGCCGGCGATTCCGCCTCCCAGAAGAAGGATGGTTTTAGGATTCGGATGTTGAAGGAGGGCCAAGTGGACCCCATGTTCGGCGCTGAGCCGATCCGGTTCCGAAAATAACCAGAGGCCATTGGTAAAAACCGATAGCTGGCCCTCCTTTTTCAACAATGCAATGTTGTGATAGGCTGTGTCATACACGGCCGAAAGGCTCGAACCCCATTGCCATTGACGGCTAATATGATCCAAACCAGACCCGGAAACCGCACCGGATACAACCAGTAAGGATACTGTAATCCACATCAAGTGCCCAAAACGCATGTTTGAAATAGGGCGCCACGGCCGAAACAGCCACCAGCAAATGAATAGGATCATTCCGCAAGTGATCCATATTGTTGTAAAGACCGAAACATAAGGAAGAAATACAAAATAAAAAGATAGGCCACCGGCGGCCGAACCCAGCGCCTCTCCCAGATAGATCCGCAGGGGCCGATTCTCCCCTTTTTTTCGGTGAATTGCCCAGCAGATTCCGAAAAGTGCGCCAGATACCGGGCAGAAGAGACCTGTAACTGCAACGGAAATAAGAAGCATCTTCCCGATGGAAGGCAATTCTCCTGCAGGAAGCGTCCAGATGATTCTGGTTGCACGGATGAACAGCACTGTCAGGGGCAGCATGGCCGAAAGACAAACAAGCATCAGCCGAAGCAGGGTGGTGTGCGCAGAAACCTTCAATGCCCACTTTCCGGATAGCCCGCTTCCCAGTCCACTCCAGAGGAGCCATCCAGCAAAAATTATTCCCGCCGACAATTCATTGCCGTAAAACAAAACCAGAAGCTCTCTTAAAATAATAATTTGAGCAACGGTCGCTACAAAACCGGTGGTTGTGATGGTGAGGACCGGCGATGGTATAGCTGATAACAGGCGCATGGATCCTATCTAATGAACAGGTCCTTTGACATGGAAAACAAGCTGTAAATCCCAGTTTAGCTTGGTGGAGTAAGTTTAACAGCTTTTTTTGAAAATAAAAGGATTGATTGATCAGGACTTTATTCGATTTTTCAAACCTTACCCGAGGAACGAACACAGCCAAGGATTGGCGTGCCCCTTACAAGTCGCAACGTAATTATGTTGTCTTCGAAAAATTTTATTCGACGCCATGGTTTTCCACTGCGGAGGACACGGATCATTGAATATTTATATCAGAATCGGCGTGTCACAGGAAAATGGGAATGCTTCAAAAGAATAGCAAAATCCTGCCATCTGTACAATCATTCCGCCAACACCCAGCGATTACGTCAACAAATGCACGTTCCCGATGCGCACATTTTTTAGGCCGGCATCCCTGGCCGCCTGGCCGCATCGATCAGCCAGCGCTCTGGAGGTCATCGGCAGATCCGACATATAAAATTGGGGATGAAAAGCCAGCAAACTGTATGGAATATTCGGATCGAGGGAAGCAATAAATCGGGCGATCGCCGCCACCTCTTCAGCATCGATGTAGCCGGTCACCAGCAAAGTATTGGCAATTAATGCCGGGGGCTCGGCCCGCTGGCTGATATGTGCGGCAGCCCGGACAAAATTTTCAATGGTTCTTTGATTTTCGACACCGGTTAAGGCGACATGAAGATTTTTGTCCCATGCCTTCAGATCAAACTTGACGCAACCGCCGGAGCAAACTGCCAGCTCCATCATTTGATCCAGCAGGTTCGGATTCATTGAGCCGTTGGTTTCCCAACAGATGCGTAAGATTTCCCCTTTCTTTTGATCACGCGCTGCCCGGGAGGCTTTTAGGGAAAAGGGAAGTTGTGGCGACGGGTCTCCTCCAAAATAACAAATACAGGAGGTCTGTGCATCAACATCCCGAACCAGATCCTCAATTGTTCTGGCTGGCGATGAAAAGGTTTCCTTTTTAAAATGCCAGTTCTGGCAAAAAAGGCAGTTAAACGAGCAGGCCTGGAAAAAAACAGCCAGATTTTTATATCCGGATTCAGCTCCTGGGCAATGCGCATAGGTCGGGTACCCGGCTCCAGTCCCCGCCGCACACACCCAATCAGCCACACAATTGGTGGGGAGCGGATCGTGATACCAGGAAAGTTTGGCTTTTGTTTTAGAGGCTCCAGTTAACCGACCGTCCTGGTTCTTTCGCAGTCCGCAATATCCACTAGAACCATTGCCAATTTTGCAGGCATTCACACAAAGATTGCACAGTATCCCATCCGGGTCATCCGGAGGTCCTGGCGGCAGCCCGAACTCGGCTCTACTGATCCGGTGGGAATCTATGGCAATTTCAAGCGCCTTTTGCGGCCTGAGCCGGATACAGACCAGGCAAACGCTAAATGCTTTGGAAATGCTGGGAGATGTGATTCCACACAATTGACACCTTGCCATAAGGACAATCCTCCTTTTTGGGATCAGAAGACAAGTGTTCGAAAACAGAAGACACAATTGTTTCAAGGCTAAAATTTTATAGTTTTGTTTCTGCCCAATTCGCAATAAGCGTTAACTTTTATTTCAGTATTAATTTTCAAATCATTATGCTTGTATCGGTCTTACCAATTCATCCTCTAGTAACCCTTGCGATAACGATTTGAAAGCTGTAATTTAAAAGAATGGGGGTGTTCATTGGCAAAAACCAGCTTTTGAATTATGCCCATTCTTATTCTGGTTGATTGAATTTTGCAGGTTTGCGCTTTCCAAAAATGACTTCTATAAAAAAATGATAAGGAAATGTAAAGAATCAGATTTCAATACCATATTTGAAATCATCAACGATGCTGCACAAGCCTATAAAGGAATCCTATGATTCAACGAAAAGCTTATGGACAAACATGATCGGCATGATTTTTATATAGCTCTGATTGTCCATTACTGTCAATTTTAAACACGCCTATAATTCAACGAATAAAGTCTACCAAGGATCAAACAAAATATTTTCAAGGTTTTACGACAATGGGCGGATCGAATTTATGGTTAGCTGAACAAATATAAAACAAATTCAGAATATTGTTCGGGTTTTATTGAGGCACACAATCCCCAACAAAATAAGTCGAAAAAAAGTAATGTACTTAATTCTTTTTTGCATATATGACATTTACGATGACCGCTTTGATAACGGTTTGCATGAGTTGCCCTCCTTCAACTTCTCTAATGGCAAGCCAAAAATGCATGATGTCGCCGGAAGACCGTGAATGATCTTTGAATGGAGGCGGAGTATGCAATACATAACTATTGCGGTAGTCCTACTACTGCTGTCAGTGTTTGCAATTACGTATGCTCGATTTCGAGCTGAAATATCCGGGGCAAGAGAAAAGGTACTTGCTGGCAGTGAAATACTGAAAACCGACCATGGAGATATTGAGTATACGGTTAAAGGAGAGGGACCGCCAGTCCTGGTGATTCACGGGGCTGGCGGAGGGTATGACCAGGGTCTTCTTCTGCCTGGCAGGACAATCTTTGGGGATAGCTTCAAACTGATTTCAGTTTCACGCTTTGGATACCTGCGCTCGCCGATTCCCGAAGACTCTTCTGTAGAGGCACAGGCCGCCCTTTACGTCACCCTTCAGCCTTGCAATTCGCCCATGACTATCCTGATAGGTGCGCCGCGTTGATACTGGGCGCAGCGATAAGCATGCCCATTGCCCCAGACAAGGACGCTCTTCACAATAAAGTCATTCACTCGATCCAGAAATCGGACTTCGCATATTGGGGTTTCAACAAGGTTTTCGGGTTTCTGTTCCTAAAACTGATTGGAGTTCCCCGGGAAGTATACAAGGGCTTTACTCTCGAGCAGAAACAACTGGCCCAGGAATTATTGGACGTAATGCACCCAATGAGTCAGAGAAGAAGGGGTTCGATACATGAATTCGAGATTACGCCGCTTGATAGCGCGTCCATGAGCGAGATATCATCGCCCACATTGATATTGCATGCCAGGGACGACGCATTGGTGAACTACGAGCACGCAGAATTTGCCCATAGAAACATTAGGCAGTCAAAACTGGTTCTTTTCGAAACTGGCGGCCATGGGTTGCTGCCTCAAATGAATGAATTCAGAAAGCACGTAAGCACATTCTTAAGCGAACAGGTTCCAAGTTTGCAGCAGTGAACGAATAGCAGACACTGGAATTTTTGGAAAGTGGGCAGTCACCTTTCTTGGAGTATTCACCATGTTTACCATTCAAATGATATCTTGAAGCGAGCAATCGTTATTCGTCTGCTCGTTCCTTCTATTTTAATCATACCGCAAAATCCAGCTGTAAACTGCTTTTTTTGATTTTAAAATTGTGGTATGTTCAGAGCCATCTCTATTTTCACCCCTGAATTCCTGATATCTTTAGTTCCTTGAACTTTCAATGGAGGCAGGAATTTTGCAAACCAAATCATCCTCAATAAATAACTCTTCCGGTGGCGTATCGCCTGAGATCACTGTCAAATGTGATGATATACATCACCTTACTCCATTAAGAACAAAACTCTGTGTCCCTCCCTTGCAATCAAGATGGATTTCGCGATCGCGTTTGGTCAAACGGATGGATGAGGGCTTTGAGCGTAAGCTTACCCTCATATCCGCTCCGGCCGGTTTCGGCAAGACCACCCTTTTAGTCGACTGGGTCCACACGCACAAAATGCCGGTAGCCTGGTTCTCCGTGGACAAAGCTGATATCGACCCTTTGCGCTTTCTCACCTATGTTATTCTGGGACTCCAGGGCCAGGGAGCAGATACCGGTAAAGCCGCTTTAACGATGCTGCAATCACCGCAGCCGCCACCGATCGAATCTATTCTGATCAACCTGATCAATGATGTCATCCGTATCCCGACGGATATGGCGCTTGTTCTGGACGATTACCATTTAGTCGATGCCAGACCGATTCATGACCTTATCGTCTTTTTGCTTGAAAACCTGCCGGAACATATGCACCTGATCATCGCCACCCGCTCGGACCCGCCTTTGCCGCTATTAGCCCGCTTACGCAGCCAGAACCAACTGACCGAATTGCGGGCTGCCGATCTTAGTTTCAGCGCCGATGAAACCGCCAAACTCTTCAATGAGAGCTTGGATTTGAGACTCTCAACTCCGGACATACAATTGATAGAAACGCGCACCGAAGGATGGATTGCCGGTTTGCAACTGGCAGCGCTGTCGCTGCAAGGGCGCAAAGATCCATCCGATTTCATCAG
>CALZJV010000254.1 GCA_945787595.1 uncultured Desulfobacterales bacterium | reverse complement strand
AAATCGGCGACGAAATCGCCTCATCGTTGCGACCGTTACCATCATTGTCGTCGTTTTGCTGTATGATGACGTAATAATAGGCAGAATTTGCATTGTTCGAACTCTCGTCCAGAACGATATGAATCGCTTCGCCGGAAACATTCTGCGTTCTTATCATTTCTCCATTGCGGTACAGGCGCACTTCCCGAAACGTATCTCCGCTTTCATCCCAGGCCTTTATTTCAAAAATATGACTGACACCCGCTAAACGAGAACCCATCGGATATCCTGCAGATCGAAAATCAATGTGCAAGTCTTTGTCCTCGGTGGAATAAAAACGTCGATGCATGTAAGCGTCAATGATATCTTCACGCGTCAGCTCTATGGCTAAGACGGCTGTCCGGAAATCATTGCGAATACCCCAATCCTCTTGATGGTTGTCCTGACCGCCCAGCGATCCCAAATACCAACCTTTTTGATTCCCTACATCCCAGTAACTTGTCTCACTCGATGACCAGCTTCCCCCGTAATAATGCCGATCGAAGCCATCATTGCCGCTCCAATTCTCAATTCCCACCATCTGTTCTATGGCATAGGAATAGGGTTTGAAATGCGAAAACTCGTCACCTGTCTCATCATACTCCCCCGGATGATTAAACCGCCCGAAACATGTAGGGCGGTCGGTTATCCAATTATAGATATCATGAAGGGTAGACTCGGATGCAAAATCAGTGAAATCAGAGGAATTAATCACATTGATGTGACCATAAACGAGGTTGGACCATTCAAAACCCCAAAGCGTTACATAGACCCCCGGTTGATAGCTATCGTCAGCGGCTTCCACCATCTCTTCCCATTCATCTTCCCAAGGCCAAAGATTGAAGGCATATCCGTGGTCTGTCAGCGCGAAAAAATCGAGACCTCCGGGATCTCGAGCATGCTCGTAGGCCCGTCGCGGACTGCCTTCACCATCGGATATGGTGCTGTGGGCGTGCAGATAGCCAAAATAGATATTGTATTGTTCAAAGGGCACGATACTGTCGGTTTCTTGGAGTTGAAAACCGGTATCACCGGCTGGTGAGCTTTCCACTGGTGGCAACACTTGCTTAATCACTTCTCGCTCAGGAATCGCAGCTAATTGCCGAGCCTTGTCTCGTATGGATCGGTCAACACGAAAGTCGGCACCAGTGACCCGCTTTAAAAATGTGCGACATTGTTCCCAAGAAAGACGCATACCTTGACCGCGAAGAGCAATCGATAGAACATCGCTTCGCGCTAGCCCAGTGCGATCGTGCAATTTTTTGAGTTGAAAAAATTCCGTTGGGCTGGGTTCCCGATCCGCGGCCAAACGGTAGACCAATACAACGTGCTCATCCCATGAAATCAATTCTGCATAGCCCTGTGAATCCAAAACGTCAATTAAATTTTGTATTTGAGAACGAATGCCGTGTGCATCCGACTGCTCGGGAGCATTTGCACTGGAAGGACCCACGGCCACCATCGTGCCGTCGGATTTGACACCTACGGTATGGCGAGGACCAGCGGCCACTTGAGGTTGGACTGCTAAGGATGATGTTTGAGAAGCAAAAATGAATAAAGGCACGACCAAAGAAATTGCTATTGAATTTAGAATAGATTTAAGGTGATTGGATTTTTCTTTCATCTTCGCCTCCTTTTTTATGTTTTAGGTAGGGCGGGAAAGAGATTTAACGAATGGTAAACAAAAATAAAAAACCTCCAAAGGGTGTAAAACCCTGGAGGCTTTGGTTTGGTGCCTTCTGGATAAGTCTAATCACGGCTTTCTCCAGTATGATACAGTGACGTTAAGATTATTTGTGGGTAAAAGTTCTCCAGATATTCTTTTTAGGCTTCGGGACAGAATTCGTATTCACTCAGAGGGGACATCAAAAGTTAGGAAAATGACTCAGATAATATCTATTCCAGATCAGAAGATATTCTTAATATCAGAAAAGGCCGATTATTTATCTATAAGAAATGATGATTATTGTCAAGAAAAAAGAGTGATACAATGTAGTAATTAGAGTTTTCATGCTTGGTTTAATATATCTTGCCAATATCTAAATTTTCGTAATAATTCATATATGTTATGGATATCTCAATAAAACAAAGATGCCCTATACGCTAGCGAATAGTGTAACGCCAATATTCGCAAAATAATTGTCCTCGCATTTGCATGCCCCTAGAAAATCGATAGGTTGCTTTTCTTACAAAATGACACCCAAATGCAAAAAACCGGCACGGTTTTCGGTCATTTTTTCAATTTTTGATTGATACCGGTCAAAGAACTCCCGGAGGTAAGCAATTTTATTGATGGGGATTTTGTTCAGATCCTTGGTTTAAAGCCCAAGAATGAAGGTGATTGGAACGGCACCGGGTAAAGTCGGATCAATGGTTGGAGGGAAGATCAGTGAGGACGGTAATGGCTAAATTGATATCCACAAGACTGTACTTGAGTTCCTTAGCCTTATCCTGGCATTCCAAGCAGATTTCTTCAAACTTGCGCATATCTCCGTCGGTGGCGGCATATATCTGCTCAATGGCTTCCGCAGAAAAATTCTTATACTCGGCAATAAAGTCTTCAACGATTATGGGATAAAGCGTCAGTACCTTCAGCCGGCTGAGAATATCGGGATGTTCACTGGCCAGATAGGTTCTGACCTTGGGCAAGCCTGCAATAACCATCGGTATGTGTGCATCGATGATTCTTTTAAAATATGGCCAGACCCGTCGATCCAGGTCATTGGCCTCATCGATTACAATAAAAAAGCCCGACAGGCTGCAAATCTTTTTCAGATTCCTGGAGGTGTGCCAATGGGTTGGCAGGCCTTCATAATTTAACTCCTGAAGAATCGATGCCAGGATCTCATGTCTGTTATCCAGTGATTCGAGCCAAACCGGTTTTAATTTTTTCGGCTGGATCAATTGTAAAAAGCGGGTTTTGCCGGCGCCGTAGGCGCCCTCAATCAACGCGCTTTTGCCCCGGTACATGCGGGTATAGACACTGGCCAGATATGATCTGCGGCGTTTGTCATTAATGAAGTGTTCTTTGCGCTTATTCTTCATGCCCCCTCGTCTTGCCCGTAGCCGGTGCCAGCTGATTTCGCCGATAACGATTATAATCGATTGCAAATGCGTTGAAGCGCACAAAACCGGCTCTTTCCGGCTCGTGTAGTTTGGCCACAAGCCGATCATAGCGTTTTGTGTTGTTTTCAAAGACGGCCTTTGCGATATTGAACGTCAGCCCGTTTCGGTAGCAGGCAATCAGGCTTTTCATATCGACGCTCATTTGCCTGGCTTCAAGATATGCGGCAATCTGTTCAACCTCATTTTGTTTCAGCCTTTTTTCTGATTTTTGCACCACGGATTTGGGTTTTTGCGAAGGCTGCTGGCACAATGCTTCGCCCAAAAAGACACCATCTTTTTTAGGTTCAAAAATATAGAGTTTGTTGTTGTAGCAAGACACTTGAACCAGTGTGCTTTTGTGCGAACTGAACTTTTCAGCTCCCACAACCACAGTATATTTTTGTTTGTCGTAGGTGATGGTTTTCTGCGTGGACACAAAAGCTTTTCGCTTGTTAAACCCATAGCGGATAAAGCCTTGCACGTGATCCGGATCAAATTCCATAGCCTGCTGACCAGACAAATATGCCGTGAGCTTTTCGCTGGGCACCCATTTTAGGGTTTTGCCGGCCTCGCAAAATCGGTGCAGACTTTCATTGTGCTGCCGGCGATACAATTCAAGCATCCGGCCCTGCCGCAGCTGCTCGAGGCTGATGTCCAGGCAGGTAACGACAATGGGCTGTTTCTTATTGCCTTTAAAGGTCCATCCTGGTTCGGTTTTGACGATTGCATCTTCAAACTTTTTAATGATACGGATCTCAAAATGATGCAGACTGCGATGGCTCGACTCCAAGTGCACCTTGTGCTTTGGTGACCTTCTACCGGTAAAGTCCGGCTGCATATAAAATCCATCGGGCAGCGAGTATTTGATGTTCAGTTCGTGGATTGGCCGCTTCAGGTTCAAAAACCCTTTGGCGCGGTCCGGACGCAGCCGGATGGGTTTGTTTGGAAACGGTCCATACAGTAAAAACCGGGTAAACAGATCCAGCGCATTGAGGCTGGTTTCGGAAAAATAAAATTCCAACACAAACATATACCGCGATCCGGTATCATAAAATTCGATGACCTGCGGTTTACGCCATTGCCCGTTTTCATCTTTGATTTTGATGTACTGAAAGCTGCAGCCGTCAACCTGCACCAGATTAAAAACCTGCTCGGGGTTGAAAAACCCCTTGACCGGCGGCTGATCAAAATCGGGTTTTTTTAAATACAGTTGCAGGTTTTGCTGCCGAACCAGACGGTAAAGGGCGTGTATGGAAATCTTTTTTTGAAATTCTTCTTCCAGAAATTTGTGAAAAACACTGACCGTTCGCGCCTTTCGGGTAACGTAGATAAAATTGTCGTCATCGGCATCACAGGCAGCCTTGACCATTTGAATAAAGCGATTTTTTACGTCGCAAGACAGCGCAGGCGGCCGTCCGCTGCATTTTCGGCCCTCCATGATGCCGCGGCCGGCAAGCAGCAGTGGTTTGGGGATGATGCCTGTTTTTTTATACTGGTCCACATAATATTTTTTCGCGCGGCGCTTGGCCGAACCGGTCTTGTTCATGATCTTTTTATGCAGCAAAATCATGAATTGATCATCTAAACAAAGCGCTGATATGTCCGAAGGCTCGTCCAATTGTCCTATTCCCACAGAATTTTTTCTTTCATCACCTTGTTCCAGTACAAAGCGGTTTTTTGTGAAGTGGATTTCCAGCTGTCATTTTGCGCAATGCTAATCTGAGAAAGCATGCTGCCAACCGCTTCCTTATAGTCCCTGCTAATGACCTCTATAAAGGGTGCATTGGTATTTTGCTCTCCCAAATGAGCCGATATGAACTTTTTGATATTTAGCGCGGTGAGCGTTTTGCCTGTTTTTAAAAAATCGCGCCACAGCCTTCTTTGGCTAAAGACATCCAGTTTCGTAAGGGGCCGGGCCTGGGCTTCGTTTTTAGGCAATAGCTCCCCAATTGGGGAAAGATTATCGATGACGCCAAACGCTTCAATTAGCCGATAAGCATGGGAGCGGCCCATATCCCATCGGATTCTGACATAGCTTTCAAAGCTTTTAAAAGACAGCTTATGATAATGCCGGCCATCGCGGATCTCCTTGAGTGCTTTTCCAACCGAATAAAAGTCCTGTCGATATTTTTTAATTACCGCTTCCAACTGTGCCAGACGCTGGTCGGACAAATCTATTTTCTTCACCATATCGCCATGCTGCTTTCAGCTTATCTGGGTATCAGTGATATGGTTTTTCAAAAACTCAACGCTTTCAACGAAGCTTCGCGCGGTGGCCGCCATGACCAAGTCAATGGGGTTAAAATTGATTTTGCAATCAAAACATCTGCCCAGGTTGGTCTTCGCATGGGTTGCTGTATGAAATCCGTGGCAAACCGGACAGCGGAACCTAAAAAATTTTTTGCTCTCTCGCCTCTCAAGTCTCAAGCGGTTGATAACCAGATCAATATCGATGTCATTGCGCAGCCTTCTTAAGAAACCATCGGTGTATGAACCCATAATTGTGCCTCCTTATGTTGTGAGCTATCCCCCGTGCAGGGGGCTGATAACATTATGGAGCCACCATATATCAAGTTCAGGCAGATCTTATTGCAAACTTGGTGAAAACTGATTTTTTAAAACCGCCTGAGTCTTAAAAAACCACCGCCACCACAACAGGCAACCCTTTCTGTGGGATGTTTTGTATTTTTTTTCAAAAATCTGTATCGGGCCAAAATGCCTGAAAGGCTGCGCAGCACATTTTTCTTGAAGCAATTTTTTAAACGCATCCTCATTGGCTATGATCAGCTCGGCTAACGTGCCAATCCAGCGGTGGATGCTTGATGGCGCCAGCATCCGGCCACTGACCGCACGTTCGGGTACGCCATCATCGGTCATCGTTGCATCTTGGTAAGTTATTTGATCATTTTCCACATAGGCCCTGCACAAGCCTTCAATCGTCTGGCGAGTGTAATGTTTGTGAGCGATGGCAAAATCCGGGTAGTGGGTGAATGTCTTCCCGCAACCGGGACATCCAAACCGAACCAGGCTGCAGTAGGCCGCTTTGATTAACATCTCAAAAATAATTAAAAACCGGCGTTCACGGTATGCGTGAACCTTGAAAAACGCCGATTCGACGCTACATCGTGGACAAGGCGGCAGACTATTAGGTGTAATTTTATTCTTTTCGACTCTGTGCTGATGTGCTTTAATGTCTGCGAGTGTCGCTGTCGGCGGCATTTAGGTATCCCTCCTGATTTTAAGGTTAGGTCGGCGAAACCAACCTTTTAATATGGGAGGGATACTTTTTCAACAAAGGCGGGATAATCTTTTATTTTATTTTTGGGCGGGGTAGCTGGACCGCGGGATAGCAAAGTTAGCTATGGCGGGATATTCGGGGGCAATTGTTCTGACAGTTAGCATTGAAAAATAGCAACTTTACTGGCGGGGTATATGCTTGTTACTATATTTTGCAAAACCATCCGTTACACTATTCGCTAGCGCACACACTGACACCGACAACATGGCGATAGACATTTTCAATACTGTCCACATAACTATTCATTTTTTATTCGCCATATGATATAGGAGTAATAACATATTGCGATTAAAATATGATAATTATATTGACAAATTATATTTTATTTGTGATATGTTTTAAAATTTGAAACGTTTTGCGTATGAATAATAACTTAAAGTTAAAAACCCTTGGCCCTCGGTTGGCCTTTCTCGTTGCCGAGCTTTATGAGCGGCAGAAAACGATCTTTTCGGTTCGGGACGTGGAATCGATAACCGGGCTCAGTCCAAACTCGGCCAGAGGGCTCGTGAACCGTCTTGTTGGCAAAGGAGTAGCGACCCGACTTAAACCGGGTCTGTTCATTCTGGTGCCAGCCGAACTTGGCCACGCGCGTGATTATCTGGGCGACCCCTATGTCGTAGCTTCGGAGATCGTCGGGAGCTCCGAATATTTTATATCCCATTCCTCAGCCATGGATATCCACCAGATGGTGACTCAGCCACAGCTAGTGGTCTACACAACAACAACACAGTCGGTTCGTCCACGCATCATACTTGGCACACAATTCCGCTTTGTGTGCTGCAAACCGGAGCATTTTTTCGGAGAGATGGATCACTGGGCAACCAAAACCAGGAAGATATGGGTCAGTGATCTAGAGAGAACCGTTATCGATGGGCTCAGACAGTCGGAATACTGCGGTGGCTTCAGCGAAGTCGCCAAGGGATTCTGGATGCGGCAGCAGGATATGGACGTGAAAAAACTGGTTGAATACGCACTGATGGTGGATATTGGTGCAGTCTATCGCCGCCTCGGCTACCTGCTTGAGTTGTTCGAAACGGAAGAAACCGGACAGTTGGAATTGCTGCGTAAAAAACTCACCGCCACCTACGTTCTCCTGGATCCGATGCTGCCGACCGAAGGAAATTTCATAGCCCGCTGGCGTTTGCGGCTCAACGTAAGCCCGGAAGAAATCAAAGCAATAATAGGAACCTGATAAATGATTCCCCAAAGAAATATTTCGCTACTATCAAACCGTCTTGCCAAGGCAGGCAGCCGTCGTATTCCCGAAGCCGTGCTCGAACGGGACTATTGCCTGGCCTGGTTCCTGGTCGGTCTTTCCCGCTCCCCGCTCCGAGACGTTCTCGCCATCAAGGGTGGCACCGCCCTGAAACGGTGCTATTTCGGGTACTACCGCTTTTCCGAAGACCTTGATTTTTCTTTAGCCAGGGCAACGCCCCTGGAAACGATACTTGCCGGCCTGGAAAAAATATATGTGGAAGTCAAAAAAGCCTCGGGCGTGATTATACGTTATTCCCGCAAGGATCGAAAATCACATCATAACAGTCACAGCTTTTATTTGGCCTATGAGGGTCCGTTGCCTGGCACAACAGTCAAAGAAGTGAAGGTGGATATCACCATCGATGAACGGTTTGTGCTGCCCTTACAGAAAAAGCCGGTATTAAAGGGTTACCAGGAATACGAGGATCTGCCGGATGACGCGACTATCCAGGTCTATTCCCTAGAAGAAATTCTATCGGAGAAGGTGGTTGCCCTTACCGACCGCGCACGTAACGAACCACGCGACCTCTACGATGTCTGGTATCTTACTGAACGGAAAAATATGGATGTGTCCGCACTTATCCCTGAAATCCAGAGCAAGCTCGAATTCCGTGGTAGGGGACTGGAAGGCATAGGCGCGGAATTCACCAAAAAGCAAGCTCGTTTGAAAAAGCTGTGGCAGATGCGACTGGCTAACCAGATGGCTGCGTTACCTCACTTCGAGGATGTGTATCGCGCCGTACAGCGTTCCTTTCGAGTCGCCGGACTGACGAGAAATGTTTCAGGTCCTCGAGTGTTATC
>CALZJV010000253.1 GCA_945787595.1 uncultured Desulfobacterales bacterium | reverse complement strand
AAATTTTATCACTCACCCCGAGAAAATACAAACATAGATTTTTTTCAAGGTGTAAACCTGAAACTAAAATTACTATATTTTCATTAAGCATCATGTTAAATTATAATAATTATGGAAAAAGAGAGATCTTTGGAAAGCTTTATTGGTGGAATCGAGAATTTGCCAACACTTCCCGGTATTGCCATTAAGATATTGGAGGCAGTTCAGAAAAATGAGCCTGATATAGATGAGATAAGTGATATTATATCAACTGACCCGCCATTGAGTGCCAAGGTACTCCGGTTGGTCAATTCTTCATTTTATAATCTGCCGTCCAAGGTTACATCGGTCCTTCACAGTATTAAAATGTTGGGCATTAACACGGTGAAAAATATCGCTCTCGGTTTTTCCCTGGTAAACAATTATCAATCAAAACAATCAAACGGATTTGATTATACCAGTTTTTGGAAAAATTCACTTGTCGGTGCCGTATCGGCAAAATTACTTACCCAAAAATTGAACCCTGAATTTTTAGATAATGCTTTTTTCATGGGATTGCTGCAGAATATAGGAAGCCTTACATTGGGACACTGCATGCCCGCACAATATAATCTGGTCCTGTCTGAAATGGCGAAAACAAGCTCGGAGTGCCAGGATGCTGAAGAATACATTCTGGGTTACAACCATCAAGAAATAGGCGAATATCTGATGAAGTCCTGGGGATTGCCCGAGACTTTATATATGCCAGTGGGATACCACCATAGTCCTGAAAAGTTAGCTTCCACCCAATCCAGCATTCGGGATCTCACCAGGATTCTCCATTTGTCTTCGCTTTTTATCGAATTGTTTGATGACAAATTAGGGGGTTTGAATCTTTGGTTGATTAACCACAATATTGAGGCGTATGGCTTCGGGGAACACGCAGATGTGGATCAAATCGCGGAAGACATCCATCAGCAAATCCGGCAGGTATTTCCCATTTTTGAAATTAACCTCAAAGATGGCGCGGAATACGCCCAAATATTCCAGGCTGCAAAAACAGAGTTGTCCAAACTTTCGGCTGAAATGGTAAACACCCTGTTGGCCCAAAAAAATGAAATTAAAATGCTTAAACAGCAAGTCGTGCGTGATGGCATGACGCATCTTATCAATCATCAGCATTTTCTGGAGCTTTTGTCACAGGAAATATCCCGCGCGGAAAGATATAAGCATCCTCTGTCACTCCTTATGGCAGATATTGATCATTTTAAAGAGATCAACGACGATTTCGGTCATCTTGCCGGTGACCGAGTCATTAAGGCTGTTGCCGGCTGCCTGCAACAGGAAATAAGAGAATCAGATCATGTTGCGCGGTATGGTGGTGAGGAATTTGCAATCATATTGCCGGATACACAAAGTCAAGACGCATGCATCGTGGCTGAAAGGATCAGAAAGGCAATTGCTTCCTTAAGAATCAAGCATGAGAATAATTTGATTCATTTTACCATGAGCTTCGGTATTGCATCTTACCAAACTGAAGAGGAAACTGCTTCAGATAAATTTATCAAAAGAGCAGATAGTGCACTGTATCAAGCAAAGAAAAATGGCAGAAACCAGTGCTGTGTTTTTGGCAGGGCCTAAATGTTACGGAAATTTATATTCCCAATGTGCGGTCTATAACCAGGAAGTCGAATTGCCCAAGCCTATTTGCGATTGTGCTTCTTTGCTTCTAATTTTAGGCTGCCGCGACGATCCTATACTTTTCTTCGGTCTCGGCCTTTTCTTCTATCGAATCTGACCCCAAGTCCTTCCGGGCTCAAACGGACAACCCAGCCCTTTAATTTGACATCCTTTTTTTGCTTATCTCCTGGAATGACAAGTTGAATCATCTGTCCTAAATAAAATTTTTCCCTGGTTATGATATGGGCACCGCCACGGCTTATATTCGTAATCAGACCCTTGTAGCGTTTATTTATAGATGTGAAAAAAAATACTCTGCGGTAAGGTTTTCGGGGATGTTTTCGAGGATCTTTTTTATTTTTAAAAACATTGATTTGGGTGCTCGGTTGGTGAAATTTAGCTTTAGCCATAGATATTGCCAAACTGTTGATGGGATTAATTAACTTAGCCCCATAACCGAACCGAAAAGAGGCGTTCTGTAAATCTTTACGCCATTTTATTTCAACATGGATATGATCTTTATTATCGTTAATAGAAGATGCGGATTTTTTTAGTCCTATATAAATGTCTTCCCCTGGATAGATAATTTGATCGGATTCGAAATATACCCCCTCCTTACTGAAGTTATACATTTTGGCGTTGTAAAAAATTTCAGGTAACAAATTATTGTGCCATATAACAGCCTCACACCTTAAGCGTCTATCCCTTCTCTGATCAGATTTTAAGTCCACGATTTACCTCGTCTTATGAAAGATCATCCAGGCATTTCGATGTTAAAGACATTCGCTTTCAACATTAAGTAAATAGTTTTGTGCTGAACAACCAGAATCAACCTTCTGCAGCCTTTTGACAGCGCTAGTCCGGAATATTTTATTTGGTAAATGCAACCGGAAGTTCCTTTTTTCTTGAACTATCAAGTCCTTTTTTAACAAGCATTAGCATTTTATTACTGAGCGAATTCATCTCGCGCGCCATTTTAAATTCGGATGCCAGCTCCGGGTTAAGCGTTATCGCTCTGGTCCACCGCAGTTTTTTAAGGGTAGATTCCGGGAGCAGTTCAAAACCAGGGGGTGCATTTAAAATTGCGTCTACCAAGAGAGGATTACTACCATCGAATAGTGAGTCTCCGAAATGAGATTTGATTTGGGCTTCAGTCATGCCAGATAACCTGTCACGAACTTCTCTTTCGCGTAAGAATTTCAGCAGAGACTTAACTTCTTTCCCCGGCACAGACGCATTTAATAATTTGGCTTCCAGTTCTTGGTCCAATCTAGCGTTAGTTCTTTTGGTCTTTATAATTTCAAATTTCCTGCCAGCATTTTCCAACACCTCCCGTCTGGCAGTCCGCTTTGCATTTTCATCAAGATTCACATTATTTTCTATTATTTCTATTTCCCTGTTAATAAAATTGATAAGCGTTTCAGTATCCCTGTATACGTGCTCAATGGAAGCTGCCATATCAACAGAAAGACTTAGCTGGGCCTCTTCCAAAATTTGATGGGCTTTTGATAATACGTGCTTTAACATCATTTGGTATCCCTTCCACCAAGTTTTATAGCGTTATTCGTACCGGCAAATTCATTCCCTTGCTGTATCAAAATAAGCTGGGATTGTCTCAACCCCAATGTTGTTTAACCTTGTTAGGCCCAATCGGCCAAATAGTAATTTTTTTAGCGGAATATGCTTAAATATCGGCAATTATTTTAAAAGCTTGATGAAAATATGTTGGGGCATGTTAATTCAAATTCTATTTCAAGGTTTATTTTACTGATGTCGACGTTTAGCAATCTTTCTGCGATCTGAGCCGGTTCTGCGATCTAAATCATACCTGCGCTCTCGGCCTGATCTTCTATTAAAGCTCACTCCTACACCGTCCGGATCCAAACGCACAATCCAGCCTTTGAGTTTTAAACCTTTGATATCCTTGCTTCCATGAATAATTAGATTGACTCTTTGGCCTAATGAAATCTTTCTTGCGGTTTCGACAAAGGCTCCACCGCGGCTTATGTTTGTGGCCAAGCCCCTAAAATGTCGATATTTATATGTAAAGAATAATGGTTTGTTACAAAGCCTTCTTGGATGTTTCCTTGAATCTTCAATAACCATTATTTTCCTCTTGATACTTTGTGCCCAAGTTCAGGAAGCTGCCTTTGTTTGCTATGATTTAAAATGGTTAAAAATAGCATCTTATTTGCAAGAACCATGCAAAATCCATAAAAAATGAATTCATTTTGTTATCGGGAAATTTCAAAAACCTTAGAATTTGCAATTGTGAAATTCAATTCTGCCTTAAACCAGAAAATATTTATTAAATTTAATATGTTATGATGAGACACACCGCTTGCGTCAATCATTCTGCATCTCATCCCTCTTCACCGATCATTCAGCCGTTCTAGATATAAATTTAAACCTGTCGATGCCTGTAAGTATTCGAAATATTGGATTATGAAATGGATTGGATACAATTTGTTTACTTGTTTACACAGTAGGAGAAATCGTTTGCTGAAAAATTGTCCAAAGATTGTTAACGCTGTGAGGTAATAATTTCATAAGGTCAGGATCAGGCGGTCGAGTGCCCAAGCTATCGCCACTGGTCATTTCACTCTTGCGGTTAAAGTTTTCCACCAATGCTGCCGATATTTCATTTCAGGTTTTACGTCTTTTTATTGTAGTAAGCTATTTTAATCATTATAAAAACGATCTAAACAAAAGCGATGGCCGACCTTACTTATTCTTTAAACAAAGAAAAATTGGACGATCCCAAAGCCGATTCCGGTGTGGTTACAACTTCCCACATTGAAAATCCGCACACCGAGTGGATGTACCGGATGGGGGCAGAAAAGGTTTGGTGCAGCCAGGCGCTCGGCGATGAATCGGGGGTTGAAAATGACCTTCCCCTTTACAGCAGCCGCATTATAAACAACTACATTGAATACGTGCAGGAGTATCACCCGGACATCGAAATCAATCCTATACTGGAGTACGCCGGGATGGCGGAACAAGAGGTTGAAGATCCCGGCCACTGGTTCAGCCAGAAGCAGACTGACTGTTTCCACGAAATCATTGTCGCCATGACCGGCAACCCAAATATCTCCAGAGAGGCAGGTCGATTTTCCGTATCCTGCAAAAGAATCGGGACCGCCAAGCAATATGCCCTGGGGTTTGTCAATCCGGCCTCCATTTACTTAAGAATCGGAAAGGTTGCTAATACCATATCGCGGGGCGCCTTAGTCAGGGGGAAGAAGCTGGGCAGAACCAAGGTGGAAATCATCTCCACACCTGTGCCGGGAACCAACGAAAAACCTTACCAGTGTGAAAATCGAATTGGCTTATTGGAGGCGGTCGCCAAAATCTTCACCAATGAATTTGCAGAAATTGAACACATCTCTTGTTTCCACAAAGGAGACGACTGCTGCCGGTACGTTGTCACCTGGGAGAAAACCCCAGCTATTTTCTGGAAACAACTACGTAACGCCATGTTTATCACCGGGCTGACGGTCTCGCTGATTTTATTCCCAATCCTCCCCCGAGAATCATGGATCGCTTTGGTTCTAACCAGCTCCTTTCTGTATTTTACAACCTTATTAAACTCTCAACGGCTCGAGAAACAAGAACTCATTAAAACCATTGAATCCCAGGGCAATGCAGCCCGTGATCTGATGGATGAGACGAATATCCGTCACAGCAATGCCCTGCTGATTCAGGAAATCGGACAGGCCATTTCCAAGATTCTGGATGTTGACAGGATCATCGACACGGTCGTGGCGGGCATGGATAAACACCTGTATTTCGATCGCGGTATGATTTTGCTGTCCGACCCAACAAAGCGCCGACTGCAATTTATTGCCGGTTTTGGCTATACCCAGGATCAGGAAGCAATCCTGTGCGATCACGAGTTCAACCTTGAAAGACATGATGCGGGAGGCGGTATTATCCGGGCATTTAACGAGCAAAAGCCTTTTTGGATAAAAAATGTAGATGATATTGAAAAAGATCTATCACAAAGGAGGCTCAGTCTCATCTGGCAGATGGAGGTTCAATCATATGTTTGCGTGCCGCTTGTTTACGAGAAAGAGGCCTTGGGGGTGCTGGTTGCAGAAAACAATAGTTCACAAAGACATATAGACCAGAGTGAAGTCAATCTCTTGGCGGGGGTCGCCTCTCAAACAGCTATTAGCATTATCAATGCAAGGTCCATTGAGAAGATCAGAAAAAGCGAACAACAGTATCGTCTTTTAGCAGACAATATATCCGATGTAATATGGATCATGGACGTTTCCACATTAAAAATTTCTTACGTCAGTCCATCTATAGAGCGTTTGCTGGGATTTACGCCAAAAGAGTATATGGCTCTCGATTTAAAAGATATTTTAGCCCCCGCCTCCCTCAAGGACGCCCAGGATATCATCGCAGAGGAGCTGGCAAGGGAAACAAGCAATTCGGCAGACCCCTATCGATCGAGAACTCTGCAGCTTGAAAATTACTGCAAAAAAGGCTCCACTTTATGGGTTGAGTTGACGGCAAGCTTTCTGCGGGACGTGAGCGGTGAAGTGATCGGGATTCTGGGGGTATCGCGCGATATTACCGAAAGAAAAAAAGCCGGGCAGGAAAAGAAGATGCTGGAAGCCCAGCTGCAGCAAGCCCATAAAATGGAAGCCATCGGTACCCTGGCCGGGGGAATTGCCCATGATTTTAACAATATTCTTTCGGCTGTTATCGGATACGCGGAAATGGCCCTTGAGGATGCTGAAGAGGGATCACTGATCCACAGCAATCTGCAGGGAGTGCTGATCGCCGGCAATCGCGCTAAACACCTTGTTGCGCAGATTCTGACCTTCAGTCGCCACGCAGACCAGGAACTCAAACCGGTCCAGGTTGAACATTTTGTCAAAGAAGCTGTCAAACTTTTGAGGGCTTATTTACCAAGTACGATTGAGATTATACAGAATATAACCAGTAAATCTTCAACGTTGGCGGATCCTACCCAGATTCATCAGGTATTGATGAATCTGTGCACCAATGCCGAGCACGCCATGCAGGGCACAGGGGGGCAATTGGCGGTAAGTCTGAGCGATGTTATGATTGATTCCGAGTTTGAGGCCCGCCAACTCGATATAAGCCCCGGTGCTTATCTTCGACTTGAAGTCAGCGACACCGGACAGGGTATGACGGCGGAAGTAAAAGAGCGTATATTTGATCCTTTTTTCACCACCAAAGAGAGGGGCAAGGGAACAGGTATGGGGCTTTCGGTAGTTCACGGCATTGTTAAAAGCCACGAGGGAGCCATCAGCGTGAAGAGCGAACCGGGGAAGGGGACAATTTTTGAAGTATTCCTCCCGGTCAGTCAAAACAAGGTGAAAATTACCACTGATGCCGGCAGCGAGCTTCCCACCGGAAATGAGCGTATTCTTCTTGTTGATGACGAAAAAACTCTGGTGGATCTAAACCGGCAAATGCTGGAGCGTCTGGGATATTCCGTCGAGGGCCTGACCAGCAGTATTGAAGCCCTGGAGGCATTTAAAACCCGGTCGGATGAGTTTGATCTGGTGATGACCGATATGACCATGCCGAATCTGACAGGAGACAAATTGGCCGGGGAACTCATGAAAATCCGTGTCGATATCCCGGTCATCCTGTGTACCGGGTTCAGTGAACAGATTTCGGAAGGGCAAGCCAAAGAATTGGGTATCAAGGCATTTATCTTAAAACCCATTGTGATGAATAGGTTGGCTGAAATCGTACGATCGGTGTTGGATGGGGGGTAACCCGGATAAACGTTAATTTATTTTTACGCCGGGGGACGGTGGAAGGTTAAGCAAAAAAAATGAACATCGAACATCGAACGTCCAACATCGAATGTTGAATGGAAAAAGATGAAGAAAATGATATTTTAGAGGAAACATTAGAATTAATGAAGATTTTCGCTACGAGTATCAAAACGGCTGAAAAGAAACAGAAATAGTAAGCAAATGAAATTAAATTGCGGAGCGGAGCGACATCATTATTCGATGTTCAACGTTGGACGTTCGATGTTCGACGTTCATCTCTAAGACAACCCCGACGGATATATGTGACCTGTGAATGTTAAAAAATAACTTAGCTTTCAGGGGGATTACCCGGATGGCGGTGCCACCAGAATTCGGGGCCAGGAATTGCTTAACACATTCATAGGAGGGGTGTTGAAATCAAAATCCTTCTTTGAGTCCTCTATATTTTCCATTAAATTGGCGTTAGGTCCATAGGGCGAATTATGGGGTCCAGTTTAGATCGGTGGTAACAACCGGATCACCGGGCCGGATAAAGCTCAACTGGAATTGCCTGATGGTGGCGTCCAAGGCCTCTGAACCGGCGGCCCCGGTAAAGCCGAACAGAAACCTTACAAAGTCATCGTGGTCATTCTGGATCAATTCGATTTGCTGGGTCAACGGCAGGGTTGCGACGGGAGAAAAATCATATTTCAGGCGGGTATTCTCAAAGAATGTTCCAATGATGTCGCTGCAATCCGCATTTTGGCATTGTCGGATCCACAGACGCAGATCATAGTCAAATTTACCTTCTGCATTCACGACCAGGCTGCGAGCCACCTCCACACGCACGGCCCATCGGCGCTTTGAACTGTCGCCGTTTAACCAATTATTGGCGTCATCAACGGTCACATTTGAGTCCAACTCACTTGATGTTAAAGACAGATCTTTGATCTGAGGGGTTCGGGAAACCGGATTTAACACCGCGTAAAGCCTGTTGTCAATTGATCCGGCAAAAACGACACTACCGAGGAGAGAGACGGCCGGGCTGGTGTCGACTTCATCACCGGTGGCAAACTGCCAGATCACATTACCATTAAGCGGCTCGAGGGC
>CALZJV010000252.1 GCA_945787595.1 uncultured Desulfobacterales bacterium | reverse complement strand
TCAACATTCGGCGTCATACCGACGGAAGTGGCATTCACCAGCGCATCAACTTTCAAATCCTTTATCTCTGCAAGAGGATAGCATTCGCAATTCAGGTCCCTGGCGAGCGCCTGACCTTTGGCAAGGGTCCGGTTGGCCAGAATCACCGTGGCCCCTTTCTCCTGCAGACCGAAACCGATGGCCCGGGCCGACCCGCCCGCCCCCAGCACCAGCACCGTGGATGCCGGCAGGTCAACGATTGTCTCCAGGGCCTGGTTGGCACCGATCCAATCGGTATTATAACCGCGGATATGCATGTCTTCGATTAACAGCGTATTCACTGCCCCGATTTTCTGCGCCACAGGATCAATGGCGTCCAAATGGGGAATGACCGCCTGTTTGTGCGGTATGGTCACACTGACGCCACCGACACCAATGGCCCGGAACCCATCCAGTGCGCGCGCGACATCCGTCACCTCAAACGCAACATAAACCTTGTTCAGGCCATGAGCCTGGAAGGCCGCATTGTGCATTGCCGGACTCAGGCTGTGGGAAACCGGCTTGCCCATGATACCGTAAATTTTAGTCGCGCCGTCAAGCTGCATCAGTTTTTTCCTCATTGGTCTGAAGACTATGTTCAATTATTTCCATTTTAAAACGGATGATAAATTCTATCACAAACTAATTTTGATTAAAAAAATAAATTCTGTTAGATAGAACCTAATTACATATTGTTTGCGGTAATGCAAGCTAAAAACTTGCAGCTAAATGCTTTTATTAATTATCCTGCAAGATATTTTTCTGACGCTCTAATGGCGCGACGGGCAAATTCTTCCGGCCCCAATTCCTTCATGAGGGCGTCATTCGGAATTTCAAGTGAGTATGGAACGACCGGCATGCAATCGAGTATCTCGCGAAGGTTCAGGCCGCCTTCACCGGGGAAATAGCGGTCGGCCCGCGCGGTGTGGATAAGCCCTTCTGTCGTCGTTGGTATCTCCTTTTCTGCATCACAGAGGTGAACGAAGTGAAACCATTCGCGCGGAAGGTTTTTGAGGTCTTCCAGACTGCAGCGGGAACGATAGAAGTGGAGCGTATCGACCAAAATGCCCGCATTCGTTCTGTTGGCTGCTTCGAGCACGGATGCGGCCGCCTTAAGATCAGCGGTCTCCGACCATGTAAGAAACTCGAGATCAACTGTAAGGCCAAAGGGTTCGGCCAGGTCACAGAGTCTGGCGAAGCGCTCCGCCGCCCGCTCGCGTTCGGGATCGGGGAGCTGGGCGATAACAGAGCGGGCGCCCAGTTCGCCACCTGCTTCGAGGAAAGAAAGATAGGTTTCGGGTTCGGTGGCAGGATCTATACGGGCCAATTCGATGTCGTGAACGCGAATGCCCGTATCAGCCAAGCGAACCTTGGTTTCCTTCATCATCTCACGATCATCCATAAGCGGATAGGTTCGTTCATTGGGCGTGACTGCTGTCAGGCGCAGACTGACAAACTGGTAGCCGGTTTTGGAGGCGATCTCAACCATCTCCGGAGGCGTGCACTGCAGGACTGTGAGGTGAGCAAGCGAAAATTCGTAATCCATTTTGATAGTTCCTCCTTCTCAATTGGCATTAAGACGCATCATTGCACGAAGATGAATATTTACTAACCAGCATTTAGATTCAGTGACATCCTCATTGACCTGATGCCGGTCTTCAGTCATATTAATGTAAAAAAACTGTTGACATCATCATATTGTAAAATTATTCTGCTTAACAAAAAGATATTCTGTTAGTTGGAATCTATACATATTTTTTCCGGCAATGCAAGCTAAAAACTTGTTCACAAATATTTTAATCAATTCGGCTGTTATGTTCGATCGAACGGCTTTCTTCGCGAATACCGGGTCGGCCCTCGGAGATTAATTGGCATGATTTCAGTAACTAAAGCGAAGGGATGTGTAGACGGACGCCGCAACTTGGTGTAATGTCAGCCTCTGTCAACATCCGCCGGAAAGCCAATCAAACCCTTAACCTTTCACCGAACAAAGGAGGACAAAAGATGAAGCGACTATTTTTTATTTCAATTGTGTCAGTTTTTGCGGTTTGCTTATTTTCACCGGCTCATGCGGCCGATTATCCGCAGAAAGACCTCCAGGGGGTTATTATGTGGGGTGCCGGCGGTGCTACCGATAACGTCAGCCGGGCCATAACCCCCAATGTGGAACTCTTTCTCGGAAAACAGATCGTATTGATCAACAAACCAGGGGGCACCGGAGCGATTTCAACCCAGTACGTTTACAGCCGACCGGCGGATGGGTACACCCTGCTGTTTGGGGCCGAAAATCCGCAGGTTCACCGCATTTTAGAGCTGTCCGATATGGACTACAAGGATTTCTATCCGGTCAACATTCTGGGCCGCGGAGTGGGTGTGGTGGTTGCGAACACCGACATGCCCTGGAATTCGTTCAAGGACCTTATTGAAGATGCCAAGAAACGTCCCGCAGAAATAAAAATGGGTTCCACCGGTCCGGGCGGTTTGCCCTATACGGTGGGGGCCATGACGAAATCCGTGACTGCTTTTGACGTCACCGCGGTGCCGTTTAAAGGTGAAGGCCCGGGCGTTACCGCACTGCTGGGCGGCCATGTGGACTTTATGCCCGCCGGTATTACGGCCGTGCGGGAACATATCCGGGCCGGCCGGGTTAAAGCGCTGGCGATAGTTTCCGATACGCCCATTCCGGGATTGGAAGATATTCCCTTGATCACGCAAGACTACCCGGAGTTTAAAAAATATTTGCCCTGGGGTCCTTTTTACGGTGTATGGTGCAAAAGAGATGTACCGGCAGATGCCAAGAAAAAACTGGTGGAGGCTTTTCAAAAAGGCGCCTCACAGCCCAAATTTCAAGCATTTCTGAAAGATTTTGGTACGGTGTCGATGAACATCAGCGGAGATGAGGCCGACCAATTTCTGAAAAAATGGCAATCGGTCACCAACTGGATGTACGAATATGCCGGTGCAACCAAAGTCTCCCCGGCAAAACTGGGAATTCCCAAACCGTAACCCAATAACTGTACATGGCCTCCCGGTTATTATTCGGGGGGCCATCGATATCAGGTGCTATGAAAGAAAATAGAAAGCTTCGCGCCGGAGAAAATTTTTTTGTGTGGCTGATGTTGGCCTTTAGTCTGTTCGTTTTAATTCAGGCATATCTGATATCCGGTTTTTCATCTATCAGTTCACCGGGTACGTTCCCGATGGGTGCGGCCGCCATCATGGTCGTGGCCATGGTACTGGTCCTGCTAAACAATCGCAAACTGGAAAAGCCAGATGCCGACGGTCTCAAAGATGAGCTGCGTCAGGCCGCAAAAGAGGTTTTGCCCATCGTTTTTCTGGTGTACACGGGGATTATCATCGGCTATATGATCCTGATTCAACCGCTGCATTTTGTGCCCAGCTCCTTTGCGTTTCTGCTGGCTTCCATGATTTATTTAAAAGGCAGTACCATCATAAAATCATTGATCATTTCAACCCTCACCTTGGCCTGTATTTACATCGTGTTTCAATATTTTTTCAGGGTTGTTCTGCCCTGAATTTAAGGTGGTATTGTGACCGAATCGACACTTGCATACTTTTTTATGGCCTGGCTTAATCCGCAGCTTTTGCTGTTGACGGCCGCAGGAACACTGGCCGGTATTTATGTCGGCGCGATTCCGGGACTGTCCGTGACCATGGCCGTCTCCATCCTGATTTCGTTCACGTTTTCCTGGGATGTGAACAATGCGCTGGCACTGATGGTCGGTGTATACTGCGGGGGAGTGTACGGCGGGTCGCGCACGGCCATATTGCTCAATATCCCGGGTGCGCCGGCGGCGATAGCCACCGCCTTTGATGGGTTTCCGCTGGCCCAAAGGGGAGAGGCCGGCCGGGCCATCGGGGTGAGTACCGTTATTTCGGTTATGGGCGGTTTCGTCGGCATTGTCGTACTGGCGCTGGCAGCCCCGAAAGTGGCCGAATTCGCGTTAAAGTTCGCTCCACGGGATTATCTTCTCCTGGCTGTCATGGGGCTCCTGCTGGTGGGCAGTCTTTCAGGGGAATCGATGGCCAAGGGGTTATTTGCCGGAGCCTTAGGGGTTATTCTAGGTTTGGTGGGCATGGACCCATTGACTGCCGAAGGCCGTTTTACTTTCGGCACGGTTTCCCTGCTGGGCGGTGTTCATTTCGTTATCGCCATGATCGGGTTTTTCGGTGTTTCCGAAGCCCTGGTTCAGCTTCACCAGATCGGTATCAAGCCGATGAAGCAGGATGTGTCCAAGATTATTCCTTCGTGGTCGGTCATCGCCAAGTACATCCCCCTTTCAATCCGGACATCTTTCATCGGTGTATTTATCGGCGCCCTTCCGGGAACCGGCGGCGATATCGCGGCCCTGCTGGCCTATGACCACGCCAAGCGAACGGTAAAAAAACCTTCCCGCAAGTTCGGCCAGGGGGCCTATGAGGGTCTTATCGCTCCGGAGTCGGCCAACAATGCCGCTATCGGCGGTGCTTATATTCCCATGCTCACCCTCGGCATTCCGGGTGATGCAGTTACGGCAGTATTCATTGGTGCCCTGTTTATTCACGGTCTCAAACCCGGTCCGATGCTGATGATCGAAACCCCACATCTTTTCTGGTTTACGGTCGGTGATCTGGTACTGGCGAACATCTTTTTGCTGATTTTCGGACTGACCGGTATTCGCATATTCGCCAAAATGGTGGAATTGCGCAAGGGCATTCTTATCCCGGCGATTATCGTCCTGTCGGTGGTCGGGACCTATGCCATTAAAAACAGCGTCATGGATGTCTACTGGATGCTGGGGTTCGGTATTTTCGGTTATTTTTTGAAAATGTACGGCTTCCAGGTGGGGCCGATCATCCTGGGGGTCATCCTGGGGCCCTTAATGGATGAATCCTACCGCCAGGCTGTAATGGCGAATCGGAATAATTTCCCGGCTTTTTTGCTTGATCTGGTGACCCATCCCTTATCGCTCGTTTTAACCGTGGTGGTTATTTTCATGTTGATCAACCAGACCAGGCTTTGGCCATGGTTTTTGAATCTTTTCAAGCGCAAAAATGCGCAGAGAACATAAATAGCCATAAAACGGGATAAAATAAACGGAACACCGCAAAACCGGTAGAAAGGGATAACTCGTGAACATTTATAAAACTACTGATGTCGAAGCGGCAGAAGTCGAGCCGGGGCGCAAGCGCCGTCTTATCCATACCGATAATCTTATGGTGGTTGTCTGGGATTTTGCAGGCGGACCCTGGGAGAACCCGGACGCTCCGCACTCTCATCCCCATGAACAGGTTACCTATATCGTGGAAGGGGAGATTCTTTTTTTTCTGGGTGAGGAAATGCAACGACTCAGCACGGGTGACATGGTGGCTGTCCCTCCCGATGTTCCCCATTACATACAACTTGTTTCATCCCATGTTCGATTAATCGATTCCTTCACACCGCTGCGTCAGGAATTTCTATAATCTTTTGAAGAATATATTAAACGATTCCGGGAAACGGGCTATTTTTTTAGGCCTGCAATTCCCAAGGGGCATGTGAAAGAACTTTTCTCCCGCTTTCCGTGACAAGAACCTGTTCTTCCAGAACATATATTCCATCTTTTTCAATACAGCCGGGTTCGATATGAAGAATCATACCGGGTTCAAGTATGGTATCATCATTCAGGCTGATGTAAGGCGGCTCGGTAGTATGAAGCCCGCTACCGTGTCCAAATCGTTGAGCTGGCCAGGACGTCATATCGATATTTAGCTTTTCGGCGGCGGCCACTTGAACTCTGTAAAGATCGGAAATCGGGATACCGGGAATGGTCGCTTCTACACCAGCCTCAAGGATTTTATGAATCTTACCCCACTTTTTAAGCTGCCCCCGGGGGCGCCTTCAGAATGGTTATCTTGAAACTGGATCCCAGGTTCGGCTTGGAATCTACTTTTATATTGCCGCCGTGCTGCTCGATGATCTTGTTGGCAATAAAGAGACCGAGTCCGGTGCCTTTGTTGCCCTTGGAAGAAAAAAAGAGGGTGAACAGGCTCTCGCGGGTCTCGCGATCCATCCCGGTCCCGTTGTCCCTGATCTCGAAAATAATTTTATTGTTGTCCGGCTTAACGCTGAAAACGATCTTGTGGGTTTTTTGGGCCGTATCTTCAACACAGGCATCCAGGGCATTTTCAAGGATATTGACCAGTGCCAGGCGAACCACCCCGGCATCCATCTGGACCTCCCCCGGAGCGCTATCAAAGTCGCAATCAAGCCCGATGCCGGCGGCTTTGATCTTGGACTCAACACCGGCAGCCACATCGTAAGCAAAGTTCAGGACATCGGTCGCTTCCGGCTTAAATTCCCGTTCTTTGGCAAAAAACAGGATATTGAGAACCAGTTTACGAATTCGGCTGACAATGGTTTTGACGGCATCCCAGCCCTCTTTGACCCTGTCCGGATCTTCCCTGGCAAGACCGGATTCGACCAGGTAGGTGCCCCCATCCAGACCCGCCAGAAGGCTTTTGATTCCGTGGGATATGGAGCTGATTTTCAGCCCCAGGGAGGACAGATGGTCCTGCAGCTGCCTTATTTGGGTGATGTCCGTGGACATCTCCATGACCCGTGTGATTTCCCCGGCGGCGTTTTTGATGGGTGCCGTCCAGATGAGTACGTTGTGCTGTTCGCCGGACTTTGGCGTGACCACCATCTCGGATTGGTGGGATTGGCCATCTTCAAATGTTTTGGCAACCGGGCAATTGGGACAGGGCTCATCCCGGTGCTTGTATACCTCATAACAATGAGCACCCAGTTCGACATCAAAATCGTCATTGAATTGCCTGTTGGCGGCCAGCAGCCTGAACTGACTGTCCTGCAGGGAGATGTAGCACGGGACCTCGTCAAACAGCTGCTGGTACCGAAGCTGGGACTGGCGCAATTCTTCCTGCAGACGCTTGATCTCCGTGATGTCGGCCGATATCTCCACCACCAGCTCCACCTCGCCGGATTGATTGCGGATGGGAGCGGTATGGACAATCACCGGGGCTTCCTGACCGCCGGCGTATTTGATATTGGCCTTGGTCCGTTGGCCTTTGCCGGTTTGAAAGGTTTCGGCCGCCGGGCACTTCGCAGGCGTGCCGGCATAACCACGGTATACTTCCCAGCTGCCGCAACCGACCTTATCCCCCAGGCGTTCCCTGTAAAGCTGATTGACCGCTATGACTTCCAGTTTCGGATTGTGAATCGATACAAAGCAGGGCATTTCGTTAAAATAAGTCAGGCCGCCTTTCAGATCGCCGGCAAGGTCTCTCAGCATGGAAGCCAGTCCCTCGACGGCCTGGCCGACGGCGACCTGTCTTTCAATTTCTACCAATTGCGCGGATTTCTCCTGCACCAGAGCTTCGAGATTTTCGGTGTAATTCCTTAGCTGCTGTCGCATAAGGATTTTTTCATGAGCCCGGCCCAGAGCGATTTCGAGAATATCATCGTTGATTGGTTTGGTGACGAAATCAATGGCCCGATATTTGAGGCTTTTGATCGCCAGATCCATGTCACCGTGACCGGTTATCATAATAACCTCGGTGTCGGGATTTTCATCCTTTATTTTTCTGAGAAGCGCGATGCCGTCCATCCCCGGCATTTTGATATCGGTTAAAACGATTGGCGGGGTTTCCCGGCGGAAAATTTTGAGGGCTTCCTCACCATTTTCGGCCGTGAACACCTCATAGCCGATATCAGATAAGGATATACCAAGGACTTTGCGAATACCTTCTTCGTCATCCACCAGTAATAGCTTTTTATCCATTGTGATATGCCAGCCAGAGGTGTTATTTTTGATTCGTTTATTGAAAGAATATTATCCGATGGTATTTTTTACAATACCGATCAGTTTTTCCGGATCAAACGGCTTTTTAACAAAAGCGACCGCATCCTTGACCGCATGGTCGCCGTCAATGCCGCTGACAACAATAATTGGGGTGTCCTTTACTTCTTTGTCCTTTCTGAGCTTCCGATAAAATCGGGGGCCCCATTCGCCCGGCATTTGTAAATCAAGACAGATCAGATCCGGTTTCTCTTTTTTAACTAGCTCCAACCCTTCCATAGAGCTTCCGGCACTGCAGGTAGCATAGCCATTATCGCTGAACACTGCCATGAGATATTTCACGATTACCGGGTCATCGTCAATGATGAGAATCTTTTTTGGCATGGCGTTCCTCTCTTTCGAACCGGATTGAACAAAAACCGCTCAATTCGGGATCAATTAGCATATGGCTTGGATGTGCAGCAACAAAGTTATTGGCTATATAATTCTGGATCATAACTAGTGCTACCTCGTCATATTTGCTTATACTTCAGCCCCTTGGTATAACAGTTTGATATTACATAATAAGCGAATGCCTAAAGTGACCTAAATTGCCTAAAATTATGGAAACGCTGCGCTCTATCTGTTTCATAAAATGGACAGAATACCACAATTTTAGCTCATTTTAGTTCAATTTATATTTTAGCTCAT
>CALZJV010000251.1 GCA_945787595.1 uncultured Desulfobacterales bacterium | reverse complement strand
CACGCGTTGCGATTTTGGAGTTTGACAATAAAACTTCGCTCAATCATCAGTGGAAGCTGAGCAACGGAATGCGAGATCTGCTGGTTGATGCTCTGGTTAGGGCTTACTGAACGTTGCCCAACATGTTGAAAATACTTGTTTTTATTGTTGCTTTTGCGCTAAAATGTGCAAGGAAATCAGATGGTTACCTTTCAAACCCTTGCACGTAGCGGTTGTCAAATGTATCGGAAAACGCCTGAGGGCCAACTCGCTTTCGAGGACTTCTACCTGCCGTTCGGCGGCAAGCTCAGCGGTGGCAATCGCTGGGTTCGCCTGGCCGGTATCATCCCCTGGGATCTGGCCGAATCGTTTTACTCGGAGCAGTTTTCCCAGAGCCCCCAGGGGCCATCAGCCAAACCCGCACGGCTGGCTCTTGGTGCTTTGATCATCAAGGAACGCCTTGGCGTCAGTGATGAGGAAGCCGTCGAGCAGATCCGCGAGAACCCCTATCTGCAATACTTTCTGGGGTTTCACGAGTTTCGCGATCAAGCGCCCTTCGATCCGTCGATGTATGTTCACTTTCGCAAGCGCTTCAGCCTGGAACAACTCGGCCAGATCAATGAAGCGATTGTCAAAGCTGAACATGCCTCCGAGCAGCCGGAGGAGCCTTCCGGGCCTGACGATGATGACGACACCAACAGCAACACCCCATCAGACGGCAACCGGGGCAAGCTGCTTATTGATGCCACCTGCGCTCCGGCAGATATCCGTTATCCGACCGACATCAGCCTGGTCAATGAGGCCCGGGAAAAGAGCGAGCAGATCATCGACAGGTTGTTCGAGCCCCTCAAGGGGGCATGTCCAAAACCACGAACCTACCGGCAGAAGGCCCGTCGGGTTGGGTCAGCAACTGCGTTTTCTGGGGCGCAACCTCAAAACCATTGGCCGGTTGGCCAAGCAGACGCCATTGACGTACCTCGATCGCCGTCAGTACCGCAATCTGCTGGTGATTCAGGAACTTTACCGCCAGCAGCAGTGGATGTTTGAGAACCGCTGCCATCGCATCAGCGGCCGGATTGTCAGTATCAGTCAACCCCATATCCGGCCCATCGTGCGGGGCAAAGCGTCTGCGCCGGTGGAGTTCGGCGCCAAGCTCTCCGCCAGCGTGGTCGACGGCGCCGTGTTTCTCGACCGGCTGGATTGGGATCCCTATCACGAGTCAAGCGATCTGGTCGCACAGGTGGAAGCCTACAAACAGCGCTTCGGCTGCTATCCGGCATCGGTGCATTGTGACGCCATCTACCGGACCCGTGAGAACCGCAAGTTTTGCAAGAAACACAACATCCGGATGTCCGGACCTCCCTTGGGCCGCCCGCCGAAACAAACGGCAGAGAACGCGCAGGAGCTACGGGACAAAAAGCAGCAACGGCGGCAGGACGAAATCGACCGGATTCCCATTGAAGGCAAGTTCGGCCAAGGCAAGCGCCGCTTCAGTCTGGACCGCATCATGGCCAAATTACCCGAGACCAGTGAAACGGTCATGGCAACCATCTTTATTGTGATGAATCTGGAAAGATGGCTGAAGAAGCTATTTTTTGCCCTCATTTTCTGCCGGTGGCCCACGCGGAAACAGCATCTGAATGTTCTCTGGGGCGAGATTGTCCTCAGATGTCAGAATTTGCTGCTCATCTGAATGTTCTCTGGGGCGAGATTGTCCTCAGATGTCAGAATTTGCTGCTCAACGGGTCATCGCCACCGTTGCGGATTTATTGTCACAGAGCATAAGCCGTGGTGGTGACCGGCTTGAAAATAATTGTTCAGGAAGCCCTACCTACGAAGGGAGTCTAGGCATGACCAAAAGAGCCCAACAGGTGAATTGAAAATTAATTTATTATCTTGCTGGATTCCGCTGTTTTTTGGAATTCCAGCTTTCTTGTAAGAACGGTTGGGATTTTAGAGCGATGAAATTACACTATTTTAGCGAAGGCAAAGGACGTCTAAATTTTGGCGATGATCTAAACCCATGGCTATGGGATAAATTGTTACCTGGTTTTTTTGATGACGACCAAGATTCAATATTTGTAGGGATAGGCACTTTGCTGAATGAAGGCATTCCTTCAGCAAAGCAGACGATTGTATTTGGTAGCGGTTTTGGATATGGGAAACAGGTCCCCAAAATAGATGAGACCTGGAAAATTTATTGCTTGAGGGGGCCCTTGACGGCTGAAGCACTGGGGGTTAGTAAAAAGCTTGCAATAACTGACTCTGCCATGCTGCTAGGAGGGCTCGAGTATGATAGAAAGCCCGGTGGATATTCCTATATGCCTCATGCTTTAAGTTCAAGAGAGGGGGGGAGGGCGATTCAATCAGTTTGCAATGATGTGGGTGTTAATTATATTGATGCAGGAGAGCCAACGGAAGAAATAATCAGAAAAATTTTGAATAGCGAAGTTCTGCTGACAGAAGCAATGCATGGCGCTATAGCCGCTGAATCTTTTGGTGTGCCCTGGATACCAATCGTTTCGAGGGAATTTATTCTTCCATTCAAGTGGTACGATTGGTGTAAATCGTTAAATCTAGAATATAAGCCTGAGAGGTTGCTGCCAATATGGGATAAAGCTGATGGAGATAGCTATTTGAAATCAATAAAGCTTAAGGCAAAGAAATTAGCGGTAAAGCATCAGCTTAAAAAAATAGTAAATACATGCAAGCCGATTTCTGCATCAAAAGGATTGCGGGAAAAAAAGATATCAGAGCTTTATGATTCATTGCAAAAATTCAAGGTAGATTTTAAAATTCCTGCTGAAAATTAGCGTGTAATGAGTTTTTTGAATATCATTTTTATCGGACTTGGCAAAAAGGTTCCAAAGAAAATTTTTGTAAGAGATTGATCCCAGCCAATATTCTTCAGGCAATCTATCAAATTGATTCTGCACTCACTGACTCTTTTGTTTTCCAAATAAAAATATGATAATTCTTTGTGCCAATGCATTTGTCTGACGCGAAAGCGTTTTATTTGGATCGGCTTGAGTCTTTTCTTGTCAAAATATTTTGCCGGTAGAGATGTTCTCGCTTTTAAATAATCCTCTCGCCGGTCAACATTACTTCCCTCTCTCCTGCGGTAGACACCAGTTGGGACCTTAGATATGTATATGTCCTCTCGTAGGGCAATGCGTATAAAAAAGTCAAAGTCTTCTCCCATATTCAGGTGTTCATTAAATCCATCGAGAGCTAAATAGAGATCCCGGTGAATTGTTGCCCCATTTACAATTGTAAAATTCGAATGTAATAGGTTTGCATATGCTTCACTGACTTTCCATACACCCTCAACACCTGAGGTTTGGAGGTCGCCCCATTGCATTAAGTCTTCCCATTTTCCTGACTTTTCCAAATAGCCCAATTTGTGTTCAGGTACCTTTTGCCCTAGAACTATTTCGTAATTGTTCTGAAACAATGCCCCATTAAAAGATGTCTTGTCGATTAAATTGGCGGATATTGAAAGGCAATTGGGAAGAAGAATGTCATCAGCATCTAAGAAGCAAACATATTTTCCTTGAGAGAATTCAACGCCTTTATTGCGGGCAGCTGAAGGTCCTTTGTTTTCTTGAATAATATATTTGATATAGTTATCAGAAAAATTTGATTTTATGATTTCAGCAGTGTTGTCCGTAGATCCATCATCAACGACAATGATTTCATAATTTTTGAAATTTTGTTGGAGTACAGAGTTTATCGCATCACTAATAAACTCTGAGCAATTGTAGGTTGGAATTATTACACTGATTAATGGCATGGCAGTTCTTATATGTCTGAATTGATTGATCTAAACTATTTTATTTGTGTATTTAATGGAGAAGTGTGTAAAACATATTAAATTTAAGCTGCTATGTGTTGACGTTTTTTTAAAAATTTTTCAGAAAAATATAGTTTCTCTTGTTTCGAAAAACCGATGAACCAACAAAAAAACCGATGAACCAACAAAAAGGAATGAAAATTAAAGTTTGAAGAAAACCAAGTATTAAAATATTCAGGTACTTTGGAGCTAAAAAATTATCCAGCAAAAGAAAATATGAGCACGAAATAAAAAAAGAAGTTTTAATTATTACTTCAAGGTATAGCCTAATTAGTTTATTATATTTTATTTCTGTCACATTTGAAACGTAGATTGGTTGTAGAATAAACTTAATAATGATACTGGGGATTGCTGTGCCAAGTGCAACCCCAATGATTCCATAATATCGAACAAGGATCAGGCTAAGGGCTAAATTAAATAATCCTTCAATGCTGTTAGCCCACGCATAGAATTTATGCTTTGAAAGACCATAAAGAAGTCCGACTGCAGGACTCTGCATTAAGGCGACCATCATGGCTCCAACTAATATCACTAGGATAGAATAGCTATCTTCAAAGCCAACCCCCATCCATCTTGAGATAAAAGCCTCACCAAAAAGAATAATAGAAAATCCTATATAGAGGGAGAGGTATCCGCAAATTTTTGACAATTTAAAAAATTTATCATTGAGCGATTCAAAATCACCTTTTCCCTCTTCCTGGCTATAAATTGGAGCAGATGCACCCATGGTCTTAAGAATAATTTCTGAGAAATATTCTACAAAACGTTGACCGACAAAGTAGTGTGTAACAGCGCCAAGGCCAATAAAGCCTGCAATAACTAATTGATCTACTTTGAACCTTAAAATATCAGCAATTTGGGCAAGAAAGGTATAAAGACTGTAGCCCCATAACTTTTTTCGAATTTCACTACGTTGTAATTTAAAACTAATTTTCAGATTTGGCTGCAGCTTGAAGGCCATATAAACGATCCATAAGCTACCTAATTGAGAAAAAATTGCCGAGATTAATACAATAGAAATTATGCCGTAGCCATTGGATATGAAAGTATAGATAAGAGCGCTGCTGAAAATTAGTTCACAGAGATCCTTCTTAGCAATGGTGTCATGCCTAAAATGAGAGCCGATAATGCCATTTAGAGCGCGAACTGGAAAGCTGATTGCCAGGTTCAACCCCAGTATAAGAATGATACTGCCCAATAATTTCAGTTCTGAGGGGTCATTGATGAGATGAGGCAATAAGAATGTCGCTGAAATGGTTAATATCGTGACAATGAAACCAAGTCCTACGAACAGAAAAAAGCTGGTGTTGACAACATGGATAACTTCCTCGTCATCATTTTGACCGACCGCACGTGAGACATAACGACTGACAGCCGAACTCAGCCCGAGATCCAGCATGCCAAAATAGCCAACAAATGTGCCTGCTATAGTCCAAATGCCATAATTTTGTTCATTCAGTGCGTGGATCAAAAAGGGCATCATGTAAAATGATATGCCAACTCGAGAAAAGAATGTAATATTCCTCCAGACTGAACTCTTAATTATTTTTTTTCCTCTAGACATTTTAGTGAACCATGATTGTTATTTATCGATGAAACTGTAAAAAATTCACAGTTTGTTTTTTAGGTTGCGAGGCTTATTCAATTGCAGCTGAAAATTAGTATTCTTGGATCGCCATCGTGCTGCTTTTTGTCACAATTCATCTCAATGGTTTTATGCGTATTTGAATCCATATAGGCACTGTTTTTATAGTCATAGCGGGGAATTATGATTGTGACATCATTTTTTGTTGATAATATCTGCTCTAGTTTTGAGGAATCTCTGATTGGTGAGATTCCATCGTCGTTGCGCAGTTTATAATTATTAACCAAAAGGAAGTCTGGCATTCTTCCGGAGTAGTAAAGGACCTCTTTAATCCTACTGGTGATAATCGTTCCCCCAGTCGCTGTCATTAGCTCACTTTGTATGCTCTTCCAGTCTGGATATCTTGCCTTGGATGCAACGTTTTTTGAGTTACCAAGCCAGGGGTAGCCAACCACATTGATAGCGGGAAGGAAGATGAGGCATATAAGGAAGGCCGTTATTATTTTGTGACCTGATAATTCGTGTTTTATTCTCTGAATGCAAGTTGGTAAAATTTCGGAAATAAAATATGATGCAGCTAAAATAAAGAAAGGAAAAATATAGAATATATATCTATCAAGTTTTCTTCCAAATAAAAAAGTGTGAATAATTATTAAAGGAAAAAAGCAGAGAAAAATAAAAAAACCGATTCTTCCATAGTTTTTAATTAGATAGTAGCAACCAATTGTATATAAAAAAACAAATGCTGGATAATCATTTGTTAAAAAATATCTATAATAATTGTAGTCTGATTTTGTGTATTTGGCCCAAACTGGAATTTTGTTAGAGACTGTCAGAGCTTTTTCAATAAAATTTTTATCAATTAAGATCAAGAATAATAGTACTATAAAAATAAAAGACAAAATTATAAAATATTTAGACTGTATTGCTGTTTTAATATTGTCTCCAATTAATATCTTTATTGCCATTATTGATAAATATAAAATTAAAGTAATTGAAAAACATAGGGTTAGGTTGTGGAAAATTTTTGAAATATAAAATAGGATCAGAGAGATAGCCAGTAACTTTATATTGATTCCATATTTACTTTCTATCTTTAAGGCTAGATTATTCTGGTGCTCAGAATTTATCAACTCTTTCTTTGATTCAAATCCTAAAATAAATGTTATTGAGCCAATAAAATAAAAAAACTGCAGAAGGGTGTACATCCTGCATTCCCGTGACATCATTATTTCAAAAGGGCTGAAGGTCATAACAAAAGCGAATGTAAGTGCCAAGTATGCATTAAAATTTTTCTTAAGTATATAGTAGCTTGTTGATATAAAAGCAATGTTGATGAAGACAAAAGGGAGTCGTGCAATTGTTTCGCTTTCGCCAAAATGCTTGAAAAGAAATGCAGTGATTTTAGTTATTGGGTAGGCTCGATAGTATTCTCCTGCCTCTGGAACAAATGGAATTCCCATTTCAAGAAGAGATTTGGCTGCAATAACATGATATAGCTCATCGGTCCAGAATGAATACTGGCCTAGCCCCTTCAGTCGCAAGCCAATCCCGGCAAGAATAAATATAAAAAAAATATAGGTTGAGCCTTGGATGTTTTTTAGGTAATTCATAGATTCATAATTTCTGGGTTACTTGTAAATTTTTACGTTAGATGTCGACATTTTTTAATTTTTATGTGAACCGTTTCGTGATCAATTTGATCAGGCTTTGGGAGTGTGTTTTCTGTATCTATTGCAGTCGCGTCGCCTGCTATTTTAAATTTTATTGGTGAGTTTGTTCAGCTTCCTGCGAGCTTCAGGCTCAACTGCTGGGGATGGTAGATAGCTTGAATTGACAGATGGTATTCGAGCATAATCTCTAAAGAATCTATCCTGCGATTTATAAACCATTCCACACGTTCAGTACAAGCTGAACTTTGAGCTGTGCTTTAGGCAGAAATTTGAAAAAAAGTCCGTCAGGTTCCTAGGGGCGATCCGGTTTTTGATATTTCTTGGTTTTGTGCTTGATGCGTTAGTGCTTCAGAATCGTAGAAAGCTTTCAGTGGCTGCATTGTCTTGATTGATGTCATGACGACTGATGCTACACTCCGTATGTTTGTATTGCTATAAAATGGCGAAAAGTACAGCTGCTATATTGACTGCCTTATCGGAATGAATCTGTGCATCGTTATAGGAGTTGGTTATTGGAGTTGGGTCTTGCGCCGGCAAGCGCAATCAGGAAAGCATCCTTTTTGCCAGTTGTAAAGGCTATTTGTTGTCAAATATAGAGGGTTGGGATGGGGCATAAAACTGGAAAAAGCGCACACCATTTTGTTAATTTACCTTGTGCAGGGATTCCCCCGTCGGCATACTGAGATATGTTTCAGTTGGCAAGGATCCGTTTGGCCATCTCTGATTTGTCCTCTGCAGTGACCGACCTCAGTATTCCGCCTGTTTTTGTTGTTTTTAATTCTGCCGCTGATATATATTAGGTGACAAGTATGGATAGTATTGATTTCCCTCTTGTAGATATAGTTGTTCCAGCATTCAACGCTGAAAAATACATTAAGCAGACATTGGAAAGTATTCTTCAGCAGACTTACGAAAACTATAATATTTATATTATCAATGACGGCTCTACTGATAATACCAATTCAGTTATTCAAAAATTTAATTCTAATAATATTTTTATCGTTGATCAAAATAATTCCGGGCCAAGCAAATCAAGGAATAATGGATATCGTAATGGAAAAGGAAAATATGTTGTTTTTCTTGATTCGGATGATCTCTGGAGTCCTGAGTTTTTAGAGAGGACAGTTAAGTTTTTAGAGCAGCATGAAAATATTGGGTATGTATTTACTGAGTTCAGTACTTTTAATACGAGTGGCACTATTCGAGAGCGTTGGTCGCAAGAGGATGGGCGGGTCTTTGAGATACCCGCCCTGAATAGTGCTGATAGAGAAAAGATATTTTCGCGGAAAATTTGGTCAGACCTACTTGTGGGCTCATTTGTCCCTATGGGAGGAGCTTTGTTGAGGAGGGAATCGGTAGATGATACTGGGCTCTTTGATGAAAGTCTGACGAATGCGGAGGATCGGGAATTTTTCATAAGGTTGTCATATGAATATGATTCTGCATTTATAGATGAATGTTTATTCCATTATCGAATACACGAAAATAGCTTGTCGCGGAACCTCGAAAAGTTGACAATTGGTAGCACGTTAGTCGGCGATAGGTTGATGAAAACCTACAACTTAAACGCTGGTCAGCGAAAAAATATTCGAAAAAATTTGTCTCTTCAATGGCAGAGACTCGGTAAGGATTATCTAAGAAAAAACAATACATGTTTAGCAAGAAAATCTTTAAATAAATCATTATCATATTTTCCAGAAGTTAGATCTTTGATTTATCTTTTGCTTTGTATAACTTTTCTATACAAACCTCTTAGATGGTTTAAGCATAGAATAGATTATTAAGATATTGTTTGTATAGTTAATAATAGCGATTATTTATTAAAGCTTAAAGATTCTTCTCTTGTCTTGCTGGTGTCTTTGATGTGGTTATTTAAATTATCAGGGTTTCACTTTTGATAATCATTGAAATTTAATTTTTTATTTCAAGCTTATTGGATGATAAGAGTTGTCCCAAAAATGACTTGACTTTCTTGTCTCAGGAGAGCAAAAAAGATAATTATCCTTGGCTGAATGTGATTATTAGTAAATAGAAATTCCGGTTTTCTTTGCTATTGACCATGGGTATGTGAAAAGGCTTTGCTTGATCTACTTATCGCTAGAAATCTCACTTTCTGAGAATTCTTGATCTTTCTTGAGTTGATTCATCGGCTTATCCCATTGGTGGGGGAATTTTTAATTGTGGACACCGACAATGATCCAATTTTTCTAAGCATCGTTATTCCTTTATATAATGAAGAAGAATCTGTTGCACCTTTGATAGAGAGGTTGAAGGAAACTTGTTCTGGGTTTTCTTTTCTGTGGGAAGTCATCCTGGTTGATGATGGCTCAACGGATAAAACCTGGAGTATTGTTGAAAAATTAAAACCCGAAATACCTCAACTTCGAGCAATCAAACTCCGTGGTAACTGCGGTCAAACCGGCGCGATGGTCGCCGGATTTGATCATAGCCTCGGTGAGGTCATCGTCACTTTGGATGGAGACCTTCAAAACGACCCTGCCGATATTCCTCTGCTTCTTGAGAAGATTGCTGAAGGCTATGATTTGGTCAGTGGTTGGCGAAAAGATCGCCAGGACCACTGGAGTCGTGTGCTTCCATCGAAAGTGGCAAACGGTTTGATATCATTTACAACCGGTGTTCATCTGCATGACTATGGCTGTTCTCTCAAGGCTTATCGCGCAGAATGTATTCGATCTCTGCACTGTTACGGTGAGATGCATCGTTTCTTCCCCGCCTTGGCGAGTATGACCGGAGCTCGCGTCGCTGAAATACCTGTTCAGCACCATGCCAGACAATTCGGCCAGTCAAAGTATGGCTTCAGTCGAATTTTCAAGGTTTTTAGTGATATATTTGCTATTAATCTACTCATCCGTTTTTCCACCACGCCTTTAAAAGGGTTTGTCCTGTGCAGTTTACCTTTCGCATTTATGGGAACGAGCCTGGGCCTTCTGGCGATGCTTGCCTGGTTGCTCGACTGGACCGCTGGAAAGGCTTTCTTCTTCTCCGTCGGTAGCGCAATGTCTTTCTTCGGGATGGTTCTGATGTTGTCGTTGGGGGTGCTTGGGGAGCTATCTGTCACCCTGAGTGATTTGAGTCAGACTCGTTTGATCGATTCGACGTGCCGGAATTCGACTGTCGGGGGAGGTGTAAAAAAATCAGTGCCGCGACAGGGGGCCGCATGAAAGATATGCTCGATTATTCGGTCGTGATGCTGGTGGAAGATAATGTCGATTTTACCGGGTATCTACAAGGTCTCCATTCGCAGCTGAATCTCCTCGGACGTTCTCACGAGCTTGTTCTGGCGATAAATGGTTCAAATGATTACGCCCGGCGCTGTTTGGATGACTGGCCGGATGACGGCCCCGAAGTTTCGGTGATAGAGACGAATCGCCGGGTTTATTCTGGGACCTGCCTGCATGCGGTTATGGATAAGTGCCACGGCAAGATCTTCATCATTTGCGGCCCTTATCAGCAGTTTGCGATTGAGGGGCTTGAGGACTTGCTGATTGAAATTGAGTCGGGCAAGGCAGATCTGGTTCTGCCATGGCGTCAGAATCGAGTCGATCCGGCGATAAACCAATTCCAGTCACGCCTGTTCAATTGGTTCGTACACCGGATGACAGGTGTTCGAATTCAGGATCTCAACAGTTCGCTGCGCATTGTACGTCGTTCACTGCTCGAAGAAACGTCTTTCCATGGGGATCTTTATCGTTTCCTCCCATTATTGGCGCAAAAAAGAGGGTTCCGGGTCAGCGAAGTCCCTGCTGTGCATGTCCAGGAAATGGGGAAGGTCGGGTACTTTGGGCTGCAGGTTTACATTAACCGCCTGATCGACTTGCTGACCATTCATTTCAACTTAAATTTTGCGCGTAAGCCACTCAGATATTTTGGCTTTCGTGGCGTGATCATCGCTTTTGCCGGCTTGTTGAGTGTTATGGGTGCACTTCTTTTCAAGCTGGCCGGCGTCGATGCTCTTGGCAATTCTCCGCTGCTGATGGTGGGATTAGCGCTGATCCTAACTGGCAGCGGGCTCTGGGGAGTCGGGCTCCTCGGGGAGATTCTTGCATTTACCTATGGCAGGAAGAAGAAAGAGTATGTAGTTGAGAAAATCATCTGATTCGCCGATCTGACCCGTATTTTTTCTTGTGCCTTCGTGAGTATCTAAAATGAACATTTTGCTTCTCGCTCCTCAACCCTTTTACCAGGAGAGGGGAACGCCAATCGCGGTAAACCTGTTGCTGAAAACCCTGGTCGCACGCGGTGATTATGTTGACCTCCTGACCTACCATGAAGGGAACGATGTCGATCACAGAAACTCAAGGATCTTCCGTGCTCCCATCCCGGCATTCATCAAGAATGTCAGGCCGGGATTTTCATGGAAAAAACTTGTCTGCGATTTCTTCCTCTTTTTCTCCGCGCTGCGTTTGGTTGGAAAGAATAACTACCAGGTTATCCATGCTGTTGAGGAATCGGTATATATCGCGCTGGTTATCAAGCTTCTCTTTCGGATCCCTTATGTTTACGATATGGATTCCTCTCTCGCTCAGCAGTTGACCGAGAAGTATCCCTTGCTGCGATATGTCTCATTCCCTCTGAACTATTGCGAAAAAATTGCGGTGAAGAACGCCCAGGCGGTTATCCCTGTCTGTGATGCACTGGCTCAGGTAGCCACCGGTCACGGCGCTGAGCAGGTCGTGGTGCTGGAGGATGTCTCTTTATTGGCGGAAACGCAGCCTGAAAACCGCCATGACTTCAAGACCAGCCTGGGGTTTGAGGGGGCCGCGGTTCTTTACGTCGGAAACCTGGAAACCTATCAGGGAATCGATCTTCTGCTGGAGAGCTTTGCCAGGGTCGCGTCTCAAACCGACAGGGCGCACTTGTTCATTGTTGGCGGGATCGATGCTGATATCAAGCATTACGAATCAATGGCGGGTCGTTTAGGGATCGAGAAGCAGGTCTCGTTTCTTGGTCCCAAGCCGCTCGATAAGCTCGGTGATTATCTGGCCGGTGCGGATATTCTGGTCTCTCCGCGCACCAAAGGCAACAACACGCCGATGAAGATCTATTCCTATTTGCACAGCGGAAAACCGATTGTCGCGACCGACCTGGCGACTCACACACAAGTCTTGACGCGTCAGGTTGCGATGCTGGCCGCTCCGGACCCGGAAGACTTTTCCCGCGAGCTGCTTCGACTGATCGAGGATGAGACCTTGAGGGGGGAAATTGGCACTGCAGGTCGGCAGCTTGCCGAAGAGCGTTACAGTTACCAGAGTTTCGCCTCCAGGCTGAACGGACTGTACGATGTGCTGAGCCGTGAATACGGACCTGCCTGAAAATCACCGCAGAATTCTCATTGCGGAAAACCATCCAGGGTGAAGTGGAATGCAAAGGGAGCTTAAATCTCTGGCCGACCAGGAATTCGACCTGCTGGTTATTGGCGGCGGAATCCACGGTGCCTGCACCGCCTGGGAAGGTGTGCTGCGGGGCTTGTCGGTCGCTCTCGTTGAAAAAAACGATTTTAGCTCTGGAGCTTCCGCGAACAGTCTGAAGATTATCCACGGCGGGCTGCGCTATATCCAGCATGGTGATTTCAAGCGGATGCGTGAGTCGATCTGCGAGCGCACCGCCTTGATGCGGATAGCTCCCCATCTGGTGCATCCACTGCAGGTGGTGATGCCGACCTATGGCGGCCTGACACAAAACAGGCTGGCACTGACCGCCGCTCTGGCGATCAATGACCTGATCGGTTTCGACCGCAACCGTATCGATGATCCGGAAAAGCATATCCCGCGCGGCAAGCTTCTCAGCAAGCAACAGCTGATGCAGAACATACCCGGGCTGGTCGCGGATGGGGTCACTGGAGGGATGCAGTTCAGCGACGCGCAGGTGTACAATTCGGAGCGGCTGGTGTTGGCTTTTCTCCGGTCGGCTGCGGATAAGGGGGCCCAGCTCGCTAACTACCTGGAAGTCACTGGCCTGCTGCAGAAGGCGGGGCAGGTCACCGGGGCCACTGTTAGCGACAGGTTGACGGGTGACCAGTTTACGATTCGCGCCAAGGCCGTCGTCAACGCTGCAGGCGCCTGGTTGAACGATCTCCTCCAGCCTGCGCAGGGTGATGCTCATGGCAGTCAGAATTTTTGCTACGCGAAAGCGATAAACGTCGTCACCCGCCCGCTCTTCGAGCGGTTTGCCGTGGGCCTGCGGGGCACGAAGACCTATCATGATGCTGATGCCGTTATCAACAAAGGTGCGCGCTACCTGTTCATCGCGCCCTGGCGCAACCGGGCTTTGATCGGTACCGAGTACCATCATTTTTCTGACAACCCTGACCAATTGACGGTCGATGCAGTGGAGCTGCAGAATTTCCTGGATGATGTGAACAGCTCGTATCCCCCCGCAGATCTCACATTGGAAGATGTCGATTTTGTGCATGTGGGGCTGGTTCCCAGCGTTGCAAAAGACCGTCCTGGGGCGGATGTCCAGCTGGTCAAACATTCAAAGGTTCTTGACCATGAATCGGCTGGTCTGAAGGGGTTGTTTTCCCTCTTCAGCGTTAAATACACCACCGCGCGACAGGAAGCTGAAAGGGTACTTGATCGGGTGTTCGATTTTCGCCAGCAACGATCACCGGCATCGCTTTCCACCATTATGCCGGTGCACGGCGGGGAAATCGGTCGCTACGATGACTACCTGCGGCAGGCGCTGACAGAAAACGGCGCACGCTATGGAGTGGAAACCGTTCGCCGGCTGGTCAACAACTACGGTTCGGCTTACCCGGATGTTCTGAGCTGCCTGGAAGAAGAGGGGGCGGAATACCCGGTGGCGGCAGATCTCGATCCGGTTATTCGTGCGGAAGTTCTGCATGCCATCCAGCAGGAAATGGCTCAGTCTTTGGGTGATGTGCTCTTTCGCCGGACCGAAATCGGATCTGCCGGGGCGCCGGACGAGGAGCTGTTGCGAGATTGTGCCGCTGTCATGGGCGCGCATTTCACTTGGTCGCAGCAACGCGTTGAGCAGGAAATCAGCGCGGTCAAAAATTCATACGTATTTACTAAAGGGTGCTAGTCATGTCTCAACCCTGGCCGGTTCGGCTGTTTCGAAAATCTGTCTTGAAGCAAAGAAAGCTTAAAGAAATCAGCGGCTACCTGCCAGACACCACCGGACTTTCCTGCCTCGATATCGGTTCGGATAACGGGGTCATCAGCTATTTCCTGCGCGCGCGGGGCGGTCAGTGGAAAAGTGCCGATCTCGACGAGACGGCTGTCCGTTCCATCAGGGAGCTGGTCAAGGAGAATGTGCTGCAGCTTGACGGTGGACGCACCCCTTTTAAGGACAACGAGTTCGACCAGGTGGTGATCGTCGACTTTCTGGAACATATCGAGACCGACCGCGAGTTCATCGTCGAGCTGCACCGGGTCATCAAGCCGGGCGGGCAATTGATCATCAATGTGCCACACATCAAGAACAGCCCGCTGCGCAAATTGCGCCTGGCCATCGGCCAGACCGACGAGAAACATGGTCATCTGCGGCCGGGATATCGGCGCGAAGATCTCCAGCGATTGCTCGGTGACGAATTCAGGCTGGTTGATTCCCATACCTATTCGAAGTTCTTTTCGGAATGTATCGATACCCTGATCACCTTCGGCTTCGGTCTGTTAAAAGGCAAGGGGCACGAATCGTCGAAGGGGGTATTGGTCACCGGGGAAGACATGGGCAAGCATCAGAAGAGTTTTCTCCTCTATTCTCTAATCTATCCCGTTGTCTGGTGTGTTTCGCGGTTGGATACGCTGCTCTTCTTTACCAGCGGCTATATGCTGATCGCGCAGGCCGAGACGACGAAAAAAGGAAGCGATTGATGGCGAAAGTACTGGTCACTGGAGGGTTGGGATTTCTCGGGCAACACCTGATCGACAGGCTGACGCGTGATGGCCATGATGTCAGAATTTTTGCGCGCCCGGGAAAGAACAATGGGGCAAATGCCGGTAACGCAGAGATTGTCTGGGGCGACATCAGAGACCCGGATGCGGTCAAGACTGCCGTGAGCGGCCTCGATTTTGTGTTTCACCTGGTCTCCAATTTCCGCAAGGGCGGCTCGGACAAGAACGAGGCCCATGCGATCAATGTCGATGGCACGGCCAATGTTCTCAATGCCTGCCAGGAGGCCGGCGTGAAGCAGCTGGTCCACTGCAGCACCATCGGCGTGCACGGCAGCGTATTGGAGGTGCCAGCCACCGAGAACACCGCTTTTAATCCCATGGACCTGTACCAGGAGACCAAGCTGATCGCGGAAAAAAAGGTCTGGGAATTTCATCAGCAAACCGGCTTGCCGGTGACAGTCGTGCGCCCTATCTCCCTTTACGGGCCGGGCGACCTGAGGATGCTGAAGCTCTTCAAGATGATCAAGACCGGAAAGTTTTTCATGGTTGGCGACGGCAGCCCCTATTTTCAGCCCGCCTACATCGATGATGTCGTCAACGGTTTCATGCTTTGCCTCGACAACCCGAAGGCGATCGGCGAAGCTTTCATTATCGGCAATGAGGAATACCTGCATCTGCGGGACCTGGTTAAGTTGATCGCCGAGGAATTGAAGGTGCCTTACCCGACCAAAAAAATGCCCCTGAAACCATTGCTGCTGGCCGCGACCCTCTGCGAAAAGATCTGCGCGCCCTTTGGCATCGAGCCGCCGCTGCACAGGCGCCGGGTCAGTTTTTTCCAGAACAATCGGGCATTTTCGGTGGCGAAGGCGAAGGAGCTGCTCGGCTTCAAGTCTGAGGTGACGCTGCGTGACGGGGTGCAAAGAACGATCCGCTGGTATGAAGAGAACGGCTATTTATAGTTACAGGCACTGAGTGAGCATTTCATTTGTGTAGATCCATTCGAGGCTGTGGTGCTTGAGAGAATTAAATCTTCAGTGCGGAAAAACAAGTCCGAGATCAGGGCACTGGTCACGGGACGTATGCCGTCGTTTGTCTATGGAGTTAAATCGTTCAAGGACATCCCGGTCTTTTGCTTCCATTCTGCAAAATACCCGGATTTCGAACGGCAGCTCGTTTTCCTGAAACGTAATGGCTACCTGACGCTCACTGCCGATGAACTCTATGCACGCCTGTCGGACAAGAACTATCGCAATACTGGGAAAGAGATCGTTCTGACGTTTGACGATGGGATGGCATCGGTCTGGTCCGTAGCCTACCCGCTACTGGAAAAGTTTGAGTTTAAACTCGTTAGTTTCATACTGCCAGGGCTCATTGAAGAATCGACAGAAGTTGGCCCAACTATTTTTGACGACAGTGAACCGGAAAGGCCTGAAGTTGCAGATCGCGATTACAGCGACAAACCACTATGCAACTGGCAGGAAGTAAGAACCATGCATGCTTCGGGACTGGTTGATTTCCAGTCTCACGGCCTGTATCACTCATTGATCAGTGTCTCGAATGAAATTGTGGATTTTATTCATCCGGATTTTGATGTTTACCACTACGGAAATATTCACCTTCCAGTCTATCAGGATGAGCGAGGTGAATTTACGCGGAAGAAAGTTCTCGGTCATCCGGTGTACAAGAGTCGGCCACGCCTCTTAGGGCTGCCGCGTTATCTCGACCCGTTGCCAATCAGACAAAGTTGCGAAGCTTTTGTGAAAGATAATGGCGGCGAAGAATTTTTCAAGAAATCCAACTGGCGGGATGAACTGTTGAATATTGTTGACCAGTCCAAGAACGATTGCTCTCTCGGACGATTCGAGACTGAAGACGATGTCAAAAAAGAGATTGTATTAGAAATGAAAACTTCGAAAGAAATAATCGAAGATAAGTTGAAAAAAACAATTTATCATTTCTGTTTTCCCTGGTTTAGCTATTCTGAAATAAGTGTTTCTGCGCTGGAAGAATGCCATTACAGGACTGCGCATATCGGATCGATAAATAAACTCGGTACAGATATGAGTAAGTCCAATACACTGCTCGTTCCCAGAGTTCAGGAAGAATATTTGTTAAGGCTTCCTGGCTCCGGAAGAAATACGTTGATGCAATTTTTTCGAAAAAAATCTGGTTGATGTGTTATCTGACTTTCCTGATAAGCTAACTATAATTGACTAAAGAGAGTAGTCTAGGGTTCATTCTATGTCATTAAATTGGGTATTGTTTGACGCCAGTCAAGATTCGACCGATTGGGATTCAGAGTTGTCGAATTTTGATGGACATAATTTTTTACAGTTTCATGGCTGGGGTGAGCATAGAAAGAATTTCAATTGGGATGTGTGCCGCTTCATAGCAAAAGACGCTACGGGGAAAATTGTCTCAATGGCCCAGGTTTTTCTGAAGAAAAAACCTTTGGGCGTTCTCTTGGCTTGGGTTACTGGCGGTCCTGTCGGTTATGTCGAAAACTGGTCGATAGGGCTACCAGAGGCGATTAAGGTACATGCTGGCTGCAAACTTCTTTATCTGCGGGTTTTTAATTGCACGGAATGCAATGAAGATAAAGTAAATGCACTTGTTGCAGCTGGCTGGAACAGGCCCGGACATCGACTCCGCAGTGGCTTGAGCATGAGGTTGCCGCTGGCCGATGATCTCGATCAGATCAGAGGGAGGTTGTCTAAAAGTTGGAAAAAAAATCTTAATCGAGGCAACAAAAACAATTTGTTGATTACTGAATGGAAAGAACCGGATGTAGAGCAGATGCACGCACTCTATGAATCCATGCAGGATTTCAAAGGCTTAAAAGAACAATTTTCCTTTGCAGAATTACAGAGCATTTTTCAGGCCGCTAAAGAAAAGGTCGTCCTTTTCAAATGCTGTGATTCCTCTGGCAAGCTGCTCGCTGTCCGGGGTTGCTTCCGTTTCAATGCCGGCTCAGCGCTTCATCTGGTCGAAGAACTCGACGTTGGTCTTGTTTTCTTTCATCTTGTCGAGCAGGAACTCGATGGCC
>CALZJV010000250.1 GCA_945787595.1 uncultured Desulfobacterales bacterium | reverse complement strand
ATGATAGCTATGAAGTATTTCAGGAAATTGTGGATGCGTATGAATGGACCTTTTGTCAGATACAACTGAACTATTTGTGTGAGCAGTTCCAGGCTGGTATAAAAGGACTTCGCTACGCCGCATCAAACGGACTGGCAGTAATTATTATGGAACCTCTCATAGATGTTGAATTGGCCACCAATGCCGCCGACTTCATAGATTGTGATGGGCTGTTTGACACCTTTGGGCATCACCTTCATTTGATCATCGATTCGCAGGTTATCGCCGCACTCCGCCAAAGTGGAGGGCGAAATCAGCGTTTGTCCGCCGACGGTGGTACTGATCACATCGTTGGCCTAACTTTTCAACTCGTCCTTGGTGATGCGAATCATGGTTCTTCCGGCAAACAATAGCGGAATGACGGCCAGCACGGTCCTTAACGTAGAACGTGGCGTCATTCGGAGATTCCTCTCCATCACCGTGAAATACCAGGGCCCCCAAACGATCCGTTTCCATTGGATCCAGCAAGCTGGTTGTTTCGCTCAGCACACCTTGACCCGAAGAGCCCATTGTTATGGTTCTAAATGCGGTTTCCAGGGTCACCTTTGCCAGCGCCGCATCGAAATTGTAAACAGTAATCTGCTTGTTCCCAGGCGGTATATAAAAACGCATCTCCACGGCGGCGTTTGGCTCGGCCAGGCGTATGGTCGGCGCAGGTATCATCGCCGTCAGACCCGGCACAGGGACATTACGCGCTTCATCGAGGCTCATGGATACATCATAAACGTTGCCGTCGTTCCCCGCCAATCCCTCAACAACCAGCTTGAAGATATACATGTCACCGACCTTTTCACCATCGCTCGGTACGACCGTCGCAAAAAGAGACCAAACATTGTCCAACGCCGCATCCTGCCCGAAGGTCATGCGTTTGATGAGGTTGCCGGCCATTAGCTCTTCTTCACTCGGATGAACCTTGTTGACGTTTGCCCTTGTAAAGACATTGATTCCGCCAAGCAAGGAAAACCGGGTTTGGGTATTCAGGGTCCCATCAATCGAATCGTGTATCCCACCGCAATCGGCATCGAACAGTGGCAGGTGGATCTTACTTTCAACAGACGCTTCCTCTGTTGCTCCGGATGCCGCCGGCGATTCGATCCGGGTTGTTTTGGTTGGCGTGCATGACATCATTGATACAGATATCATCAATGAAACAATGACCAAAACGTATGCATTAAATCTCTTGCCCATTATTTCCTCCTAAAAGTTATAAACGTACATCCCAAGTAAAAACTCTGCCCCTTTAATTCCGCCATTAAACCACCACTTCTAGTGTGGGCCCGAAAAGGTTCTACCGACCCGGGGAGAAAACAGCTAAATATTGTAAAATACGAAATACGAATATCGAAATTCGAAATGGTTCGACCGGCTCACCACCCTGAGCGAAGTCGATGGGCAAATCCGAAATTCTAATGTTCAAATGTCTAAAACGGGGAAAGCAAAAGCATAAAGCCTGCATACCCTAGTGGATTATCCTATGTCATAACGGCGGGTGGCATAGCGATTTTTGTCATTGGTATTTTTGTCATTAGAATTTGTTTCGTGCTTCGTGTTTCGGCCCGCCCTGGCCTCCGGCTCGTAGCCCACGCCTCGGAGAGCGCGAATGCCGATGTACAAAAAAGTTGTAACGGTGAAACTGACTGAATAAGAACCAAAGAATTAAATATTGATGAGTCCAGTTCTGGGCCAGGGATTTCGGATTTAAATAATCAAAGTAATTGTCCTCACCCCCTTCCAGGGGGCTTCCTGAGGCCTCCCGCTCTGCGGGAGGAGCGTTCACTAATCCAGACCGTATACCTGCTGATTGCCCAAATAGTCCTCCAAACGGACATTGATCAGTGCGATTTGTCCCGTCGATAAGCCGGAGATCGTCATTGCTTTGTGGTAGATCCCTGAACTTTTGTCAATGAGTAACAAACGAACTGTTTTGTTCATATTTCCACCTTTTAGGGTTACCCAGGCATAGCGCTTCATTCCCGTGGCATCTTTGGCACGCACAATCACCTCTATCTCCCCCGGGATTTGGGGACGGGGGGTGACAATTTTTGCATCAATCAAGCGTGGCGGTTCACGGTCCAGCCAGATGGTTTTCTCCCACCGCCGTTCGTTGCCAACGACGTCTCTGGCAATCAAAACCAGGCGGTTCGGCCCTTCCGCAAGTTTGGTGTCGATCCGAAACCGGTCGTGTTCGATCTCAACCGGTGTGTCGTTGAAAAACAGACTTTTACCGCTGTTTAGTGTCCCCACCAAACGCAGCGTTGAATCGGCGGTATTCGAAGGGGGGGCCTTGTCAAGGCAAGGGTTAGATCCGGGGGCTGGGTATCACTCATCAGCACAAACTCATCTTGGGTAACAAAGCCGGAAGGCACTTTAATGCGAAGCTGCAGCACCTGCTGATGCCGGGTGACCGGCAGTTTTAAACGAAACCGGCCGGAAGCATCCGTATGGGCTCCGGCGGTAAGCGATTCCCCTTCCCGGATCACATCAATCCGTGCATTGGGTGCGGTGTACCCGGAAAGAACAAAAGCATTACTGCGCGTTACAAATTTTTTCGGTCCAGTGGAAGTCAAATGGTCATCGTAACGATCCGGTGCGCGTTCGTCCGGCATGCAGATAACCGAACGCGATCGACGCGTCAGGTTCCCGGCGCTATCCTTTACAGCGATCACAATCCGGTTTTTGCCGATGGGTAGCGTCATATCGTGGCTAAAGCCTCCGTCCGCCAAGATCTCAACCGGTTTGCCAGCTATCTCTAGTGCTCCCAGCGGCTCAGCCTTACCGGTAATCCGTACGTTTTGGGATATGTTAGGACCCATCTTTGATCCTCCCTGCCGTTTGTCCGGGTTCATTTCCAAATCTCCCATCACGAGAATTTGTCTTTCAAGGAAGGTGTCTAGAGATACTGCATCCGAGTCCAGGAAGCTACCAACGGCTGCTACCAAGAGTCTTGGACTCAGTGCTTCCCAGAAAATAAAGGTTGACACACCACAAGGCCGAATCGAGACGCCTCCTTCGATGTCGCTGGATAGCCTCTGCGATATGACTGTGATTGGGGGTTGCCGGGGACGACCCATTGAGTGGCCGACACCTTACTGGTAGCTTGTAGATTGGCCATCGGTCCATAGGCCGTCACTTCGATGAGCTGGGACTCGTTGATATCGATGGTGGCCGTGAATTTCGCCATACTTTCATCCGAGATGGGCCCGTCACGAGCGATTGGGGTCTTCGTGATGCGCATGGTGTTGCCAGTGCCCCCGGTGGTCAGTCTCTTGGCCAGGAGTTCGCCGGTCTGCGCTTCTTTGATGCTCATTTAGGCGCCTCCCGTGAGGGTGCCCAAGAATTTGGCGTCTTTAGTCTTGATCCGCACTGCAATCTCCGTGGGGTCAGTTCCTGAGAATGTTGCTCATAGTGAGACGATATACAGCCCGAGAAGTATATTTTTCGTTTTCATGATCACTCTCCCTCCTGATTGATTAATACTAATAATTGGTCATCGACTTATTTTCTGATCACATACCAGTTGTTCTGAATGTCGTGCGCCAGTTGGTTTGTCTCGATCGATTTAAAAGCGGCCTTCTCGAGGTATTCCCGCGTTTTTTCTTCACCCCACATGGCACCCAATCCATCACCACCTTGCGATAGAGAAACCGTCATACAGTGCATGGTCGAGATGGTGTAGAGGAATGTTCCGATCGGGTGGTCAACATTTTTATAGACGTGGCTTGATCCCCTAATGTCCTGCATCAAGTAAACGCCGTCGGATTTCAATGCACGGTGAATGCCTTTGAGAACGTTGAGCGGTTTGATCTGATCATGTATGGCGTCAAAAGTAGTGATAAGATCAAACGTCTCAGGTTCGGCCGTTTCGTTGAAATCGCTCAGGTCACGGACGACAAATTCAACATTCTGCATGCGTTTCTGTGATGCATCGGCGCGCGCTGTACCGATCGCCTCCACGGAAATGTCCATCCCCGTAAACCGGCTATTCGAATACAGTTCGGCCAACCGGTTCAGTATTCGCCCTCTACCACAACCGATATCCAGAACACTGATGCCTTTAGCGAGTCTGTCAGCAAGGCCAGGCACGAGCGGAAGCACATGGGACTCGAGCGATGAAAGAACCGACTGCCCGCTGTCTTCTGCCATTATGGCATGGAATCTCAGAAAATCGTCATACGGCACACCACCGCCTTTTTTGAAACACTCGACGATCTTGTCCTCCACTGTGCCCATCAGACCGATGTACTGGGTGAAAACAGCGAAATTTTCTGCACCCGCCGCACGGGTCAAAAAAGCGGCGTGTTCGGCCGGCAGCGTATATCTTGTGCTCGTCGGGTCGACGTCGATCACCCCGGCAGTGACCATCGCTCCCAACCACTCGCGCACGTAGCGTTCGTTCAGGCCGGACGCTTTAGCCACCTCCTGCGAGGTCGAGGGGGACAACGCTCTCATGGCATCAAAAATCCCCGTGCGATGCCCGATAGACATCATCAACGATAATGAGCCATAATTGAGTGTCGTTAAGAGCTTTTCTGAAAATGCTTCGGCTTTGTCGGCATCAAACGCTTTTTGATTATTTTCTGAGGTCACGAGATTCACCTCCCCGTTAGTATCCATCAATCATTCGTAGATGGTAATAGTTGTTTTAAGTCTGCCGTTCTCAGTTTTAGGCAACTTGTCCCTGGCCATATGACAAAACAATAAGACCAGTTTTTTAATTTGCCAATGCCCAATGAATTTTGTACGACATGATGTCTGATCTACTATTCCGCATTTTCACGAGTCGCCTGGGTTCATTTGCAAAGCATTCAGGGGCTCTGCTATCCTCCAGTCGGCACGGTCCCCCGACTGCTTGAATCGGCTTTAATATTATAACTTTCTGACTGCATAGAAAAGTCCACCTTTTCTAATTTGTAGTGCCTGGTTGCAAAGGACGTATCAAAATCGCAGATTATAAAATACCACTAAAATAAATAAGATGTTTTTTTTGCAATTTCTCTAATGCAATCCTACCCTCTGAAGCATACTCGTTACCTGTTCCAGTATTTTCGGATCTCTGTATGGCTGTGTTTCTGCATATTTTTTAAGCGAAAAATCAGGCTTGATTCTTTTGATCTTCGTGGCCGCTTTGGAGGCCTCCTCTTGTTGATGTAATGCAGCGTTGGCGCCTGCGAGAATTAAAAAAGCATCCAGGTTATCCTCATCGCTCTTAAGGACTTCTTTGGCCGACTCGATTGCTTTTTCATATCGGCCACTGCCGTAAAAAGCAGCGGCAAGGGTTTTCTGAAAAAAAGGAGGGTAGACAGTAGCAAGACGAATTGCAAATTTGGCAAGATCGATCGCTTCTGTTGGCCTACCCAGATAGGTAAGAATATTGGCCTTGGCTATATAGGAAAGATCACAACTCGGACGAGCGAGAACCGCTTTTTGGACTGCTTCCAGTCCCTTATCATGTTCCCGATTAAAAAGGTGAACTTGCGCCATCACCAGGTGAGACAATCCCGTAAAATCCTCTAATTCTTCAGCCTTTCGGGCCAGTTCGATAGCCCTTTCCAGTGAAAGTGCAGTATCTTCGTTTAGCCCTTGATCTACAGACCATCAATGGGCCCATGCCGCCAGCGCATATCCGAACGAAGATTCAGGTTCCAACTGCATGGTTTCTTCAAACATTTGCTGGGCTTCCTTAATATCGTCTTTTGTCGAGCCAAAAAGTGCCTCCCAACCGCGATAGTAATATTCAAGAGCATCCGGATTCCGAAGGACTTTCCGTATGGTGTGTGCCATTTCCCCGGTCACAAGCTTGATGTCCATGGCCTCAACGATCCTTTCGGTAATTTCATCCTGAACAGTAAAAATGTCGCCTATATTTCTATCATACCGTTCAGCCCCCGCCATCCAAGACATGACTAACACCAAGCTGACTGCCGAGCTCCCGTATCGAAGGAACTTGTGATTTGTAGCTAAACATCGAAATTTCACTGATAATGATGGCATTTGCAATTAAACTTTCTGATTATATATTAAATATAGGTTTAAACCTCATACACATACAATGCTGAATGGAGGACTAATCAGGTGAAAATTAAGTCAGCTAATATTGAGTTGGAACATGGGCTTCACGAATTTGATAATAAAATTATCAAACAAAAAAACAAGAATGCACTCCAACGTCGAGTTGATGAATTGGCCGCTATCACCACCTTAACCCATGAGGTAACATCAAATCTATCCATGAAACAGATGATCACATCTACTCATAGACAGATCCATTCCACGGTATCACCGGATTTGACTGTTATCTACTTGAAACGGGGAGATAAGCTGGTTTTACAAGAGATGGAAGAAGATGACCTGAACGTTCCCCACGATGGACCAAAGGTTAAGGAAGTTGGCGAATGCCTTTGCGGGGTAGTTGCGGAAACTGGAGAATCTGTGTATTCTACTGATATTAATTCTGATCCATGTTGTACATTGAATCAATGCAAAAATATAGGAATTCGATCGTTTGCAGCGTTGCCCCTGCTCATTGGTAAGAATATTCTTGGGGTTTTAGGGATAGCTTCACTGACAAACCGTCAATTTTCTCATCAAGCTTATTTTCTGGAGACCATTGCCAGCCAGATTGCGATCTGTTTATATAACTCAAGCCTTTACGAACAAATTCAGCAACATGCAAGTGAGCTCGAAGAACTTTTGAGGGAGAAGAAACAGGCCACAAAAACGCTAAAAAGACGAGAAAAAGAATTGGAACTTAAAACTAAGAATCTGGAGGACGTCAATGCAGCGTTAAAGGTTTTACTAAAGCAAAGAGATGAAGATAAGGCAGAAATCGAAGAGAAGGTGATCTTTAACGTGAAAGAGCTTGTTTTGCCCTATCTGGAAAAAATGAAAAAGGGCAAGTTAAGTACGCTGCAGAACAGCTATATCAGTGTCATTGAATCCAACCTGAATGAAATTATCTCGCCCTTTGTCCACAAATTGTCCTCAAGCTATTTTAATTTAACACCAAAAGAGATCCAGGTGGCAGATCTGATAAAAAAAGGCAAAACGACCAAGGAAATTGCAGACTTATTGAATTCGTCCACCCGGGTAATTGATTTTCATCGTAATAACCTCAGAAAAAAGTTTGACCTCATCAATAAGAAAATCAATCTGAGATCCCATCTTTTAGCCCTTTCATAATATTAGTTTTTACCTGATAAAAACCTGTAAGTCTTTTGGTATTTACACAGCTCATTTCCCTACCTATCTTATAGGCAAAGCAACAACCTGGCAATATACCGACTCTTAAACTTATATCAGCAAAATAGTGGAATGGGTTAAGGAGGAAAATATGGCGATTCAAGTTGTTATCAAAAGAAAGGTCAAACAGGGAAGTCAGGCAAAAGAGTTGGTCCCTCTTATTCTACAAATGAGATCCCTTGCCATGTATCAACCAGGCTATATTTCAGGAGAAACCTTATGCGACATAGAACACCCCGGAGAATGCTTAGTCATCAGCAGATGGGAAACAGTTGAAGACTGGAATAAATGGGCCCAAAGTCAAGAAAGAGCCATGATGGAAGGAAAAATTGAAACCCTATCCGGAGAAAAAACAGAATATCACATTTATTCACCAATGGTACCCGGAACAATTGCTGAAAAGGCGACTCACAGACAAGCTGAATACATTTAAAACTGGTAGCGAAATTTCGGATAAAACAATCTTATGCCTCCTGTGTCTATTCAATTTTCTAGCCTTGAAATTCCGGTTTTGCCAATTGGTCAAATGAAACTCGGAGGTTTAAAATGCATAATAAACAGCAAACATTATTTGGGCGAGTCGGTGGCGAACAAACTATCAGAGAACTTATCCACGAATTTTATGATCGCGTCATTGCCGATCCAGAACTAAAGCCGTTTTTTCGAAACACCTCTATGGCCAAGCTCCGCCGAATGCAGCGCGAGTTCTTTAGTGCAGCACTGGATGGCCCGATCACCTATACTGGCAGACCTCTTAGCCATGTCCACCATGGAAGAGGCATTACCAAACATCATTTTGCTCTGTACGTCGGTCACCTAATTGATACTCTCCAAGGTCACGGGATCAATGACCAGGAGGTGCAAGATATTATCAGCCGCATCAGCACTTATGCAGAAGAAATTACTGGCGACATTGGGTCGGCAGGCTAATAATCGAAATCTCCCTGAATGTGGCTCGGACAGTTAGGCTAAACACAATATAGTTCATGGCTGAATTATCGACGATGGGGGTTTACTAAGACAATGGGTAATAGGAAAGGGATCCACATCCATGAACGATGATTTCTCTCTGCCCTTCAGCACGATGGTAAGGTCAAACCACCATTCCGCAGTCAGCTCGATTCAATCCCAACCCCTGTCCTGCCCGTCATGATATCCGAGCAAGTTTGTGGTCGGGTTGTATCTCCCGGTTCTTTCTTCCAGCACCGGGTCATGACACGCAGGAGCTCTCATATTTTTATTGACACACAGTAAAGTGCCCCGATAAGTTAAGATCAAATTTTGAAGGAATTTACCTGAAACAGACAGGAGACTGTCATGAACCAATCCATGGACAAAGAGAGAACAACCCTCGCCCTGACCGTCAATGGGACCTCCCACCAGCTGGAGGTGGGGGACCGTCCCTTCCAGGTCGCCCCTTCGGATACACTGGCGCATACCCTCAGAGAAACCCTCAATCTGACCGGGACCAAGATTGGGTGCGACCAGGGCGCCTGTGGTTCCTGCACGGTCATCATGGACGGCACCGCGATATTGTCGTGCATGACCTTGACCGTAGAGTGCCACGGCCGGGAGATCACCACCATCGAGGGCCTTGCCGACAAACAGTCCGGGAAGCTCGATCCCATCCAGGAAGCCTTTGTGGACCACACCGCCTTCCAGTGCGGATTTTGCACGCCAGGGATAATCTTGGCCTCGAAATCGCTGCTCGATCGAAACCCTTCGGCAGACCGCAACACGGTCAAGGCTGCCCTTTCCGGGCACTACTGCCGATGCATCAGTCATTACCAGGTCGTGGATGCCGTGACGGCGGCGGCCAAAAAAGAGAGGTGAAGCTTATGCCGAACGATTACCGATTCCTGGGCAAGGCGACACCGCGAAAAGACGCACTGGATATTGTCACCGGAAAGGCGAATTACATCGACGATATCCGGCCTGCGGCCATGCTGCACGGCAAGGTGCTGAGAAGCCCGTACCCCCATGCCGAGATCCGGCACATCGACACGACCAAGGCCGAAGCGGCTCCTGGGGTAAAAGCGGTATTGACTTATAAAAACGTGCCGCCCTGGCGAACCGGGATGCCCAAGCATCTGCCGGTACTGGATCGCAAGGTGCGGTTTGTCGGAGACGCGGTGGCGCTGGTGGCGGCCGAAACCCGCAAAGCCGCCACTGCCGCGTTGGATCTGATCGAAGTGGAATACGAAAAAATTCCCGCCGTCTACGACATGGAGGCGGCCCTCGAACCTGGAGCGCCCCTTTTGCACGATGCTTTCCCCAACAATCTCGTCAGCCAGTTTCCCGCTTTCGGACCGAAGACCTTGTCAAAGGTCGTCAGGGGCGACGTCGAAAAGGGGTTTGAAGACGCCGATTTCACCAGCGAGGGCACATTCGGGTACGAGAACATTGCCAACCCGCTGCCGATCGAACCGCCCGGCGTGATCGCCCAATGGGAGGACGACCAGCGGTTGACCGTCTGGTCAGGAACCCAGAGCGCGTCCTGGCACCGTTGGATCATGCAGTCCAAGATGGGCTTTCCGGACATCCGCGCCATCACCACCCAATGCGGCGGGAGTTTCGGATCCAAAAACTACGCGCCCCAGTGCCTCTTCTATGCGGCCGCCTTGGCCAGAGCGACCGGCAGGGCGGTCAAGGTGTACTACAGCAAGGATGAGCACTTCGGTGCCTTTGTCCTGCGCTTGGGGTCCAGGTTTCGCGGCAGGATCGGTATCAAGAAGGACGGGACCGTCACGGCGGTGGCGGGCGACTGGATGGTGGACACCGGCGCCTTTTGCGACATGACCCAGTCCCAGATCGCCGTCGGCTGCGGTGAAGCCCAGCTCGTTCTGAAGTGCGAAAACTGGGACCTTGCGACCAAGGTGATCTGCACCAACCGGTGTGCCTCCGGGGTGATTCGTGGCTTCGGCGGACAGGAGCTCGAGTCGGCCCTGGCACCGATTCTGGCCGATGTGATGGCCAAGGCGGACCTGGACCCGGTCCACTTTTTTAAGAAAAACTACGTCAAGCCCGGCGATGGGTACGTTTGGCGCGAAGGCAACCACTGGACCTGCCGGGGTAAGGACTATTCCAGGGCCATGGAAGAAGGTGCCAAAGTCTTCGGGTGGAAAGACAAGTGGAAGGGATGGCTCAAGCCGACAGCCGTTGATGGGCCGAAAAGGATCGGCGTCGGCGTCGGCGTTCACGGCAATGCCGACGTCGGCGAAGATGATTCGGAGGCCTATATCCGGCTGAGCGCGGACGGCACCGCCACCATCCACGCATCCGTGTCCGAGTCCGGAATGGGGCAGCGCAGCAACCTCTGCAAGATGGCTGCCGAAGTGCTCCAGCTTCCGCTCGAGCGTGTCCATATGACGCCGCCCGACACCATGGTGAACCCTTTCGACTTCGGTCTTGTTGGTTCCAGGGGAACCTATGCCGTGGGCTCGGCGGTCATCGGCGCTGCGGAAGATGCTTTGCAGAAGCTTTATGAACTAGCGGCTCCCAAACTCGGTGCGGCACCGGAAGAACTGGAAACCGTCGACGCCAGGATATTCGTCAGGGAGAATCCGGACCGGACTATCAGCTGGAGCAAAGCGATCGGCATCATGCACTCGGTCACGGGTTTCGGAACCTACGAGGCGGACTACTCCGTACCCAATTTTATCATCCTGTTTGTGGAGGTCGAAGTGGACACGGGGACCGGCGCGGTGAAGGTCCGGAAAGTGATCACCGCCACCGACGTGGGGCAGATCATCGATCCGCCCAGCCTCGAAGGGCAGCTTTACGGCGCACTGGGGTCGGCCGGGCTGGATACGGCCGTTTTCGAGGAAACGGTCATCGACCGAAACAGCGGCCACATGCTCAATATGAATATGACCGACTACAAATGGCGAACCTTTGCCGATCTCCCCGAATTTGAAAACGTGATCCTCGAAACCCCCTTTCCCACCCATCGGTTCAAAGCCATCGGTGTGGGTGAAGTGGCCACGTCACCGGGCCCCGGTGCGGTGCTTATGGCGGTGTCCAATGCTGTGGGCAAACACCTCCATCATTATCCCCTGACGCCCGATCGGATCCTGGAGGTCCTGGGCCGGGTAGAAAGGTAGGTGTCAATGAAACCGTTCAGACACGTTAACGCCCATTCCGTGGACGAGGCCCTGGCGCTGCTGACCGAATACGGTGGCAAGGCCCGCGTGACCGCCGGGGGAACCGACCTTCTCGGCGTTCTCAAATCCGAAATCCTTGCCGATTACCCGGAGGCGGTGATCAATCTGAAAACCATTTGCGGTTTGGACGGCATTGAGGCGGATGCCGGGGGGATGCGCATCGGCGCCCTATCCAGGCTGGCCGACATTGCCGATTCGCCGGTCATCAAAAAAAACTGCCCGGTGCTGGCCCTGTCCATCGCGTCCGTCGGTTCGCCGGAACTTCGCAACATGGGCACCATCGGCGGCAACCTGTGCCAGGATACGCGCTGCTGGTACTACCGTTACCCTGACAAGATGGGCGGGCGCGTGCCCTGCTATCGCAAGGGCAAAGGTCCCTGCCATGCCATTCGGGGGGACAACCGGTATCACGCCGTGCTCGGGGGCAGGAAATGCTACGCGGTCTGTCCGTCGGATCCGGCTATCGCGCTGGTGGCGCTGGAAGCGGAGGTGAAAACCGTCCGACCTGCCGGGGAACGGACGATTCCCCTGGCGGACTTCTACGACACATTGGGGCCGGTCCTCGAACCGGATGAGCTGGTCACTGAGATCCGCATTCCGGCACCGGTCGCGAATGGCGTGCAGCGGTTTTCGAAATTCAGGATGCGCGAGTCCGTCGACTTTGCCGTGGTCAGTGTGGCCGCGGTACTCGACTTGGCGCAAGGGGTATGCCGGGATGCCCGCATCGTCCTGGGCGCGGTCGCCCCAGTGCCCTACCGGGCGGTGGCAGCAGAGGATGTCGTCAGGGGCGGGCCGCTGGACGAACGCCAGGCCGAGCTGGCGGCGGAAGCTGCTGTCAAGGATGCCAAGCCCATGAGCGGGAATGCTTACAAGATCGAGATCGCGAAAACTCTGGTCAAGCGCGTGCTGCGACTGTGAGAGAGTGCTTTGAAAGTATGCTTGTCGTGGATGTGGTGGAGAAAGAGCGCTGGGCGTGTCGGGGGCCGGATCGCAAGCCGGCGTTACGTGTCCGATTCGGAAAACCGGCTTCGGACCTGACCCGAAACCAGGTCGACGAGAGGATGGAAAACAATGGTAGACCTGATTGAGGGATTCACCCCCTATACCAGAGAAGATGCTGAAAAATACAGTCGGCTGCGATGGTGGCCGGGACTTACCTTCGGCGATGTTCTCGACCGGGCGGCCGATAAGTTTCCGGACAAAGTGGCCTTTGGCGATGGGGACAGCCGCCTGACCTATTCCCAGGCCCGGGAAAGGGTCAATCGGCTGGCGGTAAGCCTTATGGATCTGGGTATCCTGCCCACCGACCGAGTGCTGGTTCAGCTGCCCAATTGGAACGAGTTTGCGGTGGCGTTTTTCGCCCTTCAAAAAATCGGAGCCATCGACACCCTGCTGATTGATCGATACCGGCCTTACGAGATTAAGCACCTGGCCAGTCTGAGCGGGGCCACATCCTGGATCCTGCCCGAAAAATACAAAAAGACGAATTATCTGCCCATCATCGACGAGGTGCAGAAAGCCAGCCCCCGGTTGAAAAACGTGATACTATCGCGCGACAGCGGGCATGGGGAACATCTGAGTCTGGAAAAGCTCATTCAAGGCGCTGATCTGTCGGAGGCCAAACTTGCAGAGCTGTCGACCAAGCGCCCGGACCCCATGCAGGTTGCCCACATGGGGCCCACCGGCGGCACCACCGGCCTGCCGAAGCTGGTTCCTCGAACCCATAATGACCTGATCTGCGGTTCAGAATTTTGCGCCCGGGCCTGGGGGATGGATATGCAGGATGTTTGCCTCCTGGCCGGCCCCATCGGCCACGACCTCACCTTTACCAAGGGTTTTCTGGGGAGCGTGTTGACTTACGGTCGATGTGTGTTCCTTGATTCCACCGACCCGGACGACATCTGCCGCACCATCGAACAGGAGAAGGTCAGTACGATCGTGTGGGTACCCACACTGGCAAGGCGGCTGGTCGAATTCGAAAGGCTGGACGATTATGACCTCAGTTCGCTGAAGAAGATGCATTGCGGCGGGGGTGCCAGCCTTGCCGACCTGATCCAGGACGTCAGGGACAAACTCGACTGCCGCTTTTTTAACGGGTACGGTGCTACCGAGGGTCAGACCGCCCTCACGCGATCCGACGATGATTCTGAAATTGTGAAAAAGACCGTCGGCCGGCCCACTTGCCCGTACGACAGCTACAAGGTGATCGACCGGAGTGGAATGGAGCTGTTGCCCGATACCTGCGGCGAGCTGGTCATCAAGGGGCCCGGGGTGTTCACGGGCTACTACAAAAATCCCGCGGAGAATGAAAAGGTGTTCCTGCCGGACGGCTTCTTCCGTACCGGAGACCTGGCGATGATCGACGAAAAGGGATACATTACCCTGTGCGGCCGGTTAAAAGAGATGATCAACCGGGGGGGAGAAAGCATCAGCTCCACGGAAATCGAAAAACTGATCAGCGAACACCCTGAAGTCATCATCGTCGCCGTTGTGGCCATGCCCGACCCGCAGATGGGGGAAAGGGCCTGTGCCTACATCCAGCCTGCGCCCCGATCTGATCTGACTTTCGAAAAAATCATTGCCTTTTTGAAGGACAGGGGCGCTTCTGTGCTTCATCTTCCCGAACGGATTGAGTTCGTGGAAACCATGCCCCTGACTAAGACCGGCAAAGTTGACAAGAAATTTCTGGAAGAGGACATCAAACAAAAATTGCCTCAGATATCATGATATCAGACACACAAATGCTATCTATCGTGTGCTTCATTGGTTAACTGATATTATTCATAAAACATTATGGCCAGCACAGTTGAGTTATTTTTACCAAGGGCCTGAGGGTGATGTGGAATCCGGACGATGAAGGCATAACCAAATGTGTTAAATTCGGCAAAAGGTTCGCTGCCGATGTACCGTTTTAAATTCCCTGGGCCAAACCCGGCGCGGCCAGTTCGGATATTTTTTCAAGGGTTTCAGGGTTGAGAATAATCTCAGCTGCTTTGGCGTTTTCCGTTACGCGTTCCACCTGGCGTGTGCCAGGAATCGGGATGATGTCCTCGCCCTGATGAAGCAGCCACGCTAGAGAAAGCTGGGCAGCCGTGATGTCCAGTTCTTCAGCCAATCTCATCAGGGGTTCAAATCGCTGTTTGTTGGCCGCCAAGTTATCACCCTGGTAGCGTGGATTGTTGTTGCGAAAATCATCCTCCTCAAGAACGTCAATCGTGCCGGTCAGAAATCCACCGCCCAGCGGGGACCAAGTGACCAGCGCGATGCCAAGTTCGTGAAGGGTCGGCAGCATTTCTGTTTCCACCTCACGTCGCCAAAGCGAGTACTCATATTGGACGGCGGCAATGGGATGGACCTTTTTGGCGCGGCGAACCTGTTCGGCCGTTACGTTGCTAAGCCCCAGGAAGCGCACCTTCCCTTCGCGCACGGCTTCGGACATGGTTTCCACAGTTTCCTCGATGGGCGTTGCCGGATCGGGATAGTGGGCGTACCACAGATCAATATGCGACATCCCCAGACGGTCTAAACTGCTTTCAAGGGCCCGCTGCACATACTCCGGCTTTCCGTTGATGTTCAACGAGAATCCCCAACCTGTCGGCACCTCCGTTCCGGTTTCGTTCGGATCGAACACGATTCCGAATTTCGTTGCGATAAAGGCATCATTGCGCCGATTGGCCACGGCACGGCCGACCAGCTGTTCGTTGTGTCCATTGCCATAGGCGTCGGCGGTATCAATAAAAGAGCACCCTTCATCAAGTGCATGCCGAATGACTTCAACCGCATTGTCTTCATCAGTAAGGCCATAATACCCTTCGAGGCCCATGGCGCCGTATCCGACAGCGCCGACGGGGGGACCGTTACTGCCGAGATTTCGATGTTGTTTCATTTTACTTCTCCTTACTATCTAGTGCCCATCCATAAATCGGTTAAAATCAGTTTGGGCACTCCAAGGTCAAGGAAATCAAGCGTTTGTGCGGAGACGTAGCTGGCTACGTCGCACAAACAAACGCGCCGATTGACGCCGAGATTGGGCAAAAAGACCATTTGTGGATGGAAACTATCTATGATCAGGCATCAGGTTCACTAATCTATCCACTCTTTAAGCGCCTTGCCAACTCCTGGATATGAGCGGGACCAACCTCACAACAGCCGCCGACAATGGCGGCACCGTGTTTGATCCAGCCGTCCACAAAGTCCGCATATACCTCTGGTCCCAGATTAGGGCGTTTTTCCAAAATATCCACTGTAGCTCCCTTTTTCATAAAATCTTTCGCGATTTTCACAAATCCGTTGGCGTACCCGCCAACGGAAACGCCTTGATTTGCCAACAATGGTATCGCCTGATTCACTGCCTCAGGTACCGAGCAATTGACCAACAGTGCTTCTATCTTAAATTCTGCGATCAGCGGCAATATCTGTGTTACTGACTCCCCTGAACGAAGCTTCGAGCCATCCTCGTCATCCACGGTAACTGATAGCCAAATCGGCTTTGTCACCACCCTTGCACCCATCATTGCCCCACGCGCCTGCTCCACCGATGACATGGTTTCACATAGAATCAAGTCTACATAAGGTTCGTGTAGTTTTGCAATCTCAGCATAAAGCTCTGCGGCTTCCTCTGCAGGGGGTGCAAGATCAGGACGATAGGACCAACCTGTTGGTCCCATAGAACCGGCCACCAAGCCGTATCCATGTTTATCCCGTGCTGAGACCGCAATCTTGCAAGCCAGTTGGTGCAAATTATCGAAACGATTCTCTGCCCCAAAAGGCCGTAGTCGATCACGATGAATAGCATAGCTGTTTGTAGTGGCAATATCCGCACCAGCCGCAAAATAATCGCTATGCACCGCTCGAACCAACTCGGGAGAATCCATTAAGATCTGGGTGGACCATAGTCCGGTCGGCATGACCGATGAACGAGTCAGAAGTTCCTGACCCATACCTCCATCTAAAAGCGTGATATGCATGATGTCAACCTCATTCATAATCTATATTCAATGTGGTTTTGCCGCTGTTGAGCGAATTGGGCTGAGCACAGGATTCCTTGGTCGCGGCGGCTGCAAGCCCCTGTTAGGTTGGCGGTATCGGTTTTGCACGGAAGATCTTGATGCGATAGCCCCCCTAACGCTTGAGCACAGCAGCGATTTTTTATCTCAGCGCTACTGTTAAAAGCATATGTGAATGATATTGGGTATTTCCAATTTAGGAGAAAATAGAACGAGACTCTGGCCTTCGATGTTTTCTATCAAATCGATTATTTATAATCAATAGTTTTGGAATTATGCAGGGGTTCCATAAATTTTCATCGACCTACCAGTCTTGTTTCATTATAGTCCAACGAAATTCAATTAGCACTTTATCAGTGCCTTTCTTATAGTTTAGAAGTCCTGCCATGGAAGAAACCCGCAAAATGTGAAAACCTTACTACTGACAGACTGTTTTCCACTTCTGTTGGCAGTCAAAAATTCAAATCGTCAATTTTGATCCATATTGTTATTGAGACTGCAAAATCTTGCTTTCGATGTCAGCAAGCACATGCCGAGGAGCGACGCTCCAAACTTATTTTACTTAAGGGCTCACTCAAAAATAATTTCACATTTTATACGCCGATGCATCCCGCCTAGCTGCGTTGCGAAAGCTCGGGATATCGTTGAGGAGTGCGGAGTGGCTCGTTTCCTTTTTACGGACTTTCCACTGGGAAACCCTTTTGGCAAGCCCTGGGATAAAAAGATGCAGCGTTCCGTCTGCACAATTAAATTAGTAGCTTCTGGGATTAATCCTATCTGATGCCTCTACAGATCTTTTTTCGGTATTGACCACTTTAGGGACTCCGTGCACACTTTTTGTCGCTTCTTGACCAGATGTCTGTGCCCCTATGGCAGAAAATAGGAGATAACCGGCTAGACAGCATAAAAGCGATTTGTATCTCATCATTATGGACCGGATTTTGCTCAAACCTGCTAAACTGAACCCGGACGAGCAGGAAATCAAGAAACAGAATACCACAGTCTCATCCCCTAGCCATACCCTGAATCAAAGCCAACACATTCTCACCGAGCACTTCGTGATTATATCCCCCTTCCAGAATACCAAAACAACCCCCCTCATTACGATCGGCAGCCGATCGGACCCGGTAGCCGATCTCTTCGTAATCCTCGGTGTTGAGCAGACCGCCCCAGTCGGCGGCGTGGTAGTCGAATCCCGCGGAAATACCGATCAAATCTGCCCGGCAGTTTTTCATGGCCTCTTTCACCGCCTGCAGATAGCGACTTCGGCTATGACCTTCGACATTGACAACAGTCGCCCAGTTTCGCTGTCCTAAAATATTTACCGTGCCGTCTCCGAAATGAAGATCAATATCCAATACACAGGCACTTTCAATTTTTTTCTGCCGATGCAGCGCCACTAAGGCCGCGGCCATGTTGTTGAAATAGCAAAAGCCCCAGGATGAGGCTGCAGAGGCGTGATGACCCGGAGGACGGATCAGTCCGAAGCAGGGTTCGGACAGGCCGATTTGAGCGGTCTGAATGGCACCTCCTGCTGCCAAGCTTGCGATTTCATACAATCCCTGGTTTTCAACATCCTGTATTTGCATGTCGGTGTGGACTGCAACGATGTGCTCTCGAAGAGCTGGCTCTGCTAGAACAAACTCCACGTATGGTTCGATGGTTTCGACGATTGACTCCATACGTCCGGAAGCCGCTGCCGGATCACTGGTATAGACTTGGTTGAAATCTTCATGAAAAACAACCTTCATTGTACTTTTTCCTCTTTAATAAACACTAATTCAAAAAAAATATTGATGGACAGGCCTTTCAATTTACATCATACATCTGCAAGTCAGGAACATTATGCAATCCGTCAGATTTTCAGTTACGTGCATAGTCAAATCCTTACAACAATATAGTTTCATAACATATTGGTTCAGCCAATCAAACAAAAAGCCGCACACAAGATATGCTGTGCGACTTTTTTAGTAATCTGAATAGAATCTTCGAATCTATCCTGGGATACTCTAATGATGCAGCAAAGATAGGTTTCCCTGTTCTTCATAGATACCAGCAACCAAGGGCAATGGCGGACCGTCAGACTTATCACAGGTGTTTGAGGTGGATGATATTTTCACCATTTGACTGGCTATCTCAGGAATCATCAGGGTGAAAGCTTTAGCTGGGATTCCTGCCAGGGAACTTTGCCTAAATTATAAAGTTGCACTTCGAGTATGCTCCCCTAATATGGGTCCCATAAATTCAAACTGCAGGGTAAAAAGATAGCTTTGTTAGGGCCTAAAATATCTTAATTGCAGACCGAAGTTGAGTTTATACTTTTAAGCTGACAAATTGCTATTTTAAAGCTTTTTGAATAAGCTGCACAATATCCATGACCTCTAAAGGTATTTTATTTCTTCTGGTATATGTGGCCATGGTGCGCACGCACTGCTGGCAGGCGGTCACCACGGCCTCTGCTCCGGTATGCAGTACTTCATCAATTTTGGCTTTGGCAATATCTGCAGTAAGACCGGAATCGATCATCTCCAGATTGCCGCCACCGCCGCAACATTTACAGTTCTCACGACTGTTGGTCAGTTCGACGAATCGTATCCCGGGGATGGATCGAATGATATCCCGCGGGGCGTCATACTCTCCCGATCCCCTCCCAAGATCGCAGGGATCATGGTAAGTTACCGTTAAATCCAGCCCTTGAAGCACAAGGCGATCTGATTTGATCAGCCCCCTTAAAAACTCGGTGACATGGGTGATCTCAAATTCACGCGGGTAGTACTCCTGCCACATCCGGTAACAGGAAGGGCAGGCAAAGACCACCTGCTTCGCTCCCTTGGCCTTTACGGCATCGACATTGTTTGCAATCAAACCATCGAGCTGGTCACCGAGCCCGGCGCCGAGCAGGGGAAACCCGCAGCACCACTCATCTTTACCCAGGAGGGTAAAATCGATCCGGGCCGCATCGAGGATTTTTACCAGAGCTATGGGAATTTGCTGGGCCAGTGGGAAAAAAGATGATACGCAGCCGGTAAAATAGACCAGCTCGGCCCGGTCCCTGATATGGCAGTGATCCGGGGCATCGGGCATATCTTCCACCCATTCGGCCCGTTCTTCGTTGTCCTCTCCAAATACGTTGTGACTTTCATCCAAATTTTCCCGGATCATATCAATTTTTCCGGGATAAGCATCAGAATCCACAAGATCCCGGCGAACAGAATGCCAGAGCTGCGTCAGGTCTATCCCCACCGGGCAAATCTGGCGGCAGTTCCCACATAAGGTGCAGCGGAAAACCGTATCGCTGAAAGCGCGCAGTTCTTCTCTTGTCGGTTCTTTGATGCGGCAAAGTTTTCGCCAAAACTCCGTTCGCGTCTTCAGTATCCGGCCAAGTGCCGTGAGGCGGTAAACCGCCGAAAGCTTTCCGTCAAGGCTGCCGGCAACCGCCGGGCATACGTCAGCGCAAGCCTGACAGTTCGTGCAGGCCTTCATCTGTAAAAGCTGTCTGATGCTATAGTGCCTATTCGACATGTTAATCCTGCTTGTATTTCTCGATATCTTCCAGAAGCCATTTTTCAATGTCCGCAGGGTCATGGATCAGGTTGTTCAGTTCGTCCATGTCGGCCGGTTTGATTTTATACATCCACCCTGCATCGTAGCAATCCTGGTTAATGAGTGTCGGCTCAGTCTCGAGCGCTTCATTTCCCTCAATCAGTTCGCCATTGACCGGTGCGTATACCTTTCCCAGCCATTTGCCCGATTCCACCTG
>CALZJV010000249.1 GCA_945787595.1 uncultured Desulfobacterales bacterium | reverse complement strand
GAAAACTGATTTGGTTGCAACTGAAGATCGACACCGGTGAAAGAAAGCCCATTTAATGAGCGACACCGACACAGCGGGTCGACTTCGGTTGCTGACACCCGACACCCGACACCTGAACACTGCTGGCAAATGTAATCACCCATATCACCCCTCAGGGGTGGACCAAAGCCGGGCCCTCTGGACCCGGATCTTTACTCAGCCGGAGATGTGGAGGGAGGGTATAAGCAGATTGTCACGGAAGCAGGCCAGGGATTAGCCGTCAACCTTACCATTCATTAATCGCTGCATAACCGGGGCACTGAGTAAGGATGTTATTAGAGCCATGATAATGAGTGCAACAAAGATCCGTTGATCGATCAAGTTGTGCTTAAGGGCCACGGAAGCCAAGATTATTTCCATGGCCCCACGTGCATTCATTCCAAATCCCACCACCAAGGCCTCTTTAATTTTCATTCCTCCCAACAAGGCGCCAAGACCGGCCCCACAAATTTTACCCACACATGCCGTCAACAGAATTATCAGAGTAACCACCAAATCAAAATGATCCAAAATCATTAACAGATGCTTTTGTAAATAACTTTCCTATCACAGAAAATTCCTTGTAGAATAATTGTTTATCATGCAAATTTACTATTAACAAGATACACGAGATTTTTGAATATGTTAAATAGTCGTATTGGGCTTGACCCGTTACATTCAGTACAGTATCCTGAAATGGACTGCCCTTGTGAGATGTAAGTGCTATGGATCCTGCCTAACAGGATAAAAGGGATTTAACTCTTCCCGGAGCAGTCACCAAATCGCTTAATTTGCCAATATGGATAGGTCCCCCGGTCATTATAGGAGAATTTTTAAGTGTTAACCTATGCCCTTTTCATCGTCGGGTTTGTCATTTTGATCAAGGGCGCTGACCTTCTGGTGGACGGCGCATCGGCCATCGCCAGAGGGTTTAACGTCTCCGATCTTGTCATCGGGCTAACGGTGGTGGCATTCGGTACCTCTACGCCTGAGCTGTTTGTCAACGTCATGGCCAGCATCCAAGGCAACAGCGATATAGCGATTGGAAACGTGGTCGGCAGCAACATCGCAAACGTTTTTCTTATTCTGGGTGTGTCATCCATAGTTTATCCATTGGCGGTTACAAAAGGTACGGTGTGGAAGGAAATTCCCTTAAGTCTGCTGGCGGCGATCGTTCTGTTTGTGGTTGCTAACGATCAGTTGCTGGATGGCTCCCAGGTGTCGGATTTAACCCGGATCGATGGGCTGGTTTTTTTCTCATTTTTTATTATCTTTATTTACTACACCACCTCCATTGCCGCACGCATCGAGGGCATGGAAGAGCACGTACCCGCTAAACAGTATGGATGGCTTAGATCTTCTCTCTATATAATCTTGGGTTTGGCAGGACTTACGCTCGGTGGAAAATGGATTGTAGACGGGGCGATAGCGCTTGCCACCACATTCGGCATGAGTGAGTCCCTGGTCGGCTTGACCATTGTCGCCGTGGGCACCTCTCTTCCGGAGTTGGCGACTTCTGTGGTAGCGGCCTACAAACGCAATGTGGAGATAGCGGTCGGCAATGTGGTGGGTTCCAATATTTTCAATATTTTTTTTGTTTTAGGCATCAGTGCTATCATAAAGCCTCTGCCGTTTCAGATGAAAAACAACCGCGACATCGGGGTGGTAATTTTTTCGAGTCTACTGCTGTTTTTGTTTATGTTCACGGGGAAAAAGCGTTCATTAGACAGATGGGAAGGTTTAATATTCCTCGCATGTTATGGGGTTTACGTCGCCTATCTTGTTTTCGCGGATTAAGAATAGATGCCGCCTTGAATTATTCCAACTTTGATGGCCCCATGGAATTATCTGTCCGAAGTGCTGCGCCGCTGTCCGGTGCCCGTCATTAGCGTTCATCCGGAGGAAAAACCCTGATAATGAAGCGAAGGCTCATCCCTGTTGATCGGCTTCCAGCCAGACGAACTGGTAAGGCGCGAGCGATATTGTAGTATGGGCCGAAAAGGCGGCCCCGGAGACGTGATCCCTGAATCGGTAACCCTTGCCACTGAGCCACAGGACATTTTCGACCATGCGCTGAGGGTGTTCCGAAATGTTGTTCAGGACAAGCAGGCGCTGGCCGGCATGCTGCCTGACATAACCGAACACATGCGGGTTATCCATGTCGATGATCTCCATGGCGCCGTTCCACAAGGCCGGCAGTTTTTTGCGCAGATTTATCAAACGGACCAGTTCGTTGAAAAACACCCATTCCAAGACCGACGGATCAGAAGGGGAATTGCGGGTTTCCCATTTTTTTCGGGAACGGTGAATCCAGCGGCTGTCCAAGGCCTTGACCGGATCGGAGACGTAGGTGTAATCATTTAGCATACCCCATTCCTCGCCCAGATAGATCAAGGGGATGCCGCCAATGCTTAGAATGATGCTGCGAAGCAGATTTACGCGCCTCACGGCCATGTTGATCAGAAGGGGATCATTCTTTTCGATAGCCTGCTCAAGACCTGCCAGCGAGGCCAGGGTTCCTGAAATTCGCTGGTCGCCGTTTTCAGGATTGAACTGGAAAGGCACGCCGCGCGCGAAAGATCCGTGAAACCGGCCGGTGTAGAAATCATTCAGGAATCTGCGGTGGTCCCGGCCGTTGATGCCCACCCGGGCAGCGTCGGCATCGTCGAAGGTCCAGCCGATGTCGTCATGACAGCGCAGGTAGTTGACCCAAGAGCAGCCCTGCGGCAACCGGCTGCGGTTGAGCATGGCGTATTGTAGCAGCCTTACTTCGCGCGTGGCCAGCGCCTCCCACAAGAGTGCCATCAGCAGCGGGTTGTAGGAGAGCTGACATTCCTGCGGACTGACATACCGGATCACTTCGTCCGGGTGAACGATGGCCTCGGATTTAAAGAGCAGCGCAGGGGCGGCTATGCGCGCCAGGCAGTTGAAGGCCTGGATGATCATATGCGCCTCGGGCTGATTTTCGGAGTCCGTGCCCAGGCGCTTCCAGATGAAGGCTACGGCATCCAGTCGCAGCACGTCGACGCCCTGGTTGGCAAGAAAAAGCATTTCCTCGGCCATAGCGCGAAAAACTGTCGGGTTTGCGTAGTTTAGATCCCACTGAAAACTGTTAAAGGTTGTCCAGACCCATTTTTTCATGCCTGTGTGCCAGGTAAAGCTGCCGCGCCGCACAGTCGGAAAGATGTCCCGCAAAGTCCGTTCATACTGATCGGGCATGACCCGGTCCGGAAAAATGAAATAAAAAGCCTCGAAATCCGGATCGCCGGCCTGGGCCCGCAAGGCCCATTCGTGTTCGTCCGAGGTGTGGTTGAAGACAAAATCCAGCACCAGACTGATACCCTCCCGCCTCAGGATAGCGGAAAGCTCGGCCAACTCCTGCATGGTTCCCAGTTCCGGGTTGATCGCGCGATAGCTGCTGACGGCATAACCGCCGTCATTGTCTCCATGCGGCACTGCAAATAGCGGCATGAGGTGAAGGTAGGTCAGGCCGAGCTCTTTGAAATACGGAATGTGCTCGTGGAGCTTGGCCAGGTTGTCGCTGAACAGATCGACGTAGAGCACACCGCCGGCCATCTGCTCCGACAGAAACCAGTCGGGCTGCATTTCGCGCTGGCGGTCGAGGCTTTTAAGTGCTTCGGGCCGGTAGTTCCAGCTGGCGGCCGCAGCGCTCAGAATTTGTTCGAGATGGTAGAAAAAATCGTAATGACTGCCGTAAAGCTGCAACAGCAGCCCGAAAAGCCGCTGCCAGTGCCGCTGCAGCCGATCTTCGAAGACTTCCCAGTCTGACCCTGTGTCTGTTTCCCTTCTGAATTGAGCGTGAAGACGCGGCAGCAAGCGTTTTAGAGATTTCTGTGCCTCGTGTTGCGTCCATTCCGAATCGATCATTCGCTAATATCCTCCCGAGCCAAAATTCTTTTAAATGCTTTCGTTCAGGCAAGCCTGCCCGAACATGGATGGGTGATGCAGCTGCGGCAGCGTTATGGAAGTCCATAAGCGGCGCCGCAGGTGCATGGTGTTATTCGTCTTTCTCTTGTTTGTCAAGTCTAGAAAGCCTCCGCCGTCGGGCATTATCCCGACCCACAATTTCGGAGGCAATTATGATCAAATCGCCGAAACCAATCTTAGCGAGGTGAAATAACCGGATCTTTGAATATTCATCAAGTGGCTGATCCCGGTGAGCAAAGGGTCATTCCGAGATGCGGTCGAGCGGTTTGCGGGCCCTGGAAACACCCATGGAGCGTTATGCGAGGGGTGAGATCGAGAAGGAAGGAGTTTGAGGAAAAGCCTTACTGTAGATTAATTAAGCACGCCCATAGACGATGATTTTTCTTTATGCAAATTAAGTATCATAGGAGGTGACCATGAAAACGGTAAAAGCTTATGCATCGAAAGAAGTTGTGGACGAAAAAGCAAATTCTTGACTTTTTTGCCTTCAGGAAGACGCATGTCGACCTTGCTTTCAATATTTGTCAGACGGATGGTCTTTTGAATCCATTGGCGGGCTGTTTCTCGATCGTCTTCGCCGGCATTGGGTTCCACCACGTAGCAGCACGTCACCTCGTGTCCTTCCGCGTCGTGGAATATGCCTACATATTCATGCTGATGTGTCCATGTGCAATCTCGGGATCGATTTGCAAGACCAGCCTGCCGCCTGAAAACGCTCGTACCTGACCATCGGTGGCTGAGACAATGATCGCTGTCGCAGCGGTACGCATCGTGACTGCGGCAGCAGCGGCGTGTCGTGTCCCGAGCCCGGAAACAAGTTCTGTCTCAGCGGGAGGCGAAGTCAAAAAAACTCCCGCCGCCTGGATAAAGCCATCGCCACGGAGAACAAAGGCGCCGTCGAGTTTAGACAGTTCAACTAAGGCATCTTGGATGTCGGGGTTTGTCAGCATTCGGTTGGCCTTGTCGTGGCCCTGAAAAGGATTAGGAACAAGTTGCTTGCTGCCCTCAAGGACATTGAGCGAGTCTCCAAGCATAAAGATGGCTCCAACACGATTTCCGCGTCGCGCCGCACGGCTGATCTTGCACGCGACCGTGACGGCAGCCTCCAGTACTTTGGGCTGAATACCATTCGTGAGTTTGAGAAGATCGGAGACGGCAAGTTTTTCAATACTCGCTTCCATTTCGGTGAGGACAACAAGGTCCCCCGCTTCCTGATAAACATCACGACCGATGGCGCAGACGACGAGATCTCCAATCAAAACGCTGGATGACTGAAGCACGACAGAGATAGCATGGCGGATTTGAGTGTATTTGTCAGCTGTGTGAAGCGGCAGTCGTATTACTTCCAAGCCTGCCTTTGTCAGGGTATCGTATGTTTCGCTATTGGTCGTCGTGGCAATGACCCGGAAGCGGCCTGACAGCCGAGAAAGATATTGAGCCAACAAACCGGTCTCAGTGATACAAATGATTCCGTCAACTTGGGTTGCCTTTGCTATGCTGACAACCATCCGGGCCAAGTCTTCATCAGATCGTGGGGGCCTTATGGAATTATTGGCTCTATTCATCGTCATCAACCCTTTACAGATCATCCTTGCAATCGTTGGTTATAGTCTTTTCCAAATTCAGCTCCGGCTCGCGCTCAGCCGTTCGGCGACGATCCCCCGCGCCTCGCACCCATTTCGGAATTAAAAGAACTGGAATATCCGTTCTTTCCATCGCGTTTGCGTTCAGCCATTCAGCGACGATCTCTCCGCGGCTGACACCCAGAATGATCAGATCCACCGACTTTTCTTGGGCAGTCTCGATGATGACAGAGGCAATATCCCCGCGCCTTAGAATTATATTTAGCGGCACTTTCTCTCTTTTGCCATTTTCAACAAACAGGCGCAGGCTTTGTTCTCCTTCGGCCTCTGTTTCTTTCTCGCTGAGGATCCGCAAAACAAACAGCTGCGCGCTAAGTCTTTTTGCGATATCGGTGACATAGTCCGCCGTCCTTTGATCAGTCACTGAGCCAGCGGAGGGTATGATAATTTTCACAGCCACCTCCTTATTGATTTTGGAAAAGGTGTTTCCATCATTTAAAGTTTCTGCCTTCCTATTTCTTTGATCTTACGGTTTGAGGTTGAGCGCTTTTCCGAACCCAGCCAGCGCCTGTTGAAGATTGCCCTTGTCGAACCGGGTAACCCTCCGGTATTAATAAACGTCAGCATTAAATGAATCAATTTCAAGTGCTTTGGTAAAATTATCAATGGCCTGATCATAATTGCCTTTTCTGGAATTTTATATATACATGCTTTAGCTTTTGGATTCAAGGTAGGCATAGCAAGCTCTGAAAAAGTATCACATTGGTGGAGAGGCGCTTGCAGGTATAGCCAAAATCAGATATACCTTCGGAGAGGACATCAATAAAGAACACACGCCATTCAACAGAAATCAGATTAATTGCAGAGCTCATCGGGCAACTATGCCAGTGGAAGCAAATGGAAATACCGGAGTCAACTCCCCATCCCTAAAAAATGCTTCGCAGTTTGCCAGGAATCTCGTCACGTCTCTTACGTTCCTTAATCTGCATGTGTTGCGATGGACAAGCCTGGCCATCTGTTTGGCTGCGGCAGTTTTGCTGGGTACAGTAGCTACGGCGGCCGAGGTTTTCACAAAGGATCAGGGTTTGGAAGGTTCGGTGGTGGGGGTCACTGCCGAAGGCGTGGAGTTTGAGACGATTTACGGCAAAGGGGCCATCCTGATCCAATGGAGCGATATCGAGATGATTCGCTCGGACAAGGAGTTTTTGGTTCTCTACGGGGAAGCCGAGGAGGCCATCGGCCGGATCTGGGGTCTGGAGAACGGGGAGTTGATGGTCGGTGAGAGCCGCGCAGCGGCTACTCGCATCACTGTCGGCCTGATCCATAGATCGCTCTCGCTTGATCAGTACGAAAAGTCCAGGCTGGAGTGGTTGCGGGCCCGCTATCGTTACTGGACCGCGAACTTTGATCTGGCATTTGCTTTCACCGATGCCACCACGGACACGACTTCATTTTCAACGGCCCTTGAACTTCGGCGCAAGAAAAGGCCGATGGATTTTTTCTTTGGCGTCTACTATTTTTACGGCACGTCCAAGGAGTCCGGTGAAAGTCGTGTTGCCAGTGAAAATCGTCTCTTGGGACGTGCACGCTTAGACCGCGACCTATCGGACCGCAGCTTCGCCTTCGGACAGGTCTCCGCCGCGTACGACCAAATCCAAAACTTGAGCCTGCGTACCGATCCGGTTGTCGGAGTCGGCTACCGATTAGTCAAACGCGAAAAACTAACCATTGCAGGCCGCGCCGGTCCGGGCTATGTTTATCAGCGCTACTTCGGCGGTGACACCGAAGACTATTTCACGATTCTCTTCGGCGGTGACCTGGAGGCGGACCTGCCCTATGGTTCGAAGTTCAGGTGGAGTGCCGAGTACCTGCCGGCAGTCTCCGACTGGAAGGACAACTACCTGATCCGCACTACCGCCGACTGGTCGATGCCGATCATCGGCTGGCTGGATTTCAAACTCGCTATTTTCGAGATTTACAATAACCGACCCCCAGTTGATACCGGCCGCAACAGTTTCACGACGACCGCCGGACTTTCGTTTCGATTCTGATAAAGCAATAAAAGGTCAAAGAGGAGGTAACATCATGGCGAGATTTTTCAAGAAACGCGAAGAGACCAAGGGTCTGTCTCCGGGTTCTTTGGTTTTCGTCGGAAACAAAAAGGTAGATAATATTCGGATTCGTGTCATCGATTACGATGGGGCTCAATTAAAGGAAGACGAGTTAAAAGATATTGCCGCAGGAGCAGAATTCAAACGCACAAACACGGTTACCTGGATAAATCTAGACGGGCTGCATGATCTTGCATTGATGAAAGATATTGGGAGTACGTTCGACCTGCACCCGCTGTTAATGGAAGATATTCTAAATACCGGACAGCGCCCCAAACTTGAGGAATTTGATAATTGTCTCTTCCTGGTAGTAAAAATGCTTCGTTACGACAAAGAAAAACAAATGATCATCTCCGAACAATTAAGTATGGTGCTGGGCGCTACATTTCTGCTGACCTTTCAGGAGCAACCGGGAGATGTATTTGAACCGGTTCGGGATCGGATCAGAAAACAAAAAGCAAGGATCCGGGCATCGGGTATAGATTATCTGGCATACGCTTTGCTGGATTGCGTGGTCGAAAATTATGTTTTCATCGTTGAAAGATTGGGCGAGCAAATTGAAGACATGGAAGAAGAAGTCCTGGAAAGAGCCGAGCCTGCGGTGATGGAAAAGATTAATGCATTTAAACGAGAAATGAATTTTATAAGAAAGTCCGTTAGACCGGCCAGGGAAGCCATCATACAGCTGTCAAAATTGGATTCCGAACTCATCAATGACCAGACAATTCCCTTTTTAAAAGACTTGCAGGATCTGATTACCCAGGCTGCGGAGGCCATCGATACATACCGGGACATGCTTTCGGATCAATTGAACTTGTACAATTCAGTCATCAGCAATCGAATGAACGACATTATGAAGGTATTGACGATTTTTGCCGCCATATTTATCCCGCTCACATTTATTGCCGGCATTTATGGCACCAATTTCGAGTATTTACCCGAACTCAAATTTAAATACAGCTACTTCTTTTTTTGGGGCG
>CALZJV010000248.1 GCA_945787595.1 uncultured Desulfobacterales bacterium | reverse complement strand
CCGGAACGTTGAACCCTGCGTGTGGGGTCGAAGCCCGAAGGGCGTAGCCCCAAACCGCTCAACCCAGTGATTAACTATCCTCTGCGAAGTACCTGGCCCGAGGTTGCCCCGACCACTTCGCCGTTTTCCACCGCGAGTTCACCGTTCACAATGACCCAGTGAATTCCCGTGGGAGGCTGCTTCGGATCATCAAATGTAGAATGGTCGATTACCGTTTCCGGATCGAAAATAACGACATCGGCATCATGTTTTTCCCGTAAAATTCCTTTTTTGTAAAGACCAAATGTCTGGGCCGGCAGAGATGTCATCTTTCGAATCGCCTCCTCCAGGCTGATCACTCCCTGCTGCCTTACATAACGGCCCAAGATTCTGGGAAAAGTGCCAATCATCCGGGGATGAACCTTGCTGGAGCCGAAGCCGGGAACGCCGTCCGTACCGATCATGGTGAGGGGATCTTTCATGATTCTGATGATGTCCTTCTCATCCATCATGAAAATAACCATGGCGATTTCCATCTGTTCTTCAATCAACAGATCAAAGAAAACATCGTAGGGATTTTTGGTCTCCATTTTTGCGATTTGGGCAATGGATTTGCCGATGTATTCCTCGTGGTGCGGCGAGACGCTGATGATGATATTTTCAAAACCAGCGCCTTTGATAAGATTTTCCCATCGGGCATCGCTGCCGCTCTCAATTTCATCGACGATCGCTCGTCGAACTTCGGGTTCCCTTAATTTTTTTGCAAATACGTCGGGTCCCTGAGCCTGAATGTGGGGCGGTAAGGCTGCTGCCAGGATTGTGCTGCCGGCCTGGTATGGATATTGATCGCAGGTGACAAGCAGTCCGTTGGCGCGCGCCTGGGCAAATAATTTTAGTGTGTCTGTGCTCTTGCCCCAATTGTTCTGCCCGGCGATCTTGTGGTGGGATATATGTGCGGCGATGCGGGCCTCGGACGCGATCCTGAAAGTTTCTTTGATCGCTTCCATTTCCCGGTCACCTTCACTTCTCATGTGCGTGGTATAAATTCCCTTAAATTGACCGGCAACTCTGGCCAGCTCAATGATTTCCTCAGTGTCGGCATAATTGGCCGGTACGTAAATCAAACCACTGGAGAGGCCGAAGGCGCCCGCCTGCATGGCATCCGCCGTCAAGCGCTTCATTTCATCCAATTCGGATTCCGTAGGAGCCCGGTTTTGAAAACCGAGGACGGCGATTCGAACGGTACCATGGCCGACCAGTGGCACCACATTTATCCCCGGCCGGGTGTTGTCCAGCTGCGTGAGAAATTCTTCAAAGGATGATAGATTCCAAAAATTATCCGGAAGATGACTCCCTCCCATAATTGCCGATGCTTTGCGCAAGTCATCGCGGTGCTCGTCCGACAAAGGCGCCAATGAAAACCCGCAGTTGCCGATGACATCAGTGGTGACTCCCTGCCTGACCTTGTCTTCGCATTGGGGATTGATCAAAAGGTAGGCATCATCGTGACTGTGGGTATCAATAAAACCCGGGCTAACAACCATACCCCCGGCATCAATTATTCGCTCTGCATGAGTTTTGCCGAGATCACGGTTCATGACGGCGATTTCCCCGTCGACAATACCGATGTCGGCATCATAGCCCGGCTTACCCGTGCCATCCAGTATGCGGCCGTTTGTTATCAGCAGATCCAGTTTATTCGTCATCTATTTCTCCTTTCACCTCAGTCTATCTTTAATATCCGCCCCGGCCGTGCCCCTGAGTGGGTCGCTTCATGAATAACCAATTTGCCGTTGACGATGACGTGAAAAATTTCCTTGGCATATTGCTCGAATTAGGTTTAGATGTAGATTCCATTCGCAGGGTAATAGAAAAGTAATAACTTTATGTCAATAGCCACATCGACAATTGTTGATATACTATGGATACACTCCTAACTCTTTACCTTGACATCCCCCATGCAATTTGCCAGAAGTGGTGGAATTAAAAATAACAAAGCCAAGCATTCAGGAGGGTAACTCATGGAAAAACCGAAGATATGTGTTGTCGGTGCTTGTAATTTGGATTTGATAAGGAAATGATATGGATCCCAACAATGCTTCTAAAATGACAGGCGCAGAAATGGCCCAATATATCGATCATACACTGCTTAAACCGGAAGCAAATCGTGCCGCCCTGGACAAACTGTGTGAGGAGGCTATTTTACATGGATTTAAAGCCGCGTGTGTCAATTCCGGCTGGGTTGGCTATGTGGCAGAAATGCTCAAAGGGACAAACATTGCGGTATGCTCCGTGATCGGCTTCCCGTTGGGTGCAATGTGCTTTCCGGCCAAAGCTTTTGAAGCCCGTCGGGCTGTTGAAGATGGTGCACAAGAACTGGATATGGTACTCAATATTGGTGCAATGAAATCCGGTGATCTTAAAGCGGTAGAACAAGACATCCAGGCTGTGCGACGCGAAGCCAATAGTCCGGTTGTCTTAAAAGTGATTATCGAAACCTGCCTGTTGACCAATAATGAAAAAACTAAAGCCTGCGAAATTGCCCAAAATGCGGGGGCCGATTTTGTTAAAACCAGTACCGGTTTCTCCACGGGCGGGGCTACCGTAGAGGATGTAATCCTGATGCGCAAAGCAGTCGGTCCTCGGATGGGAGTAAAGGCCAGTGGCGGGATTAAAGATTTTGAGACTGCTGCTGCAATGTTTGCTGCCGGCGCCACAAGGATCGGCGCCGGAGCCGGTGTGGCGATTGTGGGCGGCGCCTTAAAACCGTCTTGACTTTCTACATCGCCCTTTGTAAGGTTTTGCAGCGTCAATAATTAAGGATGTCTTATTTATGCGGCCTTCCGAAATGAGAACACGTCTTCGAGAAGGTTGAAATGCGTTTCACTATTTTTCAGAAAGGGGGTCGACGATGAAAAAAATTGCCTGTCTGATTGGCTGCTTCCTGCTGATCCTTGGCGTGATCAGCGTGAATGCAGAGGTAAAAAATCCGGACACGTTCGTTCTGGCCGACATCGGGTCGGTGGAAACCATCGATCCGGCCAAATGCTATGATACGGCCGGCTCAGGCAAGATCTGGACGGTTTACGAAACCCTGGTTTTTTTCGATGGTCCGCATACGGGAAAATATGCGCCAATCCTGGCCACCAAGGTGCCCACTGTGGAAAACGGCGGCATCTCGGCGGATGGCAAGACCTATACGTTCAACATTCGTAAAGGCGTCAAATTCCAGGAAGGCGGCGATTTAACTCCGCAAGACGTGGCCTACTCCCTGAAAAGAGCCATGATCCTAGATCCGGCCGGCGGACCCATGTGGATGCTGCTGGAAGCGTTAACCGGTGAAGGTAATACTCACAAAGACGGCGCCCTTATACCCGGTATTTTCGAAAAGATCGATAAGGCCGTCGAGGTTAAAGGCGACAATGTCGTGCTTCATCTCCCGAAACCCTATCCCCCGCTATTGGGTATTTTATCTTATTCGGCTTCGGCCATCCTGGATAAGGAATGGGCCATGGCCAACGGTTGCTGGGATGGAAACATCGCCAATGCCGCCAAATACAACAAACCGGATGAAGGCAAAGAACCCTTGCGCACCATCGCCAACGGTACCGGCCCCTATAAGCTAAAATTGTGGGAAACCTCAAAGCAAATAGTTTTTGAGCGCTTTGATGGGTATTGGGGATCCAAAGGCCAAATCAAAATAGGCATCGTCAAGTACGTCCCCGAACACGCCACCCGAATGCTGATGCTAAAAGCCGGCGACGCGGATCGGGTCCATGTGGGCAAAACATTTATCCACGAAATTGAAACCATGAAAGGGATCGCGATTGAGAAGGTTCCCCAACTCGCCGTCACCGGCGCGCTATTCTGCCAGAAAATCGATCCCACCGGCAATACCAGCATCGGCAGCGGCAAGTTGGACGGCAACGGCATTCCTCCCGATTTTTTCTCCGACATCAACGTGCGCAAGGCGTTTATGCATGCCTATGACAGCGACACCTTCGTCAAGGAAGTTTTAAACGGACTTGGATCTTTACCGGGGACGCCTCTCGTAAAGGGCCTGGAATACAAAAAAGATGTGCCCATGTATGAGTTCGATCTGAAAAAAGCGCAAAGCTATCTGAAAAAAGCATGGGACGGCCAGGTGTGGCAAAAAGGCTTCAAGATGGTTATTACCCATAATACCGGCCGTGAGGAGCGGGAAGCCGCCGCTATTATGCTAAAGGAAAATATCGAATCGTTAAACCCCAAATTTCAAATTGAAGTGCGCAATGTGGATTGGAAGGATTATATGCCGGCCATCCGCCAATACCAGATCCCGATCTTTATTATCGGTTGGGGTGCGGACTATCCGGACCCGCATAATTTCATGTATCCGTATATGAGCTCTAACGGCACATACGGCAAATATATGGGATATCAGAACCCTGAGGTAGACCAACTTCTCAAAGCGGGAATCGAGAATGTCGAACCGGCCAAACGCGCAGCCGCCTATGAAAAGCTTCAGAATATCTGGTATGAAGACGCCCTGGGCATCGCCCTGTTTCAGCCGCTGGAGCTGTGGGTATACCGTGATTATGTCAAGGGATACGTAATGAATCCCATGTTTTCACCCGCCATCGAATTCTTCGGACGCCTGTCTAAAAACTAACACCCTGACTGAGCGATACTCAATTAGGTGCTAGCGGGTATTGGGTATTCGGTATTGGTGTTTCCCGGAATTGAATGCTAATTTTTATATCTTCAACAAGTGAATTATAAAAATTGAAATAAATTACTCTATACCAGTACCTGATACCCAACCCGGATCCGCCGGAGGCGGAGAATTGAATATTGAAGATTGAACATTTGTGGTATCGCTCTCCGAGGCGTAGGCGCTAAATCCCCTACGAGCCGGAGGCTTCGCTCTGTCTTTTCTATTTAAATCGATAGAATTGCGTAAATATTCAATCTGGCTATGCCATAAATCATGTTCAAATATGATGTGATTTCAATAAATAGGTACTAAACTTCTTCAAAGACCATGCTTTTAAGAAGAGGCGCCGGTTGGCGCAGCAATTGTGCTAATAATTAAATAGCATGGGTTTCAGGTGTCAGGTTTCGGGTGTCAGGAAAGCGAGTTGCTAAATCCTGAAACCTGAACACTGACACCTGAAACCTTCATTTTCTTACTACATGTTGTCAGATAAATCCCGATAAGGGCCTAATACCAAATACCTTCCCAATTGAGTTTGACTCAATTGGGGTAATATACATCGATATCATGGAGCGGCCGCCCGCGTCGGCCGCTCCGAAAGTGCTGGCAGGCGATTTTGACAACCTTCATTATCAGAAGATTCATCTTTCTGGCGTTTGTGCTTTTCGGGGTATCGGTCTTGATTTTCGGCATCCTCATGACCTTCAGCCCCGAACGACGTGCCATGGCCTACGTCAAATCGCCCCAGCAAGTCAAAGATCTTCCCCTCATTGTCGAACAGCTTGGCTTAAACGACCCTTTCTACGTCCAATACGTCCGGTGGGTAAAAGAGGTCTCTGCGGGGAACTGGGGGTATTCGGTCGTGGCAGCCAAGCCGGTGTGGGAAGCGTTCTGGTACTATTTTCCCATCACTCTGGAACTCAACCTTTTTACCATACCGATTATCATCTTGCTGGGTATCTGGCTGGGCACGATTTCCGGCATTTACCGGGATACCTGGGTCGACCATTTAACCCGGATCTTCGCTATTATCGGCTGGTCCTTGCCGACATTTCTTTTTGCGTTGATAATTTTAATGGTTTTTTACGGGTACCTGGATCTGTTTCCACCCGGCTATATTGACGATCAGTTCAACCTGTGGATTCATGAAAATCCGGATCAGTTTAAGCGCTACACCTATTTGTATACGGTGGACGGCGTAATGAACGGTCGTTTCGACATTGCCTGGGATGCCTTCAAACGGCTGGTCATGCCGGTTTTCACTCAAGTCGTCGTCATTGTCGCCATTTTGCTCAGGGTGATGCGTTCCAGTATGATCGAAGAAATTTCCAAGGATTATGTGATGACTGCCCGGGCCAAGGGTGCGCGCTTAAAAGACATCTATTTCAAACACGCCCGCAAAAATGCGCTCATACCCGTGATTACCGTGGCCGGCTGGCTGGCGGCCTATTCCATGGAGGGCAGTATCGCCGTGGAATATATCTTCAACCGCCAGGGTATCGGCTGGTGGCTGGCCAATGCCGCCATCTCGTTGGATATTCCGGTTCTAATGGGCATTTGTCTCTTTTTCGGGCTGGTTTACGTACTCGTCAATCTGGCCCTCGATATTCTTTACGCCTTTATCGATCCGAGGATAAGGCTGAACTGATTGAAGATTGAAGATTGAAGATTAAATATAGAATATTAAGAAACTTTTCAATTGCTGAAATAGAAATATCAAAATGGGTCTGGAGCGTGACATCACGGATTGGCAGAGAAACCGAAGCGCCTGTTGTTTCCGTATTCGAAAATCCAAAAATAAAATGACAGAATACCACAAATATACAATTTTCAATCTTCAATCTTCAATTTTTCCCCGGTTTCAGGTGTCCGTAACTCAGAAATGACAAGATAAACCAACACCACAAGTATTTTGCTATGACCCAACCCCATCCACGCATGCGCGAACTTAAATTCACGCTGCGCCGAATTTTCAAGAATCCATCGGCCATCATTGGTTTTTCACTCTTGCTCTGTTTTACCGCCGTCGCCGTTTTCGCTCCGTATATCGCGCCCCCCAAATACCAACACAATCCGTACCAGATGCCCCACAAAGGATATTCCCAAACGCCCAAGCCGCCCAGCAAAGCCCATATATTCGGCACCACGTCCGGGCAGTACGACATTTTTTACGGGGTCGTCTGGGGTACCCGCACGGCATTTAAAATAGGCATTTTCGTTATCGGCATCGCCGCGGTCATCGGGGTCGCGCTGGGTATTATTTCCGGGTATTACGGCGGCATTATCGACGAGATCATCATGCGCATCGTGGATATTATCTTTGCGATACCCCTGCTGGTATTGACGATGGCCATTGTTGTCGCTTTCGGGCGCGGCCTCGACAAAGTCATGATTGCCCTGGCCCTGGTCAAGTGGCGCGATTATGTGCGTGTCATGCGATCGGGCATTTTAACCTTGCGGGAACTCGATTACGTCCAGGCTGCCAAAGTGATGGGCGTGTCCAATGTCAAGATCATGCTAAAGCACATTTTACCAAACGGCATCTATCCGGTGCTGGTCATGGCCTCCATGGACATCGGTTCCATGGTTATCGTGGCGGCCTTTATGAGTTTTATCGGATTGGGGGCTCCCAAAGGATATGCCGATTGGGGTCAAATGGTGGCTTTAGCCCGCAACTATATCGTCGGCCCCCCCGATGATCCGCTCAAATATTGGCATGCCATCGCCATTCCCGGTATTTGTATCATATTGTTTGTGCTAGCCTGGAATTTAATCGGCGACGCCCTGCGCGATGCCTTCGATCCGAAACAAAGGCGAAGATAAGGGGAAGTGGGAATGCGGAATTCGGAATGGGGAAGTAAGAGGGTAGGAAGTTGAGAAGTTGAGAAGATAGGAAAAATATAAGGTAGGAATGGGGATTATTTGTACTAAGTTGAGCAATTGTCGGGTCGCAGATCCGCCTAGTATGGTAAAAATAGAGGATGAAAGGATTCTATTATTCGATACGGACCCCGGTGAAATATGCTTCACATTTCTCAGTGCAAGCAAGATTTGCGGGATTATATGGAAATTTTAGATTCCCGGTTTCCAGGTGAAACCGTGAAAAAAATCCAGTTCATCTTGCCTGCCGGGGCGAAGCTTTTTAGCGAAGCCTGGTTGATCCTGTCAGATAAAAAATATTAGGAAGAATCCATTCCTTATTTATTGGATAGCCCAAATGCCAAAGCTTCTGGAAACCGTTGATCTCGTCACAAACTTTTACACCTACGAAGGGGTCGTGCGTGCCCTTAACCGGATCAGTCTGAGCATTGAACACGGCGTCACCTTTGGCCTGGTGGGGGAATCCGGCTGCGGCAAAAGCGTGCTGGTGCGTTCGTTAATGCGGATCATACAAGAACCGGGCCGCATTGACGGGGGACAGATTCTTTTTTACCCGGAGCGTGATGCCGGCCCCGTCGATCTGGTTCAACAATCCGATGACTACCTGCGGGGGCTGCGGGGCAACCAAATATCGATGATCTTCCAGGAACCGAATGCCGCTCTTAATCCGATCATGAGTATCGGCAATCAGATCGCCGAGAGTTTCCTTATCCATCGCCGCCAGGAATTGGACCGGGATGCATCAATGACAAGCTCCGTCATCCCGACCCGTTCCAAGAGCCGCTTGCGCAAAGAAGCACTGCGCCGGGTCGTCTCATTGTTGGAACAGCTCGACATTGCCAATTCAAAAGAGATTGTCCACCGCTTTCCCCACGAACTTTCCGGAGGAATGAAACAGCGTGTCGTTATCGCCATCGCCCTGGCCTGCCGCCCCATGCTGCTGATTGCCGACGAAGCCACTTCCAACCTCGATGTAACCATCCAAGCCCAGATTCTACAACTATTGCTCGAGTTAAAGAAGACGCAAATTTCTTCAGTGCTTCTGATCACCCATGATTTGGGGGTTGTCGCCGAAACCTGCCAGCGAGTGGGCGTTATGTATGCCGGCAA
>CALZJV010000247.1 GCA_945787595.1 uncultured Desulfobacterales bacterium | reverse complement strand
CAAATCAGTGTTCAGGATTCAGGATTCGATTTTTACTGACACCTGAAACCTGAAACCTGAAACCTTGAACAGATTTGATCTATGGCAGAGCCGATCACCCCTGACCTGGCCCTGAGGACCAGGTTTTCGGTTTTGAATAAACCAACAAGATTGGAGTCATAAACATGGAAATCAAGATCGTAGTTGTGCCGGTGGCCGGCTTGGGCACACGCCTCTTGCCGGCCACCAAATCCCAGCCAAAGGAGATGCTGCCGGTGGGCCGTAAACCGGTGGTGCAATATGTGGTGGAAGAATTGGCGCACGTCGGCATGCAGCGCATATTGTTTATTACCGGCCCCGGTAAAGCTTCGATAGAAAACCATTTTGATCTCGATAATGAGCTGATTCAGGTTTTACGGCAAAACGGCAAAGAGAATTTACTTGCAGAACTCAGTTTTGAACGCGCACCGCTTCAGTATTTCTACACTCGACAACGCCGGCAATTGGGCCTGGGGCATGCTGTCGCCTGTGCTCAACCCTTTGTCGGCAACCAACCATTTGCCGTTGCCTTGGGTGACTCTATTATTGGGCTGAATGCCCGCAGTGATATTTTGAGCCGCATGAACCAATGTTTTTTGAAAAAGAAGGCCGAGGCGGTGATTGCATTTACCGAGGTGCCTCGCGACCGGGTACCCTATTACGGAGTCGCCAAGACCAGAAAAGATAGTGATTATTTCGAGCTTGAGGATGTGGTTGAAAAGCCAAGCGTCGATGAAGCACCCAGCAATTTAGTGATAGCGGCGCGATACGTCTTTGCCCCCAGCATCTTTGAGGCCCTGGGGCGAATCCAACCCGGATCCGGAGGTGAATATCAGCTCACCGATGCGATCCGCCTGATCATTCAAGGCGGAGGGAAGGTTTACGGTGTGCGTCTGCATGCGGATGAACATCGCTATGATGTCGGAAATTTTAGCTCGTATTTCAGGGCATTTGTAGAGTTTGCGCTGGCAGATGACAAATGCGGTCCGGCGCTTCGATCATATCTGACAAGTATCCTGTAGGCCTGGGAAGCTGGGAAGATGGGAGGCTGGGAAGCTGGGAGGATGAGAAGCTGGGAAGGTGGGAGAATGAGAAGGTGGGAAATTGAGAAGATGAGAAGCTGGGAAGCTGGGAGAATGAGAAGGTGGGAAATTGAGAAGATGAGAAGATAAGAAGCTGATACCCTAATTGAGCTAAAGTGCTCAATGTAGGTTGTGAGTTGTTGGTTGTCAGTTGTGAAAAAAAAATAATCGATTTTATTCCGATCACGATTCAACCAAACAACCGGTTAACTAATTCTACTTTGTCATATTTGCTTATGCTTCATCAACTTTTGATAACAGGCTGATATAGCATAACAACCGAATGACTAAAATGAACTAAATTGTCTAAAATGCCTAAAGTTAATGAGACGCTGCGCTCTATCTGTTTTTTAAATTGGCAGAATACCATGATTTTAGTTCATTTTAAATTTTAGCTCATTTTCTTAAGTGAAATTACATCCTTCTGAAATAATAATATAATATTTTTTATATTGGAATGTGAAAAAGTAGAACTATCTAACCCAACAAACTCAATCCACAGGAAACAAAATGGATATCATCCGCAAACGCGCTTATGCCCGGGCCGGACTTCTTGGCAATCCCTCCGATGGTTACAACGGCAAAACGATCTCGATTATCGTGCGAAATTTCTGGGCCGAAGTTGTCATGTATGAGTGGGAATCCGTCGAAATTGTACAGTCAAGAGATGATCGCGCTCGTTTCCGCTCCATCCATGATCTGGCACAGGACGTTTCCTTACACGGATATTTATTGCCGGCGATGCAATTTAAGACTTCACGATCGAAATTTCTCGGTGCGCTACGAAACGAATATACCGCGGCAGGTCGGGCTGGCCGGATCCAGCTCCATTATTGTGGCCACCCTGCGCTGCCTGATGAAATTTTACGGAGTCGATATTCCGATTGAGCAACAACCTTCCTTGGTACTGTCGGTCGAAACTGAAGAACTCGGCATTTCGGCCGGTTTGCAGGATCGGGTCGTTCAATGTTATGAAGGCATGGTTTATATGGATTTTGACAGGATGACCGAACGCGAGCTGGACGGGATAACCTTCTATGCTTACGAAAGGCTCGATCCCGCCCGGTTGCCCCCCCTTTATATTGCGTATCACAACGCGCTCAGTGAACCCACCGAGAGATTCCACAATGACATCCGGGGTCGCTATGACTGCGGTGAAGCATTGGTTATCAATGCTATGCAGCATTTTGGCCGCTTAACGGTCCAAGGGCGTCAAGCACTTCTTAGCCGTGATTGGCAGAGATTATCGGCCTTGATCGACGAAAATTTTGACACCCGGCGAAGTATTTATAAACTGCCTGCCTGGCAGATTAATATGGTTGAGACGGCCCGCAGCTGCGGCGCCAGTGCCAAATTTGCCGGCTCAGGCGGTGCCGTCATCGGCGTTTATCGCGATGAAGCGATGTTCAACGAAATATACGATCGCATGGCCGCAATCGGCTCTCACGCCATAAAACCGATTGTGGCGGGATGACTTAGTTCGAGGTTTTTGGGGATTAGGCCTTTGTCAGGTTTTATCTGACGACATGTTGTCAGAATATGAAGGTTTCAGGTGTCAGTGTTCAGGTTTCAGGATTTAGCGACTCGCCTTCCTGACACACGAAACATGACACCTCATATGAAACTTCATGGAATGACGAATGATGATTGACGATTGACGAATTGTGGATGTCGCTTCGCTCTGCTATTTTTAGCAAATGAACCTCCCCGCCGCAAGCGGACGGGGTATTCAAAAGATCATAATAAAATAGAAAGAATTCCTTAATTCGACATTCGTCAATCGACATTCGGCATTTGTCGTGTTGGAGTTTCTTTTTCGATCAGACCGGCCATTTTCTTGGCTGGCGGCTGGCCTGAAACCTGACACCGGACACCCCTGGCCCAGACCTAACCTTTTATGAATCTGGAAGGTAGGGTAATATCGGGAACTCTTCCAGCAAACGGTGAGAATCCTTCATATCGCACCAGGGCGGGCTGAAACCATATATCGATAGATTGGAATTAAAAACGGGATGAAGTTTAGCGGATATGTTACGAGTAATTATCACTACCTGAGGCTAAGAGTGACGCCGCATCCTCATCGAGATAGACAAAGGCCCTGGGATGTTTGCGCAGGATAGAGGCTGGATATGTGGCAGAAATTTCCCCCTCAAAACATTGTTTCACCGCCCGGGCCTTCCTTCTATCCGGCACCGTACAAATAATTGTCTCTGATTTCATAATTTGTTGAATCGACATTGAAATTGCCTTGTTGGGGACCTCGTCCAGGGATGCGAACCAACCTTCACCGAATTGTTGTTGCCGGCAACCTCTATCTAACTCCACGATAATATATGGCACTTCGGTATCAAAATCCGCCGGAGGATCATTGAACGCCAGATGCCCGTTTTCACCGATTCCGACAAAGGACACATCAATTTTATCCTGGGAGATGATTTTATTAATTCGCCGGCACTCGGCGGCAGGATCGTCAACCTCGCCCTCAATAAAGTGGACCGTGCCCGGCTGAACCACATCAACCAGGCGCTCTTTGAGATAGCGGCGAAAACTGGCAGGATGATCTGCCGTCATACCGATATATTCATCCAGATGATACATCGTTGTCAGCCGCCAATCGATTCCCTCTTTTTTTGTGATGGCTTTAAAAAAATCAAACTGGGAGGCGCCGGTGGCTACGATAAAACTCGCCCGACCGTTAGCCATGATGGCCTGCTTTAAAAATTCAGCTCCTTTGTCAGCAGCTGCAACCCCGCATTCCTCTTTCGTTTTAAACACTTCAATTTTCACTTTCCTCTCCTTTTCCGAGCTTTTATAATGAATGAATTCATTTTTTATAATTATATTTGACAGGATTTACAGGATAAACAGGATGTTTCTACGGTTTCCTCCGGAAACCGGGAATCTAGAATATCCAATTAATCCTGTTGATCCTGTCTGTTTTTTTTAATAATAAAATAGAATCCATTCATCTATCATTTTTTAAGTTTTTTTTCTGCCGAATAAAGAAGACGCCCTGCAAGATAGACCTGCCAGATTTTGATTTCTTTTCTCTTGGCCTTGAAAAGGACCAGATCGGCCCGCTGGCCTTTCTCCAAATTTCCGCTGATCCCCTCAAACAGGCGGGCCGGATTCACGGTCGCCATCTTGAGGGCCGATCCCAGGGTAATTCCTGCAAAAACGGCGCAATTGGCAATCGCCCTGTCGATAGTGAGCGTCGAGCCTGAAAGATAAGGCGTTCCCGCAAGCCTGAGAACCCCATCATCGCCCGCTTCGACTTCAAGGTCACCAAGAGAGTAGCGACCGGGCGGTGCATTGGAGGCGGCCGTCGCATCGCTAATCAAAATCACTCTCGATCTTCCCTTGGCACGCACGACATTTTTGACGAAATAGTCCGGTAAATGAGAGCCATCGCAGATGATGCTGGCCATCAACCCATCGTGGGACAACTGTTTCTGCAGATAATTATTATGGCGGTCAAGCATTTGATGGGTACCATTTCCAAGGTGCGTTGAGATCCTGGCACCGGCGTGTACCGCCTGATTTATGGTTTCCGGCTCAGGTTCGCAATGCCCGATTCCCACCACCAGGCCGCTTTGGGATGCTTTTTGAATAAATGCGAGGCCACCGGGCACCTCGGGTGCCACTGTCACCATTCGCACTAATCCTTTGCCCTGTAAGAGGAGATGTTCGAATTCGTCCCAATCGGGGGGAAAGACGTAGTCCCTGGGATGAGCCCCTCTAGGACCATCGGCAGGATTGATGTAGGGCCCTTCCAAATGTATGCCTAAAACCATCGAGCGCACCAGAGGGTGTTCTTGACAGGCTTTCCGAATCTCATTGATATTTCTGGCGAGCTGTTTATAATCGGCAGTAATCAGGGTCGGGCAGAATCTGGTCACCCCGGTCGTTAGGAGGTTCCGGCAGACGCCGACCAGGTCGTCTCCCCTGAAATTCGGGTGGTTAAAGTCAACGCCGGCGAATCCGTTTACCTGCATGTCGATGAAGCCGGTTGTCATCCGTATATCTTCATCCGCCAATCGCTGATCCTTGCGGTTTGGTTCGCAGGTAAAAATCCTTGCGATGCGTTCACCGTCCAGTTGAACTTTTAAAACCCGTCCTCCGGGAATTTTCCCTCTGAAAATTGTCATTTTACCCAATGCTTGAATTTTGCAGGCAAATCTCTATTACCCTAAATGATCGTAACCAAAATGGGATGGGTTTTAACTATCATCGCGGTCACTTTCCCAAAGCCGGGTCCGAGCAATATCGGGTCATCCTGCCTCATAATCCGGCACCAATCGTCAGGCCTGTTCATCTGAGAACGGGATACGGCCACATAACTCTTGACAAATGGTGCTCGTCCCATTTATCGTGTTTGAGCCTGAGTTGGCAGCCCACCGGCCTAAGTCTTTATGAATTATTTTGTGCATTTTAATGACAGAGCGAAGCCTCCCCTCCTGCCTGTAAGCCTATGAAGCCTACGGGCTGGAAGCGGGCTCGTAGGGGTTGTAGCGCCTACGCCTCGGAGAGCGACATCCACAAATATTCAATTTGCAATCTTCAATTTTCAATTTCGGTGTATCCGGGTTTGGATATCAGCAGTCATTATAATGGCAGAGGAGTTTTTTTATTAGTAATCCTACGAAAAGAAAAGGGGGAAATGCAATGAAAAAAATTGGAATCCTTATCATCATCCTATCAATGGTTTTTTCTGTAGTTGTCGCGTCTGCCGACTGGCAGCCCAAAAGACCCATTACGCTGATTGTACCATGGTCTGCCGGCGGCGCAACCGATCAGACCTGCCGCACCCTGGCGGGAGAGATGGAAAAAGTTCTCGGTCAAAAAATCCCGGTGATCAATCAGCCCGGCGGGTCCGGCTCCATCGGCATGAAAAATGCTTTTGAAGCCAAACATGACGGCTATACCTGGACCGGTAACGCAGACGGTAGTGTGATAACATATCAGGTTCTGGACCTGCTCCCCAATATATCTCACAGGGACTGGATTCACTATTATGCGATGCTGACGGCCCCGGTTATCTGTGTGCCCTATGACTCAAAAATCAAGAGCATTGATGATCTTGTTGCCGAATTCAAGGCGCGGCCGGGGGAAGTCAAGGTTGCTTCAGCCGGGGTTGGCGCCGGTGGGCATCTGGCGGCCGAAACCTTTCGTAAGGCCACCGGCATTGAATACCGCCATATCCCTTACAAAGGCGGATATCCGGCCGTGGTTTCCACCGTCAAAGGAGAAACCGAAGTGGTCATGCAGCTGTCCATGGAAGTGGCGGATATGCTTCGTGCCAAGAAACTGAGGGCCCTGGCCAACATGTCCACCCAAGCCCTCGTCATTGACGGTTACGGGGAGGTGCCGCCGGTGATGCAGTTCATTCCCGACCACGCACCGCTGCAGTACCTCTTTGGCCTCTACATTCCAAAAGGCACTCCGAAGGAAGCAGTCGAAGCAATCAACAAAGCCTTCGATGCCGCGGCAGCATCTGATTCCATGAAACGCTTGGCCAAAGAAAAAGCATCGGCCGTGGTCAACTACAAAGGTGAAGAAGCCCTCAAGCTGTCTGAAACCACGGGCAATAACGTCAACTGCATTCTGCAGGAGATCGGTATTGCCAAAAAGGACCCGGCGGCGTTTGGATTCATGTGTAAGTAAAAAGGCGCAGAAGAGTCATGAAAGACAAAGGAATGCCGAAGGCTGACTTTGTTATGGGCCTGATCTTAATGGCGTGCAGTTTGGCGATTGTCGTTGAGTCGCTTAAAATCCCGCGCTTCGAAAAAGACTGGGGCGGCTTCTATGCCGCCCCCGGTTTTGTGCCATTAATTCTGGGGATTACCCTGTTTGTTATGAGCCTGGCACTTTTCGTGCGGGCTTTAAGAAAGCAGGGGTACAGAATCATCCCCAACCGGGAAACGATCCGTGCTTTCGTACGGTCCAAACCCGTCCACCGCTGGTTCCTGGCCATGTTCTACGCTTTCGGTTTCTTTTTCCTGCTTGGGCACATCTATTTTTACCTGGTGGCTTTTCTGGTACTTTTTGCCTACATGGCGACATTTGGCGAACAAAAGCGTTCGATGTCACTGATCATTTCGTTAATCGCTTCCGCTTTGATATATCTCGTGTTTACTAAAATATTTCTGGTTCCTTTGCCATAAAATTACCATCGAGTATAAAGCGAGATGTTCTGGCAAAGTTCATCTATAAATACAAACTCAATCTTGGGGTTCAATTCCGAATTCAGGCCTCGTTGAATAGTTTACTGGTTGAATGGTTGATTAGGTAAATTATAGTCATAATTTTAGAATGTTACGATTGCTAAAAAATGAAATGTCCTATTATTTTGCAAATAGGGGATAAATCCATATTTACAACTACTTAACCAATCAACTAATCAACTAATCAACCAATCAACGATATCTGGAATTAATACTGGAATTAATAAAGGAGGCTCTCGTTGGGTGTTATAGAACTGGTCAATGCGATCTGGGGATTGATGACACCCGAAATCCTTTTTTCTGTTTTATGGGCAACCTTTCTCGGCATTATCGTCGGAATGCTGCCCGGCTTGACTGCTACCATGGGGATTGCGCTTCTCACCGGCCTGACCTTCCAGTGGGAATCATCAAATGCCATTGTCATTTTGATTGCCATCTACGTGGGAGCCATTTACGGCGGCAGCCGCTCGGCCATTCTGCTCAACATCCCGGGCACCCCGGCCAACGCCGCTACTTGCATCGACGGCCACCCGCTGGCATTGCAGGGCAAGGCCGGAGAAGCCATCGGCATCGCCACCACCTCATCATTTCTGGGATCCACCATTGCGCTTTTTTTCATGGCCTTTTTCACGCCTTTTCTGGGACAGATCGCCCTTCGTTTCCAGTCCTTTGAGTTTTACTGGTTGACGCTGTTCGGTGTTTTGATTTGCGGTAACTTGACGGCACCGGAAGATCCGCTCAAGGGATGGATATCCGGCTTTCTGGGACTGTTTCTGGCGATGATCGGGATGGAAGCCATTCAGGCCTATCCCCGCTTTGCATATGGTACGGTTGATCTATACGGCGGAATTTCGATGATACCGGCGCTGGTAGGCGTTTACGGCATGACCGAGGTTATCCAAACCACGGTCGAAGCCCAGCGTCGAGGGAAAGTTTTGCAGATCCGCCGCGTGTTGCCCCGCATCAGGGATTTGCTCAATAATTGGAAAAACATTATCCGATCCGGATTGATCGGCGTATTTGTGGGCACGGTTCCGGGGGTCGGGGAAAATATCGCCTCTTTCGTGGCCTACGATTTTGCACGTCGCGCCAGCAAGACACCCGAAAAATTCGGCAAAGGTTCAATCGAGGGACTGACGGCTGCCGAGACCGGAGACAATGCCTGCGTTGGAGGTGCCATCATTCCGGTGCTCGTGCTGGCGGTACCGGGCAGTCCTCCGGCTGCAGTTTTGCTTGCTGCCATGTGGCTTCATGGAATGAGACCGGGTCCTTTACTGGTTATTGAGGCGCCCAACTATATCTATGAAGTGTCGGCCATGTTCCTTTTGGCCAGCGTTGCGATGCTGATTCTCGGACTGTCGATGGTCAGAGTCGTGGTTAAGATTCTGCGGGTTCCAACATCCATCCTGATGCCGATCATTCTGGTTCTATGCGCGGTGGGCTCATTTGCGATTAGCGGCCGGGTTTTTGATATCCTGATTATGCTATTGTTCGGTGTCATCGGCTACCCGCTCCGCAAAATGAAATATCCGGACGCCCCCTTAATTCTAGGTCTTATTTTAGGGCCGATGCTGGATGAAAATTTACGGCGGGGCTTGATCTTGAACGACGGATCCCTGGTACCCTTTTTCACCCGGCCGATATCCATCATCCTCATCGTCTTTATTTTGATAACTCTTTTCAGCAGAAGTCAATTTTTACAGCAAGCGTTTGCAAGCGTCAGCAATTTAATCTTTGGTCGGTTTCGTAAGCCGAATTAAGGGCGGGAAGTTAAGAGGCTGTGAAGCTGGGAGGCTATGATGCTGGGAAGTTAAGAGGCTGAGAAGTTGGGAGGATCGGAAGCTTGGAAGTTCGCAATCAACGAAATCATCTTAATAAACCCAATCAACCAATCAGCCAATCCACTATCCTATGGAGTGACATATGAAAATTTCGATTTGCAACGAACTCTTCAAAGGTTGGGACCTTGATACAATCTTCGATTATGCTGCTCAGTTAGGTTATGACGGCGTCGAGCTGGCGCCTTTCACAATGGGCGAGACCGCCTTGGATATCTCGGCTGCCGCAAGAAAAAGTATTCGCCTAGCAGCTGCAAAGGCAGACATTGAGATCGTCGGACTCCATTGGCTGCTAGTAAAGCCGGCAGGCTTGTACATCAACCACCCGGATGCCGGCATCCGCAAAAAGACTCAAGCCTATCTCAAAGCGCTGATTGACCTGTGTGGCGACCTGGGAGGCAAGGTGCTTGTGCACGGATCTCCCCAACAGCGCAACGTTAAAGAAGGATGGGACCCAAACGAAGCTTGGAAACGCGCACAGGAAACCTTTCAGATTTGTGCCGAAGCGGCACAATCACGAGATGTTTTCTACTGTCTGGAGGCCCTGACCACGGCTGATACCAATTTCATCAACACCATCGACGAAGCCCTTCGGATGGTAGATGAAATTGATCACCCCAATTTTCAAACCATGCTCGATTGCCGCAGCATCCACGCCAGCACCGGATCGGAACTTCCAGGTGTGCTCAGGATGGCGCTTGCAACAGGCAAGTTAAGACACGTGCACGTCAACGATCCCAATGGACGCGGCCCCGGATTCGGCGACTTGCAGTTCGCGCCGCTGCTTAAAGTCCTGCACGAAGCGAATTATCCGGGGTATATCTCCGTCGAGGTCTTCGACTTTGCTCCTGACCCCCGGACCATTGCCGGTCGCAGTCTGGGATATTTGCACGGCATACTAGAATCGCTCGGCGCCAAGGCAAATCCGGCTAAGTTTAACAGCGACTCCTAAGAGGTATGGTATGAAATTTTCACATAGGGGACTATAAATGATTTTTCTCACCGCGGAGGCGCGAAGAACGCAGAGGTTGAATTTTTAATGTTCTGATTTTTTGAGAGGTAAAATCAGAACAAGAGATCGGCTTTCAGCAGGACATTCACCAACGATGTTGATGACTGCCGTGGATACAACTTCTTGAAATCAGGTCTGGGCCAGGGGTTCCCGGTTAAAGTGCCCTAACTGGTCTCTAACAATAGTATTACGCGTCAATCAGGCCCAATTCCATGTTTCACCAATGGGTGAAAGAAGCCAATCCAAACAATGGCGTATAAAATTACGGAAGTCAGCACCTTATAACCTTTGAACCTTGAACCCTGAACCTGGAACCGATCACTTAGGGTGGAAAAAAGGACGAAACTATGCACACACTGCTTATCCTAAACCCAGGTCACTTTCACGCCGCCCTGGTTTTGCGCGAACGGCATCCAAGTCTCTCCGATGATATCTATGTATATTCGGAGACGGGACCGGATCTGGACCGCTTTGTAAAGATTGCTAAATCCTTCAATAACAGACAGGACAACCCCACCCGTTGGAAATTGAACATTTATCGGGGCAAAGATGGTCTTGAAAAATTAATTGATGAAAAGCAGGGAGATATCGCCGTTCTGGCCGGGCGCAATAACACCAAAATGGAAAATATTGACACCTTAAACCGCGCAGGATTAGCGATATTAGCCGATAAACCATGGGTCACAACAGAAGCGGCGCTTCCTTTTTTGCGTTCGACCATGGCTTCTGATCGTCCCATGGCAGCGGACATCATGACCGAGCGATATGAAATTGCCACTCTGCTTCAGAAAGAATTTTTGGCTGAAGAGAATGTTTTTGGCCGCATTCGGGTAGAAGAAAACGCCGGTCCCGCGGTCTTCAAAGAATGTGTCCATCATCTCTACAAGGTTGTGAATGAAAGGCCCTTGGTCCGGCCGGCCTGGTATTTTGATACCGATATACAGGGCGAAGGCATTGTCGACACCACCATCCATCTGGTGGACATGACCCAATGGATGCTGTTTCCCGGAACTCCTATCGATTATGAAAATGATATTCAACTGATCGAAGCCCGACGCTGGGCAACCGGTGTCCCACTGGATAAGTTCACCAAAATCACAGGCACCAATCAGTTTCCACAAACCGTTCGCGAATATGTAAAAGATGATATTTTAAGCTATTTTTGCAATGGCGAACTGATTTACCGCATCAAGGGGGTACCGGTTCATCTGAGAGAAATCTGGAATTTGGACGAACCGCCGGGGGGCGGAGATACCCATCGGTCTCTCGTCAAAGGCACTCGTTCGGATCTTATGATACGTCAGTTGCCGGAGCATGGCTTCAAAACCGAACTGCTGGTCGTGCCCGCAGAAGACAGGATTCAGGTTGAGGAAGCCGTTCGGGGATGCTTGAAAAATTGGTCGGACAGATATCCGGGACTTTCAGCGATCCCGGAAAAAAATGCCTTGCTGATTAAGATTCCGGATAATCTGAGAACAACCCATGAGCAGCACTTCTGCCAGGTACGCGACGCGTTCCTTGAGCATCTGGACACAAGCACCGAACCGGCGGAGCATCGTACCTGCACCATCGCCAAATACACCCTGTTGGCCGAAGCCAGAAAAAAAGCACTGATTTCTCCTTTTGAGATGCTGTGTTAAAGGGAGTGTGGAATTCGGAAGTGGGAATGCGGAAGGTGGAAGATGAGAGGGGAAGAAGAGAAGATGGGAAGGTGCGAGGTTGGAAGTGGGAAGTGGGAATGGGGAATTCGGAAAAGGGGAAGCGACCTCCGGCTTCCGGCTCGTAGCGCCTACAGCTCGGAGAGGCCGGAGGTCGAATTCCCACTTCCGACTTCAATCTTCTGACATCTGTCCTCGGACTTCTGTCCTCTAATTTACGGAGGCGGGGATTTAAGAAGCTGGGAAGATCGGAAGCTCAGAAGTTCACAATCAACGAAATCAACTGAATAACCATAGTCAACCAAACAACTCAATCAACCAATCAGCTAATCAACCAATCTAATCAAAGGAGGAAATCATGTCAAAAAAGGGCGGTTATGGTTTCGGGATCATCGGTTGCGGTATGATTGCGGATTTTCATGCCCGGGCGATCGAGAGCATGAAAGGCGGTCACCTTGCCTGTGTGTTTTCTCGCAGCAAAACCAATGCGGATCGGGTCGCAAAAGCTTTCGGCTGTGCCGCCTATCAGGATTACAAGACGTTTTTATCCCATCCGGGATTGGATATCGTCGTCATTGCCACCCCCAGCGGTGCTCACCTTGAACCTTGCCTGCAGGCTGCTAAAGTCGGTAAACACATTATCTGTGAAAAACCGCTGGAGGTGACGCTGGAACGTGTGGACCACATGGTGCGGGCATGCGACCAAAACAAAGTCATGCTGGCCGGTATATTTCCACGCCGATTCAACGAGGCCACCGCCGTATTCAAGAAAGCCGTCGACAGCGGCCGATTGGGCAAGATCACCCTGGCGGATGCATATATCAAGTGGTACCGCACCCAGGAATACTACGACAGCGGAGATTGGCGCGGGACCTGGCTGCTGGACGGCGGCGGCGCATTGATGAACCAATCCATTCATACGATTGATCTACTGTACTATCTGGCCGGTGAGGTGGAATCGGTTTGTGCCTATGCGGATCGTACCATCCATAAAGGGATTGAAACCGAGGATAATGCGGTCGCTATCGTCAAATTTAGAAGCGGCGCGCTGGGTGTCATCGAGGGTTCCACCTCCTGCTTTTCACCGACCGGGCACCCGGCCGAAGTGCACATCTGCGGTGCGGACGGATCCATCTTCATGCAGGATAACGCATTTAGCGTCTGGGATTTCAGGAAGAAAAAATCTTCGGACAAAAAAATAATGCAAAAGTTCAGCGCGGGTACAGGAAAAGCCGGTGCCGGCGCAGCCGATCCCAAAGCGATCGATTTTGTTGGACACCGCAAAAACTTTGAAGATGCCGTCCGTTCACTCAAGGCTGGCAAGAAACCTCTCATAGATGGAAGAGAAGCTCGGAAATCCATCGAAATAATTCTGGCGATTTACCGCTCGGCCCTGACAGGCGGCAAACCGGTTCAACTGCCGCTCAAGCGGACACCGGTTCGGAAACGTTTTGGCTGAAGTGAAAGTTAAGAGTTATATGTTATTCGTTATTGGTTATGAGCTGTTTGTTATTGGATGTCTAATTAAAGTTTTTGGATAATCCCCTATAGCTTCCCTTTCCCAAAGGGGAGAACCATTTCCTCCCCCTTTTTTAAAGGGGGACGGAGGGGGATTTCTTACTCTCCCCTTTCCTCATGAGGAGCATGGGGGTATTTCTTAAATAGCATCCAATCAAAGCGGGGGCCGTTCTTATAGACGCGAAAATTTATGAAAAGAATTGTCGTTGATGAATCAGTTTCAGAAGAATCGGGTAGACGGTTTCTCTCATTCTTGAGGAAAAAGGGGTATGACGATCTCGATATTCTTTTTATTAGTAAAGAACATACGGGTATGCCGGATAGTCACATAGTGTATCATCTGCTTGATCACTTAACATTTTTTCTGACGACTGATATACCATTGCATAATGCCATAATTGCGCAAGGTCTTAAATCCTATCACTGCAGCCACGGAAAATTTATCTCAAAAAAATTCAAGGGAATAAAAAACAAAGAACTAACGCCACTTAAAAAAGAAGCTTTAGTAATAAAGGAGAATTATCACCTTCCAAAAACAGAAATAAGGCCTTATTTACTGCCGTCTTCAGAAAAAAGTCTAAAAAAACTCAGGACCAAACGAAGAAGGATCAGAAACCATTTTGGGGGTTATGATAATTTAGACCTTGTTGCGATGACTGTTTCCTGGAAAGCGCTAAATACCTCAACACTTTTTGGGCTGAAACTCAGAATATCAACAAATATTGGAAAAAAAGCACTCGATGCAAGCGAAAATTATTTTTATGACCAAATTGCGCCCCAATATCGCGATATTGTTGCAATCAACTATGGGTTAATCTTGTCAGTTCAATTAATGCTGCATGGTGTGGATACGATAGTGTATTTTGATTCACCCAAAATGACAACCCCTAGGTTTCACTTAAGTGGCGAGGATCAAAGTCCGCACACTAAATTGTTTGCGACCTTACATGAAATTTTCTCCGACATAGAATTCATTCCTTCGACCAAAGGTCGGTTTATCGAACGTCTACGAGCAAAATTAGAGATTTTGTCGGTAGGCAACAGCAATGAAATTGTCCCCGGGATTATGTCTGCAATACTCGAAAATTTAATAAATAACCTTGCTTTTTAACCATTATTAGTATACATAAAAACATTGTATAATGTGCTAAAATCGATGCTTTTGAGGTGTAAAATGACATTAAGTATAACGGAAGATATACGTTCAATTACAGATTTAAAAAGAAACACCAATTCAGTTCTGGATCAAATACATAAAACCAAACGGCCGGTCGTTCTCACGGTAAATGGTAAAGCAGAGGCGGTCATTATTGATGCAAAAGAGTATGAGAAAATAACCCATGCCTTTAATTTGCTCAAGCTTTTGGTTCCCGCGGAGGAAGACATAAGTGCCGGCCGATATAGGGAGGCAAAAGATTTTTTCAAGGGGTTTAAACGTGACAAAAAGATTCAATGAATTCCCGCGAAAGAATTTTAACTGCTTTGGATCATCGTGAACCCGACCGTATCCCTTTTGATCTGGGCAGCTGTCAAGTTACGGGCATCCATGCGGTCGCCTATCAGAATTTGCGCAAGGCTTTGGGATTGCCGGAAATTGAAATAGAATTATGCGATGCCGTCCAACAGTTGGCATCACTCAACGATGATATCATTGCACGAATGAATATCGACACACGCGGTCTTTATCCCTTGAACAGCCACAACTGGAAAGTTGTGGAGGAGGATGCCGGCCAGTACTGGGCCTACCGCGACGAATGGGGCATCACCCATCACCGCCCCAAAGAAGATGGACTCTATTACAGCGTTATAAAAGTACCCCTGCCCCAGACCGACCTAACCGTTGAAGACATCTCCAACCACCATTGGCCGGAAGTAGGTAGTCCGGAAAGGATAGCAGGGCTGCGGGAACTGGCTGAGAAGTACCGGGCCTCCGGCTATGCCGTCGTACTCAAGGACGCTTTTGCCGGTATTTTTGAGTTCGCCCAGCGCATCGTAGGAATGGAAAACCTTCTGCTGATGATGATCACCAATGAAAAGGAGGCATGTGCCCTGTTCGACAGGCTGTTGCAATTGAAGCTGGACTACTGGCAGAAGGCTCTGGCCGAATTGGGCGATCTGGTAGACATTGTGACCTATGCCGATGATTACGGTACCCAGGAATCACAGATCATATCACCCGACATGTTTCGCAGGCTCATCAAACCGCGCCTGAAAATCTTGTTTGAAACCTTTATTAAATCAGCCCCCCATGCCAAACGTTTCTTTCACTCCGACGGCAATGTGCGTCCGCTGATCCCTGACTTTCTTGAGATAGGTGTCGACATACTCAACCCGGTTCATATTCGCGCCAAAGACATGGCGCCGGCCGGACTCAAGCGTGATTTCGGTCGGGATCTCGTATTCTGGGGAGGCGGCGTAGACACCCAGGGGGCCTTACCCTACGGCACCCCCCAGGAAGTCAAAGACGACGTCAGGCGCAATATCGAAGCTTTGGCGCCCGGCGGCGGCTACGTATTCAATACAATTCACAATATCCAGGCCGATGTGCCGCCCGAAAACATC
>CALZJV010000246.1:9845-13695 GCA_945787595.1 uncultured Desulfobacterales bacterium | reverse complement strand
GGCCACTGGGGGCACATTCACACCCGCGAAAACCAGTACGAAGCCAACATCACCGTGGAACCGGTGGATGCCGCCTGGAAGATCACGGGATTGGAGCTGCTGGAGGAAAAACGGATCGATCCGTATGCTAAACCGAAAAATTGATAATTAACCGCAGACCAGGCTTCGCGAGAAGCTACGACCCGGCACGCCCACACAGACATGCGCAGACATTTTAGCAACTGGAAGTGCACGGCTCGCTGTGATGGGTATTGATTGCCGTTGGTTTATACCCTAACCTAAATTTCTTTACGTGTATTTGAAGACCCTGGGTGAGCATGATCCATATCGAATCACTGATTTTTCATTATCCTTCCGGGGAGTTTCGACTTGAAATCCCTGAGTTTACCGTTGCGCGCGCTGAAAAAATGGCGGTTATCGGCCCCAGCGGTTCAGGTAAGACCACCCTTTTGAATCTGATCGCCGGTATCACGACACCTGTGAACGGCGCGATCAATATGGGGAACATAAAGATTAACCAGCTCAGCGATGCCCAGAGAAGAGATTTTAGAATTACCACCATCGGGTTTGTGTTCCAGGATTTCGAGCTTCTCGACTACCTCAACGTCATGGATAACATCCTGCACCCCTATAGAATCACAAGCGCTCTGAGCCTGGATAAAGAGGTGCGCGCGCGTGCCGCCACCCTCGCGCAAGAGATGGGAATTGGCGACAAGCTAAAGCGGGCCGCCAATGATCTCTCCCACGGCGAGAAGCAACGCGTTGCCATCTGCCGGGCGCTTTTACCGCGACCGAAATTGATTCTGGCAGACGAGGCCACCGGAAACCTCGATCCGGACAACAAGGCGCGTATATTAGATTTGCTCTTCCGTAGGGTGGAGGATCACGATGCGACACTGCTGGCGGTCACCCACGACCATGAGCTCTTGAAGAGGTTTGACAGGATTGTAGACTTTAAGGATTTTGGATTTTAGATTTTAGATTTTGGATTGCCGGACAGAGCTTATTTAAAATAGATTAAATCTAATTTTCTGCGGGATATGTAAGCGCCGACTCTGGCCGCAAGCGTCCAGTCTGATCATAGAAGAAACTTAATGTTGTTTCATAGGTGGGATTAACTAAAAAATGAACGTCGAACATCGAACATTGAACGTCCAACATCGAATAAGGTATTCTGTCAATTTAAAAACTGAGCAATACGAATCCGCCCCTCGATATTCGACTCGGCTGCTTTTGACAGGCTCAAGCCCTGAGCTTGCCGAAGGTAGGCGTTCGACCCTAAGTTATTCAATTATGAGTCGTTCGACTCTGAGTTTTTCAACTCTGAGCTCACAACCGAAGGGCTCGTCGCAGGCTGCGATTCGTTTGTTTTAAAAAATCGATAAAGCGCAGCGTCATCAATATTCGACGTTCGATGTTGGATGTTCGATGTTCGACGTTCAATCTGTTCGCTGTTCCGACCAGGCCGAATCTCATACTTGCAGAATGTTTCATAAGTCAATCATGCTTGATAGCTTATACATTGCTTGGAAATACATTGCCTTCAACAAGGTCAAGACCGCTACCCTGGTGACCTGCGTTACGCTGATATCCTTTCTCCCTCTGGCGCTGCAATTGCTGTTGGATGAAAGCGAGCGTCAGCTCATGTCGCGGGCAGCGTCCACGCCGCTGGCGATCGGCGCCAAGGGCAGTTCGCTGGATCTGGTGATGAATACCCTATACTTTGGCCAAGAAGTACCGGAGTTGATTTCTATGGCGTCCGCAAAGAGCCTGGAAAACATGGACCTGGCAATTCCCATACCGCTATATGTTCGTTTTCGTGCTCGGGGCAATCCCATCGTCGGAACCACACTGGATTACTTCGAGTTTCGCAGGCTCAAAGTCTCAGAGGGCCGGCAAATCGCGATGCTGGGAGATTGTGTTGTAGGGGCCAAAGTCTCAGAAAAACTGGGCCTTAAACCCGGAGACAGCCTGGTCTCATCCCCTGAAAACCTGTTTGATTTGGCCGGGATTTATCCTTTGAAAATGAAAATCGTGGGTGTCCTCGAAAAGTCATACACCATTGATGATCTGGCTGTATTTGTGGATCTGAAGACTGCCTGGGTCATCCAGGGCCTGGGGCACGGTCACCAGGATGTAACCCGGCTAAAAGACCCCACTTTGGTATACAAACGTACCGAGTCCAATGTGGCGGCCACGGCCAAACTGAATCACTACACGGAAATTACCAAAGATAACATTGCTTCGTTTCACTTTCACGGAGGCATAGGCCAGTATCCGATAACAGCCGTCATCGCAGTGCCCTACGATGAAAAGTCGGGAACAATACTCAGAGGCCGCTATCTGTCAAAAGAAGAAACCCGGCAGATTGTTAAACCCCGGGAAGTGATCGACAGTCTTTTGCAAAACATCTTTCGCATTAAAAATGTCTTGGATGCCGTGATCTCTGTTGTCGCTCTGGCCACCATTTTAGCTATTGTACTCGTTTTTGCCTTATCTTTGCGTTTACGGCAACGAGAGATCAAAACCATCTTCAAGCTCGGTTGCAGCCGGATGACCATCGCTCGGCTTCTGGCAGCGGAAATTTTCATTATTGTCTTAATCAGCGGCGTTCTTTGTGGCGCAATGATCTTCACGGTCGATCAATATGCGAACGAAATTGTGAGAATGTTGTTTATAAGATAAAAGAGACTAAAGGAATGCAATTTACTAAGCCGAGCATAAATCATTAGACATGGATTCACCGCCCGCTTCGCTCGAGTCGCAGAGATCGCAGAGGAATTTTTCTTTTAGCTTTCTACTGAGAGGCCAGAAAGTTAAAAAAGCACGCCCTTCAGGCAACAGGGCAACGTACCATTTTCATTCTATCATTAGAGACGGATTGTCCTTTATGTTTGCCGGAGGCCGATCGGCTAAGATATTAAACTGATCGGTCATCCCGACCTATATGGCGGGACCTCTCAACGGCAAACATAAAATAACTTTTCTTTGCGCACTTTGCGACTCTGCGGTGACTAAGATATTAAATCTCGATACAAGATGTCTAAATAATTATTGTCGCATTAGTAAAAGGGTTTCCGTGCGAAATAACCGCCAATTCTTCTTCTATGCACTCTGTGCCATTGTTTCCATTGCACCTATGATCACATCGTCGTGGGCGGCCGGCAATTCTACCGGCAAGCTTAGCGTTTATGTTGTCAATTACCCGTTGAAATATTTTGCTGAGCGCATCGGAGGGGAGCATGTCAAGGTAGTGTTTCCGGCTCCGGCGAATGTTGACCCTGCATACTGGATGCCGGACGTCAAAATCATTGCCGCCTATCAACAGGCCGATCTCATATTGCTCAACGGCGCCGGCTATGCTAAATGGATCGACAAGGTCTCCCTGCCCCGATCCAAAATGATCAATACGTCGAAAAAATTTCGAGATCAGTACATCCGGTCGGAAGTTGCCGTCACCCACAGCCACGGTCCGCAAGGAGAGCATGCCCATGAGGACGTGGCCTTCACCATCTGGCTCGATTACAGGCTGGCAGCCCTGCAGGCCGAAGCGGTTGCAGACGCTCTGATCCGGAAAAAACCGGAAAATCGAAAATTTTTTGAAAAGAACCTCGGCACGCTTAAAAGCGATCTTTTGGCTCTGGATTCGGCCCTGCGCGAAATTGTTGGCAAGAACCCATCACTGCCGCTGCTGGCTTCCCACCCGGTCTACGATTACTTATCCAGAGGATACGGTCTCAATTTAAAAAGTGTGCACTGGGAGCCGGATGAGACGCCCAACGCCGAACAGTGGGTGGAGCTGCGAAAAATATTAAACGAGCATCCGTCGAAATGGATGATTTGGGAGGGG
>CALZJV010000246.1:0-9822 GCA_945787595.1 uncultured Desulfobacterales bacterium | reverse complement strand
AATCCAAATTCCGACTTTTTACGAATCCATCAAAATTGGCTTTTGAATAAGCCGCCGGCATCGATCAGGTTGGGACCGATATAACATGCCCCCCCGGTAATGGTAGAAGCGTTTCAATTCTCACCGGCATAGCCGCTGGCTTATGAATGGAGTTATATCTTATTTAGCCGTGATCTGAAAAACATGGAGGCCGGATGATGAAAAATACAAAAAGATACAATGTCTTACACACTTTCCTTTGGTTCTTTATCTCCTTCATATTTTCCGATACCGCTTGGGCCGGTGGCTTGTATATTAGCGAATTCGGCACCCCCAGCATGGGCGTTGCCAGTGCCGGCGCTCAGGCCGTGGCCGGCGATGCCTCCACCTCCTTTCACAACCCGGCCGGTATGACCCGTTTGAACGGCAAGCAATTGATGGTCACCGGTGGTTTGCTTTATTCCACCGTTAAATTCGATCCGGATTCCGATACACCCATCCCCGGCGGTGACGGCGGCGATGCCGGCGGTCTTGCTCCCTTGCTGGGTGCGTTCTATGTCCACAGCCTGACCGATGATCTGAAGCTGGGCGCCAACATTATTTCTATTACCGGGGCTGTACTGGATTATAACGACGACTGGTCCGGTCGTTATCTGAATACTGAGGTGACGCTGTTAACGGTGACGTTTAATCCGACCCTCGCGTACCGGATCACCGATTGGCTTTCGGTCGGCGGCGGCCCTCAAATCATGTACGCCAATTTGGAGATGAAAACAAAGGTGCCGCCTCCCAACGGCACCGGCGAAGTTAAAATCGACGGTGATGATGTGGCCTTTGGCTACGATGTGGGCGCCCTGGTAGAACTGGGCCGGAAAACGAGGATCGGAATCCTCTATCAATCCGAAATCGAACCCGAATTCAGCGGTGATGTCAAATTCAGCGGAAGAGCGGTGAATGCCGATGCGGGGACGGACACCAAGATCACGCTGGCGCGCTTCATCCGCATTTCCGGCTATCACGAACTCAACGATCGCTGGGCGCTGCTCGGATCCATCGGGTGGGAAGACTGGAGCGCATTTAAGAATATCAATATCTCCACAGACCGCGGCTCGCAAAAAATTCCTCGCGATGGGGTTTTCTTATGATACATCACCCGTCGATTCAGACGATCGCACGCCCGATATGCCGATGGACAGACAAATTCGTTATGCCGCCGGTGCGCAATATCGATGGAGCAAAAAACTATCTGTCGGTGGACAGTTCGTCTATGCCGATTACGGTGATGCCAAGATTAAAAACGATCTCCTCAAAGGAGAATACGACCGCAACGAACTCTTCTTTTTCGCTTTGAATGCGAATTGGAAATTTTAGTGCCTAATTATTCAAATCCCATTATATTTGCGAAGGATTTTTCTAACAAAATATTTTCGCCACCAAGACACCAGGACACGAAGTTTAATTAATAGTAGACATTTAATGACTGAAGTCTTTTCTTGCATATATTCAGCCGAATATGTCATAAATCCCTTGGAACACAGATAGCGGATGCGTTTTCGCACCCATCGCATTTCAATTTGAATGATTATGAGCCTAATATAGCTTGCTAAATCGCTCAAGTAATTTCAATATTGTATTTGACATCATAGTATCAGGAACAGCTCAATGAAACTCAAACTTAAGCACAAAATATTATTGCTTTATATCAGTGCCAGTTTATGTATTCTGATCATTCTGGGCAGTATCCTCTCTTCGGCACTGCGAAATATTATCATCACGACTATTTCGCAAAATTACCGCAAACAGCTCGAGCATATTGATTTCGGCTTGACCGTTTTTTTCAAAAATATCGAACACGATTTAGAGGCCATTTCACAAAACGAATGGGTCCGATCAAAAGACGATCAAAATTTTACAAATTTTCTGGATGCTGATGAAAAAAACTTTCGATACAACATCGGTGACCGCGAACAAAAGATTATCACTGTATTTAATCGATATCGGACCACCCATCCATATGTTCATTCCGTTTCTATGGGACGCGAAAGCGGAGGCTTTGTACGATCGCACAAGCGCGCCAAACCAACCCGCTATGATCCTCGCAAGAGATCCTGGTATATATTGGGCAAAGAAAATGCGGGAAAAATTATGCGAATACCACCGTTTCGCTCGGTAACGACCCCCGACGTCAACATAGGATTTGTAAAAGCGCTGGTTGATGATGCGCAAAATCCGTACGGGGTGCTTGGGATTTTTATTACCCTGGCAGATCTGATGAGCCATATTTCCGACATTGAAATGGATTACAACGGTTTTATCAGTTTGGTGGATGAACAGGGAACCATACTGGTGAGCCGCGATAAATCCTTAATGTTTAAGAATTTAAAAGCCTATGATGCCAAATTAAATCAAGCAATCTTTAATGCCAGTGAAGGATTTTCAATCTTCGAAAAGGAATCTGAAAAGCAGTTTGCGTTTTTTTATACATCCCCCTCCTTGCAATGGAAACTCGCCGTGATCGTGCCGATGGCGGAGATTGATAAGGTCATCCGGAATTTTGTTTCCAAAATTTTGATAGGACTGGCTGCGGGCCTTCTGCTTCTGAGTGTGCTGACTCTGCTTGGTTTGGCAAAGTTTGTCATCAAACCGCTAACCAAGCTTGATGATGGTGTCGACCATATCACGCAAACCGGAGATCTTGAGCAACAGATAGATATTAAATCCAGCGACGAGATCGGACATCTGACGATGTCCTTCAACGAAATGATAGGTACATTGCATGCATCGGAAAATGCTCTGAAAAAATCTGAGAAAGAGTTAAGAAAGCATCGTGACCATCTGGAAGACTTGGTCGAAGAGCGTACGGTAGAATTAAAAACCTCTCAAAAACGCTTGGCTCAGATCATAGATTTTCTACCGGATCCCACCTGGGTCATTGATAATGACGGTAACGTTGTAACATGGAACCGGGCCATGGAGAAGCTCCTTGGCATAAAAGCAGAAGATATGATGGGCAAAGGCAATTACGAATATGCCCTCCCCTTTTATGGCGAAAGACGGCCGGTTCTGATTGATCTGGTTCGCGACTGGGATGCCGGCTATGAAAAAGAATATTTGTCCGTTAAAAAAGAAGAAGATATCCTTATGTCGGAATCCTATCATCCCTATTTGGGAGATGGCGGTATGTATCTATCTGCAACCGCTAGTTTGCTTTATAATGCAAAAGGAGAAATTGCCGGAGCCATTGAGTCGTTGCGAGATATTACCGACACCAAACGGATGGAAGAAGAATTGGTACAGGCCAAACAGACGGCGGATGAAGCCAATAAAGCCAAAGGCAACTTCCTGGCCAATATGAGTCACGAGATCCGTACGCCCATGAATGCAGTCATCGGCATGACCCACCTGGCATTAAAGACGGATCTGTCCTCCAAGCAGCGGGATTATTTGACGAAAATCCAATCTTCCGCCAATTCCCTGCTGGGCATCATCAATGATATTTTGGACTTTTCCAAAATCGAAGCCGGTAAACTCGACATCGAGTCCGTCGAATTCAATCTCGATGATGTTTTGGACAACCTGGCCAGCCTCGTCACCGTAAAAGCTGCCGAGAAAGAAGATCTCGAAGTCCTATTTGCAACGACTCAGAATGTGCCGCGGTTTCTGGTCGGCGATCCTTTGCGGCTCGGACAAATTTTAATCAATCTGGCGAATAATGCCGTCAAGTTCACCAAAGCGGGTGACATCGTCGTTTCCACTGAGCTGCTAAAACGAAATAAAGATAAGGCAACCTTGAAGTTCTCGGTTAGCGATACCGGAATCGGGCTTACAAGCGACCAGATAGCCAAACTCTTTCAATCGTTTACTCAGGCCGACACCTCCACCACCCGAAAATACGGCGGCACCGGTCTGGGACTGGCGATCAGCAAAAAGCTGGTAACCATGATGAGCGGAGAAATATGGGCGCAAAGCGATTCCGGTCAAGGCAGTACCTTCAGCTTTACCGCCACCTTCGGTCTGGGAAAAGAAAAAGCCAAAAAGCGCTTTGCACCCCCACCGGATCTGCATAACATGAAGGTCCTTGTGGTCGATGACAATGTCACCTCGAGAGAAATCCTGCAGGGCATCTTGGAATCTTTCTCCTTTGATGTGACGCTGGCCGCATCCGGTGCGGAAGGAATATCCGAACTTGAAAACGCCGCCGGGGACAAACCGTTCGAGCTGGTCATCATGGACTGGAAGATGCCGGTGATGGACGGCATTCAAGCTTCGGTGAAAATAAAAAGCCATCCGAACCTGAGCAAAATCCCAGCCATAGTAATGGTGACGGCTTACGGCCGTGAGGAAGTTATTCAAAAAGCCGAGAAGGCAGACTTGGATGGCTTTCTTATCAAACCGGTTAACGCTTCCATGCTATTTGATACGATTATGCAGGCCTTTGGTAAAGAACTGCCTGATGCGTCAGGGATGACGGAGAGACAAGAGGAAGCCGCAGCCTTGGGGAAAATCCGGGGAGCGCGGATCCTGCTGGTAGAAGATAATGAAATCAACCAGCAAGTGGCCCAAGAAATTCTTGAGAGCGCAGGATTTACGGTTTCTCTGGCAAACAACGGCAAGGAAGCTGTAGAAGCTGTGCAAGCAGGTCATTATGACGCCATTCTCATGGACGTGCAGATGCCGGTGATGGATGGGTATACGGCCACTCGTAAAATACGCGAGTGGGAAGGGAGAATGGGGAAGTCGGAAGTGGGAAGGCGGAATGCGGAAAGAGAGCTCAAAGAAAGCGATTCCGAAGAACTTTCATCTTCCAGTATCCAGTATCCAGAATCGAGCATCCAGCATCCAGTACCGATTATAGCGATGACCGCCCATGCCATGGCCGGTGATGAGGTCATGAGTTTGGAAGCCGGCATGAATGATCATGTCACAAAGCCTATCGATCCGGATCGGCTTTTTGCGGCACTCAATAAATGGATTTCATCATCTCAAGATCGAGGACACCCCCGGCAGCCGCAAACCGAAATTTCGCAGGAAGATGTTCAGGATACAATGGCAGAGCCCACCGGCCGCATGCCGACAGCCCTCACTGAAGATTCTTTGCCGCAGGCACTGCTGGGATTTGATCTTGCCGCAGGGCTTCAGCGCTTGCAAGGAAATCGCCGTTTATACAAAAAGCTGTTGCTGAATTTCACCTATAACTATGATAGGGTGGCCGCTGATATCAGAAAAGCACTGGATGCGGACGATATGGATCACGCTCATAGCCTGGTCCATTCTTTAAAAGGGGTAGCCGGAAATCTGGCAGCCACCGAACTGCATGCAGCCACCATCGAAATGGAGAAGCTCATTAAACAAAGTAAAAACAGACAGCTTCCGGCGCGGGATGAGTTGGATTCGAAATTCAACCAACTTGAACAGGAAATAATGCGTGCCCTGGAATCGATCCGAACGCTGGGACCCGCTGAGATTCAACCTGCCGCTGAGCTGTCCGAAGATGCGGTAACCTTATTGCCGTCCGATGTCGCACAGGATGCAGCCAAACGTATCCGAGAAGCTGGCGACATGGGAGATGTCACCCAATTGAAATATGTGGCCGAAGAGTTGACGTCGCATACACAGTCCTTTGCACCAATAGGTAACAAAATTAAACAACTAGCCGAAGAATTTGACTTTGATGCGATTAAACAGTTAGCAGACAAACTTGAAAAACAGGCGAAGTGAACTCAGATTTCGGGTTTTAGATCATTAATTTCTAAATTAAAATTTCAATATCCTAATCCGGATCCGCCCTAAACGGAGAAAAAGCTGCCAGACACGAAGCGAAACCGTTGCTTAGCTTTCTTCTTTGCGTCTTTGGGTCTTGGTGGCAAAAATTTTCGCCATAAAATAGAGAGAATTGTAATGACCGAAGAAATTAAATCATCTGAAAATGACCAAAAACAATCCGAACGCATCCTGCTCGTAGATGACAATCCCACCAACCTGCAAGTCTTGGTGGGAACGTTGGAGGGCAGAGGATATAATCTTTTAATCGCAAAAAATGGTGAAAGCGCCTTGACCATTGTTCGCAAAGCGCGGCCGGATTTAATTCTGTTGGATATCATGATGCCGGGTATCGATGGCTTTGAGGTATGTCGTCGTCTGAAGGCGGATCCAGCCACCCAAGAAATTCCGGTGATTTTCCTCTCAGCCCTTGGCGAAACAACGGACAAAGTGCACGGGTTGGACCTGGGTGCCGCTGACTATATCACCAAACCTTTTCAGCCTGAAGAAGTCATCGCCCGGGTCAACACACAACTTACGATTTATGGGCTTAAAAAAGATCTGGCGCTCAGGAATGAAGAACTCCGGGACATGAATGAGAATCTGGAGCGCAAAGTTGCCGAACGCAGCCAACAACTCTTAAAAAGTCGTGAAGGCGTCATCTTCGGCATGGCCAAACTGACTGAAGCCCGTGACGGTGATACCGGCAAGCATCTGGAACGTATCTGCAAATATGTTGACATCCTTGCCCGTACAATGTCGAAAAGCGATCCGGAACTTGATGAAAATTGGATCAATACGGTAGCTACGACCGCAGCCCTGCATGATATCGGCAAAGTTGGAATTCCGGATGCCGTGCTCCTCAAACCCGGTCGTCTGACGGATGATGAGCGTAAAATCATGGAGAATCATCCGGCTATCGGCGGGGATGCGCTGCTGGAAATGAGGGACCATTGGGGAGCCAGCCCCTTTCTGGCCCGCGCCATCGAAATTACTTTAGGCCACCATGAAAAATGGGACGGAAGCGGCTATCCGTTTGGTGTTACCGGAAAAGCTATCGCTCTGGCAGCCCGGCTTGTTGCACTGGCAGATGTTTATGATGCGCTGACCTGCAAACGCGTTTACAAGCAGGCAATGACCCATGATAAAGTCCGGCAGATTATCATCGAAGAATCCGGCAAACATTTTGACCCGAAAGTCGTAGAAGCATTTCTCGCAACAGAGGCTCAATTTCAAAATGTCGCCATTGAGATGCAATCGGAAGAGGAAAATGAGAATGAATGAAGAAAAAGTTTTACTCGTAGATGATAATCCCACAAATCTGCAGGTTCTGTTTCAAACACTTGAGGGTCGTGGATACAATCAGTTGGTTGCAAAAAATGGTGAAACCGCGCTTGCAATAGCCGGCAAAGCCCATCCGCATTTAATCTTACTGGACATCATGATGCCGGGGATGGACGGATATGAAGTGTGCCGTCAACTGAAAGCCGATCCAACCACGCAGGAGATACCGGTGATTTTCCTCTCAGCCTTGGGAGATACAAAAGACAAGGTCCAGGGGCTCAATCTAGGAGCAGTGGATTATATTACCAAACCCTTTCAGCCGGAGGAGGTTATTGCAAGGGTCAACACCCACCTGACGATTTACCGACTAAAGCGCGAGGTCCAGGAAAAGCGGGATGAGCTCGAGCATGAACTTCAACTCGTGGCTGAAGAACAGCGCAATCTTCTGCCGCATCGACTGCCGCAAATTGAAGGTCTAAAGCTTGCGGCTCATTACGAAACCAGCCGTTACGCCGGGGGCGATTATTATGATATTATTCAACTTCCCGATGACAGGTGGGGGTTTATGATGGCGGATGCCGCCGGCCACAGCACCAGCGCGGCTGTCCTTGTAGCAATGACCTGTGCCCTTCTAAGATCCCTGCCGGAACCGCCGGTTGAACCGGATAAAGTGCTTAAAAGTATAAACACGCATTTGTGCGATCTCTCCGATGATAACTTTATAACTGCGCTTTACACCGTTTATGACGCCAAATCGCACACGCTGAGCATAGCGCGGGCCGGCCACCCGCCTCCGATTTTGTACCGACCTGAAAATGGAAAAGCGATTGAGCTGCCATGCAAAGGAGTTTTCCCCATGGCCATAGATCCCTATGGTGATGTTCCGCTTACTAAAACGAAGCTGCAGGCTGGTGATCGAATGCTGCTCTATACCGACGGCATCACGGAAAGATTCAATCCGCAAGGCAAATGCTACGAGGTTGAGCGGCTATGTGAGAAATTTGCTGAAGAGTGTGAAAATGATGTCCGCAAGAGTATGACAATCATCATGGAGGATGTCAATCGGTTTGCCGATGGGTTGCCTGCTCAAGACGATCAAGCCATACTCGTTTTTATGGTGCAATAACACCCCAATTGAGGGATTAAAAGATAAAATCAATAAATTCAGACCTGGTTGAATAGTTTACTGGTTTACTGGTTGATTAGGTAAATTATAGTCATAATTCCAGAATGTTACGATTGTTAAAAATGAAGTGTCCAATTATTTTGCAAATATGGGATAAATCCATATTTACAACCACTTAACCAATCAACTAATCAACCAATCAACCAATCAACGATATCTAAAATTAACGGTAGATAGAATTAGTTTTCCTTTTCAACCTTTACCGGTATTACTTTCAATGCCGGCATCCTTGCCTGGGGATCAATGGGTACCGCACTCATCAGAGAGTTGAAATTAGGATCACTGAAGTGAATCGGCGCGAAAAGATACCCGTGTTTCATGCTCGCATCGAGTTTCAGCGGCAGACGAACCGTTCCGTATGGGCTGGTCATTCTGACGGTCTCATTTTCAGAAAGGCCGGCTGCTTTTGCGTCTTGAGGGTTCATATCCAGAAAGGATGACGGTCTGAGTCTTAAAAGCTTGGTTGAACGTCGGGACATTTCACCGGTATTGAAATGCTCCAGCAGACGTCCGGTGATTAACACATAGGGGTATTCCTCGGTAGATTCCATAAGCGTGTTGGGAAGGTTAACCGGTAAAAATCGAGCCCGCCGGTCCCGGAAACCAAAGCCGTCTTCGTAAAGACGGGGCGTTCCGGGATGGGATTCGTCATAGCACGGCCAGAAAATTCCCATCGAATGCCTCAAGCGGTCGTGACTGATGCCGCTGAAAACCGGAGCGGCGATACGAATTTCTTGCCAGATTTCCTCAGTCGAAGAATATCGCCAGTTTGCACCCATGGCATTTGCCATTTCCTGAAGTATCTGCCAATCCGGCTTTGCTTCTCCGGGAGGCCGCACCCCCTTAGCGGAATATTGTATCCGACGTGCGGCATTGGTGAAGGTGCCTTCTTTTTCACCCACCATGGCCGCGGGTAGGACGATATCCGCATATTTTATCGTTTCGATCGGAAAGATGTCCTGCACGATCAGCAGGTCCAGGCGCTGAAGCATCCAGGCCACAAAATTCGACTGGGGTTCGGATACGGCCGGGTTCTCGCCGATGACATAAAGCGCCCTGATTTTTCCGGATGCGACTTGATGAATCATTTCAGGGGCCGACAATCCATCTTTCGTCGGGACATCGGCATCCCAAATAGATCCCACATGAATTCTGGCCGCTTCGTCCTCGATAGACATATGACCGGGAAGCAGATTGGGAAGCGCGCCCATGTCACCGGCCCCTTGAACGTTGTTCTGACCCCGTAGCGGCGACAAACCGCAGCCCGGTTTGCCGATATTACCGGTCAGCAAGGCCAGGTTGACCAGGGCGGTGACGTTATCGGTCCCGTGGGCATGCTGGGTTAAGCCCATGCCCCATATGAATATGGTTTTCCGGTCGTGAATCAGTTCCGCAGCTTTTTCCAGTTCTTTGCGTTCCACACCGGCACGGGCGCAGGCGGCGTGAACATCAAAATCTTCGATCGACTTGCAGACGGCCTTGAAGCCGATGGTATGTTTTTCACAAAACTCCTGATCCTGCCATCCTTTGTCGATGATTATTCTCTCCAAGGCCTTAATCCAGAAAATGTCCATGCCCGGCTTGACCTTCAAATGGACCGCTGCGTTTTTAAT
>CALZJV010000245.1 GCA_945787595.1 uncultured Desulfobacterales bacterium | reverse complement strand
ACATTTGCCAGCAGTGTTCAGGTGTCGGGTGTCAGGTGTCAGCAACCGAAGTCGACCCGCTGTGTCGGTGTCGCTCATTAAATGGGCTTTCTTTCACCGCTGTCGATCTTCAGTTGCAACCAAATCAGTTTTCAGGTTTCAGGATTCGGTATTTACTGACACCTGACACCTGACACCTGAAACCTTGAACAGATTTGATCTATGGCAGAGCCGATCACCTCTGACCTGGCCCTGAGGACCAGGTTTTCGATTTTGATTAAAGCAGGAGCGGCTTTACCGGTGAATCTATTGTGCAGATAAAACCGCTCCCTGATATAAAAGGTACCAGTGAATCAATGCCAAATTAACATTTCAATTTTGCCGTTAACAAATTCGCAGCCCGTCTAATTGGTTTCAGGTGTCAGCACAGCCATTGGCCTGAAAACCGGCCGTTTAATCGAAAAAGAAACTCCAGCATGGTAAATGTCGAATTAAGGAATTCTTTCTATTTCATTTTTTAAAACGCAGAGCGAAGCGACATCCACAATTCGTCAATCGACAATCCTCATTCGTCATTCCAGGGTGCTACCCAAAATACGATTTGATAAAATTCATGAATCTTTCGTTTTCTTCGTCGGTTCCGGGCGTTACCCTGAAATATCCGGTCTTGCCGTGGATTTCACCGATCTTTTTCAGATAGATATTTTCGTCAAGGGCGGCCTCGAGGATCTCTTCGGTGGTTTTGCCGGTCATGGTGCCGTCGATCAGCATGTAATTGCCATTGGCCGGAAACGGTTTAAGTCCCAGATTTTTAAGCTCTTCCGTAAAAACGGCCATCCATTTGTTGTTGTGTTCGACCTTCGCTTTGACCTCATCAGGGTTGTCGATGGTGGCTTCAGCGGCCGCCGCTGCCATGCGGCTCACGTTCCAGGGCAGAAACATCCGATTGAAGGCCGCAATCATCTCTTCGGTGCCCAATACAAACCCGAATCGGATGCCGCAAAATCCATATGCTTTGGAAAAGGTAACCGACAGGAACACCTGCGGATATTTTTCGATCAGTGATGCTTTGGAACTCTTATCGGGATTGTAGTCCAGGTAGGCTTCATCCACGCAAAGGGGAACACCGGTTTCGCAAAATCGAATAAGGTCCGCATCGTCGATATAAACGCCGGTGGGGTTGTTGGGGTTGATGATCAATATCAGCTTGGTCCGGTCATTGATGGCATTGATCATTGCATCCACATCGTAATTCAGATCATCTTCGCGCACAGGGATCTGAACGACCTTTGCATTGCATAGCTCGGCCCGCGGCGGAAACAGTTCAAAGGTCGGCGTGGACAGCATGAACTCATCTCCCGGTTGCAGAAATACGCGCATCATGGCGTCGATGGTATCCGAAGATCCGTTGGCCAGGGCGACATTGTCCGGACCCAGACCGTACATCTTGCCGATTTTGGTTCTCAACCGTAAAAAACTGTCCGGATACCAGTTGCCGTGTCGCAGGGATTCCACCACCGCCTCGATGACCTTTTCCGACGGTGGGATCGGATTCTCATTGAGCATCAGGCGGGCAATACCGGGGTTGTCCATGGCCTTATCCAAAATGCCGACATTGTACTCTCTTGACGTATAAAGCCAGGGAACGATCCAATCTTTAAGATCTTTTTTCATTTTTCACTCCTTTTGATTTCACTAAATTTTATGGATTCATAGAAAATCTGAATTTCGATATTCGTTCATTAGTAACACGTTGAATTTAATAGCCCTGAAATTTGATTTTTGTGCTTTTTACGCCTTTTTGCGGCTATATCAAATTTGAATAAAAACATTTACAATTCGCATGCGTCGGAATGCGGCTTTCATTTCCACGACGCTACTTTTTCAATATGCTCTCAATGGATGTAAACTTTAGCCCGAACGCATCCGCGACACCTTTATAGGTCACTTTGCCTTTAATAACGTTGGCCCCCAGCTTGATTTCAGGATTTTGCTTCATGGCCTTTTTCCAGCCTTTGTTCGCAATTTCCACGGCATAGGGCAGCGTGGCGTTTGTTAATGCAAGGGTAGATGTCTTCGGTACCGCCCCCGGCATGTTGGCAACACAATAGTGCACGACGCCGTCAACCGCATAAATGGGTTTGCCGTGCGTTGTCGCTTTGGAGGTCTCAAAACAGCCTCCCTGATCTATCGCGACATCCACCAGGACTGCCCCTCTTTTCATGGTTTTCAGCATTTCCCGTGTCAGCAGCTTGGGAGCTTTTGCCCCCGGAATCAGCACGGCGCCAACGACGACATCGGCCTCCTTTATGAGCCGGCGAACCGTTGTCGGTTTGGACATGAGTAAAAAGCAATTGCTTGGCATTACATCGCTCAGATAGCGCAACCGCTCTAGATTCATATCGAGAATATATACCTTGGCGCCCAACCCGCATGCCATTTTGGCTGCGTTAATGCCCACGATCCCGCCACCGATAATGACGACAGTTCCCGGATCTACGCCGGGCACACCGCCAAGCAGGATGCCGTGACCGCCCTGGGCCATTTCCAGATATTTGGCACCCTGCTGAATTGCCATGCGGCCGGCGACTTCACTCATGGGGGTAAGCAGCGGCAGTGAGCCGTCATCTTTTTGAATCGTTTCATAGGCAATACTGATCGATCCGCTTTTAATGAGGACCTTGGTTAGCTCTTCCGCCGCTGCTAGATGGAGATAGGTAAAAATGATCTGATCCTTGCGGATAAGATCATACTCGGCCGGCAACGGTTCTTTGACATGCATTACCATTTTGGCGCGCTTAAATATTTCTTGGGGCGTATCCACTATTTCAGCGCCGGCTGTCTCATATACCTTGTTATTAAACCCGCTGCCTTGACCGGCATTTTTCTCCACAAGTACCGTATGACCGTTTTCTACCATAATTTCCACCCCGGCGGGAGTCATGCACACACGGTTTTCTTCAGCCTTAATTTCTTTTAAAACACCGACAATCATGATGTTCTCCTTCAATTTGAAAGGTAAAATGAATCTTGAATATCTCTGTCTACAGCAACCTATTTATCGGCTCATATTTAAGGCCAAACGCCTCAGCAACCCCATTATAGGTGACTTTGCCTGCGACCACATTGGCTCCGGCCTTAATTTCAGGGTTTTCTTTCATCGCCTTTTTCCAGCCTTTACTTGCTATCTCCACTACATACGGCAAGGTGGCATTATTCAAGGCCAGGGTAGAAGTCCTGGGCAAGGCGCCCGGCATGTTGCTGACGGCATAATGAACAATGCCGTCTATTTTATAGATCGGATCGGCATGGGTGGTCTCCCTGGAAGTTTCAAAGCATCCGCCCTGATCAATGGAAACATCAACCAGAACCGCACCTTTTTTCATCGTGCTGAGCATTTCCCGGGTCACCAATGTCGGTGCCTTGCTACCCGGGACAAGCGCGGCTCCCACAACAAGATCCGCATTGGGCAGGAGATTACGGATGGCAGCCGGACTGGACATCAGGGTGATACATTGGGCCGGCATCACATCGCTCAAATACCGCAGCCGATCCAAATCAATATCGAGGATATAGACCTTGGCTCCCATTCCGCTGGCAATTTTGGCGGCATTGATGCCCACCGCACCGCCTCCAATAATGACCACGGTGGCCGGATCAACACCGGGCACCCCGCCCAGCAAAACCCCCTGGCCGCCCTGGGCCATCTCCAGGTATTTTGCGCCTTCATGAATTGCCATAGGACCGGCCACCTCGCTCATCGGCGTCAACAGGGGCAATGTTCCGTCAGCCTTTTGGATGGTTTCATAAGCTATACAAATGGCCTTGCTTTTGATCAGCGCGCGAGTTAATTCCTCCGATGCCGCCAGATGAAGATAGGAAAAATACATCTGACCCTTACGAATCAGCTTAAACTCAAAAGGCTGGGGTTCTTTGACACGCATGATTATCCTGGCCCGTTTAAAAATATCTCCGGCAGAAGCAACGATCTCCGCCCCGGCTTTCTTATAGGTGTAGTTGCTGAATCCGCTGGCTTTGCCGGCATTTTTCTCGACCAGAATCTGGTGCCCAAGCTGCCGCATGAATTCAACTCCCCCAGGGCTCATACACACACGATTTTCTTCAGCCTTGATTTCTTTTAAAACAACAACAATCATTTTATTTTCCTTTCTGAAAGGGGACCCTTATTGAGAACTGATTGCTCATCAGATATTTGCTGAGCGCTAACCGGGCAACAGGTGCACTCAGGCTTGAATGCATTGGCCCGCAGACATGACCGGATCGTTACGATTTCAAGCACCGGCCGGCGAAATCAACCATCTCCTCGGTTGCCTTGGAGAATTGCGCCGCAGTTTTCTGAAGGGCCGGATGGGTGTTGTATTCATCGCGGGTGTAGCCGTCTTCAGCGAAACCCTTTTCGAAATAAGGAACCCGCATAAGTTTATCCATTAATTCTTTGGGAATTTCCTCCAGGATACGGTCTTTTTCAAATGTAATTTTTTCAACACCGGGTAGAAAAAGAACCTTTTCGATAAACGAGGGCGGACACGTTACCACAGTACTGGCACCGGCCTTTTCTTCCAGATGCCAGATGCGGTCTTGGCCGTCAACGGTCGGCCCGATTATCAAAGAACAGGATAACATCTTACTTGGCAGATCATTATCGATCAGGTACTTGTAGGCCTTTTTGAAAACCGCCAGTTCCGCCAGCCGAATTTCACCGTCGGAAAGCTCTACCCCCACTTCTTTGGCAAAGTCTTTTAGCCCACCAAGGTTGCCGAATCGGCCTTCCATATGGGTGATGACCGAACGCCACTTGCTTAGATCCACACCGTTTTTCTTGGCAGTTTCAAGACCGCGTTTTACCGTGTTGGCGCAATCAACCAACTGGGGCAAAGTAAAACTGAGCGTATTGTTAGTGGGAATGCCCTTTGCAGTCAGGTGCTCGATTACCTCATACCCCTGTTTGGTTCCGGGGACTTTGACCATCACATTGGGGTTTATCGTCGCAATTTCTTCAGCCTGGCGTATCATGGCCTCTTTGTCAAACACGCTGCGGGGATCAACCTGCCCTGAAAGAAAGCCTTCTTTGTACCCGCTGGCTTCAAACAGCGGCAGATACATTTCCGAGCCGACCTTGACGACTCTCTTGTAAAGCTCCCAGAAAAGGCCTTCTTTGTCCAATCCCGGGTTTTCTACCAGAATATCTTTGGCCACTTTTCCCCAGTAGGCGGGATCGTCCTGAATCGCCTGCAGCGACAAGGGCGGATTGGTGGTCACACCCCTGAAAAGCTGCCCCATCGGATTATTCTCATCGTACATCCGGGCAAACTGCCGGCTGAGCTCTTCTCGGTCTTGGGCACCGGCTTTTTCCAGCAATTTATTACACCAGTTGTTAAAAATGACCGGCGATGAATCCCACCAGATCTCCATCCCGGGACTCACATCCACCAGTCTCTCAAATAAATTCCTTGATTCCATTATCATTCCTCCTGTCCATTTAATGGTTCGATGTCTGTAAGATCATTGTTATAGATGTATATACAATATTTTTGCTGTTTTGCAACAGCAAAAAATATTTTTTTTATAAAAGTTCAGCCACCAAAACACAAATTAAAGACGAACGTCGAACATCGAACGTTGAACATCGAATACGGCTGTCGCTGCGCTCCGCTATTTAATTTCAGTTGTTTTCAAAATTCCGATGCCAATCCCTGAATAACTATTTCTGTTTCTTCATCTTTTCCCATTCAAGATTCGATGTTGGACGTTCGATGTTCGATGTTCATTTTTTTTCAGAAAACCTTCTACAATCCTCCGGCTTTCAGCGTTGTTTTAAGGATAAATAACATAGGGATTTAGCGTCGCGGCAGCAGTCCTTCTGCCTCCAGGTCGGTGGCCCAGTCATCGAATACTGAGATATGGGCCGTGGTGTGATAGTCCACGTAGTAATCGCCGCCGGCCACCCGGCGGATCACCTCCAGTGCCTGGTCGTCCGGCGGGATGTGCAGCGGTTTCAATGCTGTCTTTTCCGGTTTGTTTTCCAGGTATTTCCTGTGGGCGTCACAGTCTTTGGCAAAAGCCTCTTCACTGAAAAAATTAAGATTATCCAAAACACCGAAACAATGCCTGGCATGGTGAACACCAAATTCACACAATATCCGTCGGCCGCGAATTCCGTCTTGCAGTGCTTTCTCATTGGGCATTTTTTCTTCAGTGCTTCCACCGGACTGAACGGTTGGCAGGCCCGTCAGCCACATGTTCAGCCTGGCCACCGCCACGTTCAGCAGGTTCATGGCATCATGGGAATAAGCCAGATCACCATGGGGACCCGTGGTGCACGGCATGCCGCCAAACATACACAGCACCCCCGGCTTGGCTGTTTGCGCCACAGCCAGCATGAACATCACTTCAGCCTGGTTCAGAATCAAACATCCTTGGGGGGTGTGCGGCGATGTGCGCCCTGCCAGAGGCATGGTGGTGAGTCGTAAATTATTGCCGGCTTCAGCGCTATTTACCAGGGCCTGCAGCATGTCATCCATGGCGGTTAAAGGCGATTTTAGTCCGCAGATGGAGTCATGCCAATCTTCTCTGCCGGAAAACCATCTCACTGCATCTTCGTCATTCATATAGGCACTGCAGGTCACTTTGATACAATTATCGAGACGGTCCATGATCTTGTTGCACTCTAGCGGATCTCCCCGATGCACCTTGACCGGCTGGCTTAAAAAGCGCACCACATCCAGATTCTCCGAGATTACCTGCATTAAATGCTCCAGTTCTTCATAGCTGGCAGGCATGGGGAACTCATCGGTCTCACGATACAAAAATGGCGGAATACCCCCGATTCCCAGGGTGTTGCCACCCTCATCACGAGCAAACGTTTTGGGGGCCGAATCCAGGGCCTGGTCGATCAGCTCCGGTAACAGGTAAATCCGCGCCGCCGATTCATCATAACCTGCAAGGCCGGTGGCTTCCAGCAAGGCAATGATGTTTTTATTTCTGGTTTGGATGCCGACTTCGGCCAGAACAATCTTGGCGTTTTCCTGAATACCGTCATAGACTTCCCATTCCAGTCCAAGGGCATCCCGATATTCTGCAGGCGCCTGGTGGATCAAATCATCGTATGCTAGCATCTTTAGATCCTCGATTATAATAAATAAATGCCTAAAGTGAACTAAAATGACTAAAATTAAGGAAACGCTGCGCTCTATCTGTTTTTATAAAAATGACAGAATACCATAATTTTAGCTCATTTTAGTTCATTTCAAATTTTAGCTCATTTTCTCAATCAAAATTACAACATTTTGAAACTCGAATAACTTATTTTGCTCTGATATTGTGACAAAGTAGAATTATTTAAGCAGTTCGCCAGCTATCTGCGAAATAGTACTCCGCTGCTTATCAATGGAATACATAAGCCTGACACTGTGTTTGAGATAGGCCAGGTAATCATCGTCGCTTAATTCATCATCCGCATAGAAAGTGGACACAATCCAGTTAATGATGCACAAGTTGGCAGCGGTGAGCATGCCGGGTATATTTCCGATTTCCTCCGCATTCAAAGGCTTCAAACCGCCGGTTTGGAGTAATTGGTCCTGATAGGCGTTTAGGAATTGGGTTGCTTTTTCCAGACGCAGGTCGCCGTCGGTTGTTTTGTCCCAACTGCAGCAAAAATAATCGATTGCCATGCATACATCAAATAACCGTAGGTCGATCTTGGACCAGTCAAAGTCAAAAATTCCCACAACACGATTATGTTTAAATTTAAGATTGCCGGGATGATAATCACAATGGATCGGACAAAGCGGCATGTGTGAGGCGACCGCTTTCGTAATCCGCGTATTCTCTACCGACGCCAGGATGTTTTCCAGATGAGTCAAAAAGAAGCGATGAAATTTGCTGTCACCTCCGGTTTGTGCATACTTCTTAAATCCTGGGCTAAAAGTGGGCAGCAAATCAAGTATCGGCGGCTCGACCCTTCGGAAATTCCCTGGATCAAATCCTATCGTGGCCGTGTGGAAAGCAGCAAGCGATTTCGATGCGCTAACAAATTCCTCATCATTGAGAGTCGGGTTATTCCAGGTATATTTGTCTTCACCTTCAAGGAATTCATAAACGGCGAAAAAGCTTTTGCTGTTGGCCGGTTTGAAGTACGTTGTGCCTTGCCGGTTGGTGATCACCCCGGCGGCAATGGTGAACCCTCCGGCAGCGCAGTGGTTGATGAGTGCATGTTCGAATTTGATTTCGTTTTCGGCAATGCTGTGCTTATACCGGCGTAAAAAATAGTCTTTTCGGATTCCGTCCCTTTGAACCACCAGCCCGTAACTGCGGTTGACGTAACCGCCGAAGATTTCATAAACCTCCTGCACCCGGCCCAGATCGTATAATTCTTCAATGAGTTCTGCAAGATGTTGGTACAACAATGTGCCCTCCGGCAACTCAGCCAATCAGGCGGCAACCCGACTGATTGCATGGCCCATCTCCAGCAGACCATGGGATTTTGTGGAGCTCATTTTGGGCAGCGGCCGCATCTTGATCGTATCCATGCGATTGTTAAAGCATGAAGTGTCCAATTATTTTGCAAATATGGGATAAATCCATATTTACAACCACTTAACCAATCAACTAATCAACCAATCAACGATATCTGATCATAGGATGATAGCGAAAATATCTCGATACAATTTTTTGCCACAAAATGCACAAAAATAAATCATAATGTTGTCAGATAACGCCCGCTGAGGTCCTACTCCGCTGTCATGCTGACGCCGTTCGGTTTGGCATGATACCGTCCGAGCTCAATTTCGAGCTTATACTTATCGCCCCGGTAATAGGAGTACAAAATCTCCACGGGAATGCTTTTGTCGTCAAACGTCACGTATTCTGAAAAAATTGCAGCTGAATTTACCGGAATTCCCAGTATCCCGGCTATCCTTTTATTTATATTCACGGCACTGATGGTCTGTTTGCTCCTGGCAAGCACAACGTCAAAGCGCTCGGAAATGATATCATACATGGAGCCGGTCAGATCAAAATTTAAAAAGCCCTCAAACATATCCGCCGGCAAGAAGCTTTCTTCAAAAATATAAGGTATGCCGTTTCCGGCTCTGATTCGTCGAACCGCAATCACCTTTTTGTTGGTGCCTAAAAACAGGGTCCTGGCCACATAATCATCGGCTGTCTCGATACCATTCTCAACGACGATGGTTTTTGCCTTTATGCCACTTTGTCCCAACATATCTCTGAAGCTGGAAATCCGTTCAAGTTTGTGTTTTACTTCGGAAGGTGCGGGAGCACTGACAAAGGTTCCGGTGCCTTTTTCTTTTCTTAAAATTCCTGCGGCCGTTAATTCGGTGATGGCCTGCCGCAGGGTGTTTCGATTAACACCACACATTTGGGAAAGTGCAACTTCTGATGGCAGTCTCTCTCCGACCTTGTAACGGCCGGTTTGAATCACCTCTCTCAGCCAGGCGCTGATTTGAAGATATTTTGGTATGGGATTTGATGCGTCAACGATTTTCAATTTTATCCCTCCTTTGATCGCTTCCCGGTAGCCCGGCAGACAGGGTGATGGGGCCAATCATTTAAATACCCAAAAGGCTTAATTGGACCGCAACAATATCAAAAATGGTAATTGTTTAATAGTTTAGAAGTATATACAACTAACAGGCCTTTGATTGCAATAAATATTTTGCATATAAGCAATTTTTTTCAAGGCACCACAAATTGCTTGATTATGTCCATAAAAATGGCTATATTCAACTGATGGTGTTGCAGGTCTGACACAAGGGTTTCCGGTTTATCCTATCGTTGCAAAAGCCGGTGGGTAGCCACCATTGGAATTTATCGGGGTTAGGAGGGCAACCAGATGGCAAAACAATTTTCGATTGCTGAAGCAAAAAGCAAACTTCCGGCTATCATCCATAGTGTTGAAGATGGACCCTATGTTCAATTGACCAGGCACGGTAAACCGGTTGCAGTGTTATTATCCATTCGTGAATACGAGCTGTTGGTGCTTAAAAAAAAAGGATTCTGGAGTGCATTGATGAAATTTCGCAGCGCTATGGAAAAAGAGGGTATACAAATTGCTGATGACGATTTTGAGGGGCTTCGAGATACTTCTTTTGGCAGAGAAAGAGAGTTGTATTGATGAAATATTTGCTGGACACGAATGTTTTGTCGGAGTCGGTGAAAACATCACCTCGAAAATCGGTACTTAAATTAACAGAGCGTCATCAACATGAAATCGTCACTGCCGCACCCGTTTGGCATGAGCTTTTTTACGGTTGTCAACGCCTTCCTGTTTCGCGTAAGCGCGAAATTCTCGAAACATTTCTCCACGGTGTGCTAAAGCCAAATATGACCATATTACCCTATGACGAACGAGCTGCCGAATGGCATGCCAAAGAGCGGGCCCGATTAACATCCCTGGGACTAATGCCTTCATTTGTGGATGGTCAGATAGCCGCTATCTCCAAAGTAAATGGCTTAATACTCGTCACGCGAAATACCTCTGATTTTAATAAATTTTCGGGATTAAAGTTAGAAAATTGGCATGTGAAATGAAAAATATTGCAGTATTAGGCTCTACCGGATCGATTGGCACACAGACATTGGATATAGTGAAACGATTTCCGGACATGTTCAATATCATCGCTCTGGTCGCCCATCGAAATGTTCAACTCCTAAAAGATCAGATAAAAAATTTCCAACCGGACTATGTCGTTATTTCTGATGAAACAAACGCAGAGATCCTGTCGAAGGAAGTTGATATCAAGGTATTCGCCGGAGAAGAAAATATAGTCAGGGCTGCCACCGACCCTCGCGTCGATATGGTCGTAAATTCGCTTGTTGGAAAACCGGGTCTTGTGCCGACCATTGAGGCGATCAAGCTTGGAAAAGAGATCGGTCTTGCCAACAAAGAAACTTTGGTCCTGGCCGGCAATATCGTGATGCAGCTGGCCAAGAAACATAAGGTACCCATAATTCCCATTGATTCCGAGCATTCGGCACTATTTCAATCTTTAAAAGCCGGTGCCAGGGATGAAATAGACCGCCTTATCCTCACCATGGGCAAAGGACCGATAGCCGGTATGGAAAAACAGCGACTATCAAACGTTACCATGCAGGACGTACTCAATCGGCCCTCTTGGGATATGGGCATGAAGATCAATGTCGATAGCGCAACATGTGTCAACAAGGCATTTGAAGTGATTGAAGCAAAATGGCTTTTTGATGTCCCGGCTCATAAAATCAGTATTGTCGTCCATCCTCAATATCTCTGCCATTCCCTGGTGGAATTTAAAGATGGAAGTATCATTTGTGAACTCGGCACAGCAGACATGAAAAGATACACCCAATATGCCCTCTTCTACCCGCATAGAGGCGTTTCTCCAAAAGGATCCTTCATTGATTTATTCGAAAAACCAATTGCCTTTGAAAAGCCGCCTTTTGATAAATTCCCATGTCTTGCCATGGGCCATTACGTCATTGAAAAAGGGGGCACGATGCCGGCCGTATTTCATGGCGCCGATACAACGGCAGTCAAGGCGTTTATGGATAAAAAAATTAAATTTACGGACATTCCGGTAATCATCCAAAATACGATGGATGCCCACGATCTAATCCACGATCCAGATCTTGATGCGATCCTTGAATCAGAAAAGTGGGCGCAAGCATATGCAAAAACCCTGATCGGGAAGGATGATTAGTTCTGCTCTGTAATATTTTTAGCTTCAGCCCCTTGTTATAACAGACAGATATAGCGGAATAGGCGAATGCCTAAAGTGACCTAAATTGCCTAAAATGACTAAAATTAAGGAAACGCTACGCTCTATCTTTTTTTTATAAAATTGACAGAATACCACAATTTTAGCTCATTTTAGTTCATTTTAAATTTTAGATCATTTTCGCAATTAAACCTACACCCTTTAGAAATTCGAATAAAATATTTTGCTATGACTATGTGACAAAGTAGAATTAAGTATTCAATCATTGCGAAATGGTGAGATCATGATATCCGCTTTGATAACCGCTGCAGGTTCTTCCACACGCTTTGGAAAAAACAAAATGATTGAACCGGTTCGGGGAAAACCACTGTTAATCCGAACCTTGGAAAGATTTCTTGCCTGTCGTGAAATCGAAGAAATAATCGTAACTGCCAGAGATTCAGACAGGCAAACGTATGAGAGACTGACCTCAGAGTTTAATATCGTAAAGATTGTTATCGGCGGAAAGCAGCGAATAGAATCCCTTTTAAATGCACTAAACGCTTCTTCCGGTGATATATTAATTACCCATGATGGCGCCAGACCATTGGTAACACCCGACCTGATAAAAAAATTAATTTCTTGTGTAAAAAAAACCGGTGCGGCAATGACGGCAATCAATCCAACCGCCACAGTAAAGATAACCGACAATCAATCCCTGATGATCACCGGTACCTTGCCCAGAACAAAAACATGGATTGCACAAACCCCCCAGGGCTATTACCGTGAAATCTTGAAACAGGCCATGGAAACGGCAGTCAAGGAAAAGTATTTTGTGCCGACTGATGACAGCGAAATTGTGGCCAATATGACTTCACACGACATTATGATCGTCCCTGGCGATCCTTCGAATATCAAAGTCACACACAGATCGGATCTCGTCATAGCGAATGAACTGTTTGAGGAATGTTTAGGATGAGATACGATTGACCGGTGAAATGGGCTTTTGCCCTTGAAGGACTCTCACTATTTCACGAGCTGCTCGCCGCCTGGCCTCTACCGGCATTCTGGCTGAAGCCGACGCCGCGTGGGCCGTTAAGATCACATTTTCCATTTTCAGAAGCGGATTGCCGGGATCAATAGGTTCTTTTTCGAATACATCCAGTCCTGCAAAAGCAATCCAATTTTCCTGTAAGGCTTTAATAAGTGCGGTTTCATCTACAGTGCTACCTCTTCCGGTGTTAAGGAAGACAGCCGTGGATTTCATCTGCTTGAATTCCGCTTCAGATATCATCTTGTATGTCTGATCGGACAAGGGAAGGTGGGCGGAGACAAAGTCTGACCGCGACAACAATTCAGAAAGTTGGGCAACGGGCTCGACATCGTATTTGATCATTTCCAATTCATGTATGTAGGGATCGAATGCCATCAGGTTTAATCCGAAAGCCTTGGCACGACGACACACGGCCTTTGGTATGTTTCCAAAGGCAATAAACCCGACGGTCTGGCCATAGAGCCTGGGAAACTGATTTAGCATGGGCCGTGCTTCGATCCACCTGCCCGTACGTACCATATCGTCTTGAGTTATAAGCCGTCTCCAGGATGCCAGCAACAGCGTCATCGTGTGGTCGGCAACCTCTTCAATGAAAACATCCGGAGTATTCGTCACCCATATGTTTCTTTCTGTAGCCGCTGTAATGTCTACACTGTCAAAGCCCACAGATGGCAAAGCGATAATCTTGCAATTTTGAAGCGACGCAACAATCTTTTGGCTGATCTTAATCCCCCCGCCGTGACTCAGGATCGCATCGGCATCCTTAACGCTTTCGATGTATTCTTCTTCGCTCTCAGCCGCCACT
>CALZJV010000244.1:8866-15127 GCA_945787595.1 uncultured Desulfobacterales bacterium | reverse complement strand
CCGGATGGAAATTACGGGTTCATGATGCGCGTCGGCCTTCCGCCCCAGCTATATACCGACGTGGCCAAGTCGTTTGTGGAAAGTTACAAGAAAAAGACCGGGAAAAAAGTGCCCGAGTCTTATGCTTTTGAGGCCTATGACTCGATCCGAATCATTGCTCAGGCGATCAAAGAAGCCGGCAGCACCGAAGGTCAAGCCATCATAACCGCCCTTGAAAAAATCAAGTATGAGGGCGTTCTTGGCACCATCACCTTCCCTTACAACCAGAGCAATCCGCCGCAAAAGAACAATATGGATGCTAAATGGTGGCATCAGTTCCCCGACCCTGCGATTACAATGGTACAATATCAAAAAAGTGGTCAGGATTCCACTGAAGCAGTTGTGGTCTATCCGAAAAAATATAAGACGGGAGATGCTATGTTTGTAAAATAGTCGTTGAGAAAAATAGTACTAAGTTGAGCGATTGTCGATTTAGGCCCTTATCGGGGGATTTTGCGACTGGCCTCCCTGACACCCCTGGCCCAGACCTAACCATGTATGAATCTGGAAGATAGGACAATATTGGGATCTCTTGCAGCGAACAGTGGGAATCCGTCATATCGCACCAGGGCGGGCCGACACCTGAAACCTATACAAATTATCAGCGTGCTTGCTGCCCTTCAGGGGCACTTTTTCCGACCGTCGTCTCGGAAAAAGCTTAGTACCTATTTATTGAAATCACATCATATTTGCACATAATTTATGGCATAGCCAGATTGAATATTTAAGCAATTCTATCGATTTAAATAAAAAAGACTGAGCGAAGCGAGACCATAAATCTTCAATCGTCAATATTCAATATTCAATTCCGGCTTGTCCGGGTTGGGATATCATTACCTGGAGGCAGGGCCGCCTTGCCCTGCTCCCGATCCCAATCCTTATGGTCTTACGCCATAAGGGTGAACCGGCAAGCGAGGGGCAAGAAGACCGATGGAACATTCAACAATTTTTTGGAGTGTTGTTTTGTGGTTGATTGTCTGGGGGGCGGTCGGAGGTATCGTTACGCCGCGGATTTTTCTGCGTAAAAATCTTGACGTTTCCCGGGCGGGGCTGGCCGGCGCCGGCATCGGCGCAGCAACAGGTCCCATTGGGCTGTTGCCTCTCTGGTATTTCGCCCCCCGGTTGCGAACGTCCTGGAACGTTTTATCAGGCCTCATTATTATCGCCATACTGGTTTGGGCGTTCGCAGTCGCTGATCCCGCCAATGCCTGTATAACAAATGGCAGGTTTGTCGCCTCCCTGATCACCAACGGTCTCATTATGGGGGTCATCTACGGCCTCATGGCCTTAGGACTGTCCCTTATCTTTTCCATACTCGGCGTTGTCAGTTTTGCCCATGGTGAGTTTTATATGGTCGGCGGTATGGTGGTTTATTACTTTACAACCACTTGGTTTCCCGGCAGCCACCCGATTTTTGGGCTTGTGGCGGCTTGCGTGATCACTTTTGCCATCGGTTTTATATTCGAGCGCATCTTTTTGCAGCCCATGTACAAAGGAAAAGTCGATCGACCCATCGAATATGGCATCCTGGTAACATTCGGTTTAGCTTTTTTCCTTCAGTACTTTGTTCAAGCCATTGCCGGGGCCAATCCGGTAAAAGCCAGACGGTACTTTGATTTCCCAATCCTCAGAATTCCAAGTATGGCCGACGCCTGGATCATAAAGACCAGCAAAGGCAACCTGACGCTGTTTGATACCATATCAATTTCCAATCCGCGTTTAACCGCTGCGTTCATTTCCGTGCTCATGCTCGTGCTTCTGCTGCTCTTTCTCTACCGTACCTGGACCGGCAAGGCGCTGCGGGCGGTCAGCCAGGATCGGCAGGCCGCGGCAGTCGCCGGCATTAATCCCGACACCATGAATACCCTGGCTTTTGCACTCGGCGGGGTATTGGCAGCGCTCTCGGGGGCGACACTGGTGCAGGCCTTCTCTTGGGTGCCGCAGGTGGGCATGCTTCCCACGCTTCGCTCTTTCGTGATCATTGTCCTGGGCGGCTTGGGATCTCTACCCGGCGCTTTCCTGGGTGGTTTAATGATCGGCATTATTGAAGCGGCGGGGACCGGCTGTGTTCCCGACCCCACGCGGGCCAGCTCCTATATTCCCGCATATGGAATGATCGTTCTAACCCTGGTGCTTTTGCTTAAGCCCACAGGATTTTTCGGACGCCAACAATGAAAAAACGCATCCCCCATATCGCCGGTACTTTGACCGTCCTTTTCCTGTTTGCTTTTCCGTTTATTTACCATCGAGCGGATTACGATTACATTATGCACTTATGGATTACGGCACTATTTTACGCCATCCTTGCATCGAGCTGGTCGCTTCTTGGGGGCTACGCCGGACAATTCTCTTTTGGACACATGGCTTTTATGGCCATCGGCGCTTATTCCACAGGTCTTTTTAGCAATTATATCTACCTTACAAGCGCAGCGACCAATATTTGCAGCGAGTTCAAACTGGGCGACATGTACCTCGTCTTCCTTGACCCCATCGGCGTAACCTCGGGTAAGCTGAGCTGCCTGGACATCGCAAAACAAAACTGGCCCGCCGATGTTGTCGTTTCCCAGCCCCCCATTTTTTGGGGCATTTTTCTGGGTATTGTATTGGGCGGCCTTTTCGGATTTTTGATTGGTGCATTGGTTCTGCGCCTGCGGGCCGCATATTTGGCTTTATTTACGATCGGCTTTTCGGAAATCCTGCGTGCAGCGATCAGTGCCGAAATTTCCATTACGCGCGGACAGGCCGGACTGAAGCTGAAGCCCTTGTTCAGCGACGGACTCACAATTTTCGACACAACATACACTGCCTTCGACAAATTGCCGCCTTATTTTGTGATGCTTTTCCTGTTCTTGTTTTGCATGGCCATTATGGTCTGGCTGGAGCGTTCGCGCTTTGGACTATTCATCCGTTCGCTCAGAGAGGATGAAGAGGCAGCCGCCGCGCTGGCGGTCAACACCGTGCGCTATAAAGTTCTTGTTTTTGTCGTCACTTCAATGATGGCAGCCGCCGCCGGAGCCGTACAGGCACACTATATCGGAATCATTACGCCGAACATTCTGATCCTTTTGCAAATGAGTATCGTTATCGCCATGGCGGTTATTGGCGGCTTGGAGAGCATCGTTGGTGCTGCGGTTGGCGCGATTATCATAACCTTCACGCTCGAATTCCTGCGCAGTAGCTTCACGATCGGATCGATCACCATCGACATGACCATCTGGCGGTTGGTGGTCTTTGGTTTGCTCTTGATGCTCACGCTACGTTTCTGGCGTAATGGTCTCATTCACCCGATACTGCTATGGTTTTCTCGTTCAGGCAAGAAGCAACAAACTGTGGCCAAGCGCTTGGAGATCGCCAGCACAGACGTGGCTGAGTTGGAGACGGAGGAGCCGGTATGATCCAGCTTGAGATCAATAAGATCTACAAGAACTTCGGCGGACTTCAGGTTTTGAAAGATGTATCTCTCAAGGTTCAAGGTCCGGAACTGATCGGTTTAATCGGCCCTAACGGTGCCGGCAAAACCACACTGACAAATATCCTTGACGGAGTCATCAAACCGACAAGTGGAACGGTTTATCTGAATGGCAAGCGTATCGATCCGCTGCCGCCTTACAAAGTGGCTCAATCAGGTTTCGGCCGTACTTTTCAGGTGACCCGCGCCTTCAGGCGCATGACAGTTCTGGAGAATCTCTACGTTCCGGCGCTCGCGATGAACCCGACAGCCCGTCGGCGGGATTTCCGAAAGCGGGCCATGGAGGTACTGGAATTCCTGACCATGGACCACCTGCGCAATGAATACGCCCAGGCGCTTTCCGGAGGCCAGCAAAAGCTTCTTGAGCTTGGTCGACTGCTCATGCTCGATCCGGACATCATGATTCTGGATGAACCGTTTGCCGGCATACATCCCAAGCTAATGGAAATTATTTTCCAATACATATACCGGGTCAACGGCGACGGCAAAGCGATCATTATTATTAGTCACGACATGGATACGATCTTCACGCTGAGCAAGCGCCTGCTTGTGCTCGACAATGGCGACCTAATAGCCGATGGGGATCCGGAGGTTGTAAAAAAAGACCCGACGGTGATCGAGGCTTATCTCGGTCAGGATGAGGATGAGGATGAAGATGAGGATGAACTATAGAATCGATTAATGATTGCGGAAGAAACGAATGCCTAAAATGATCTAAAATGGCTAAAATGACTAAAATTAAGGTAACGCTGCGCTCTATCTTTCTTTATAAAAATCGACAGAATGCCATAATTTTAGCTCATTCCAAGGTTGAGCAGTTTAGCTCATTTCTCAACTAATATCATAATTTTTTGAAATTCGAATAAAATAGTACTCTGTAATGTGACGAAGTAGAAATAGTCCATGGGGAAAAAATGACCCAAAGCGAAAATACCCGGGAGGGCCAAAAGATGTTAGAAGTCAGTGACCTCTATGTGGGTTACTACAAGGATCTCAATATCCTTCAGAATCTTGAGCTAGTAGCTGAGAAGGGCATGATCTCTACGATTCTGGGCGCCAACGGCGTCGGCAAGTCCACGTTGCTTAAAGCAGTCTTCGGCTTCCTCAAGCCCAATGCTGGTGAGATCCTGTTAAATGGGGAGAGCATTCTCGCGACACCCACATACAAGCGCATCCAAAGGGGGTTAGCATACATCCCGCAACAGCCCGGGATTTTCCCGTATATGTCGGTGGAGGACAACCTGGCACTGGGAGCATGGACTTTCCGTCGAGACAAAAACCGTGTCAGGGAGAAGATCGAGGAAAACTACGAGCGCTTTCCCATCTTAGGCGAAAGACGCAAGCAGATGACACGTGAACTATCCGGCGGGCAGCAGCGTATGGTGGAGATCGGACGTACACTCATGTCAGATCCCCAGATGCTGCTGGTTGATGAACCTACAGCCGGTTTGTCCAAGATGCTTTCAGAAGAAGTCTACCGGATGCTGACGGATCTTCGCGATAAGGAAAGACTCACCATACTTCTTGTCGACCAGGAAATCCGCAAAGCTCTCAAGATTTCAGATTACGTCTATGTATTGGAGCTTGGCAGGAACAAATATGAAGGTCCGACATCAGAATTCACCGATCTAGAAAAAGCATTCTGGATCGGCGGATAATCAAGATTATCCTGTATATGTAAAATCGCGACTACTTTTTCTGCGGAAAATATCTTTGAGAATGCTTGCCATATTCATCTGATCTTAAAGCCATGTTCTTTTTGCCAATCAGGACCGAATTTCTTCTCACAGTAGTCAGCCAAGCGATCAAACCAGCGCCACCACACATTCTTGCCTTTTTCCCTGGCCTCATAGATATCACCTAAGTACGTCGTGATGTCGGCCATCTTTTCTTTGGGCACAAATGATGCCGCCCCGTTATCATAAGATTTTTTGATATCTTCGGGAGTCATCGCATAGGCCGTTAACATGACACCGACCACTCGTTTTTCGGTGCATATTTTCAGTAACTCATAGCCATCAACGCCCATGATGTCCAAAATTGCCATATCAAAATACTGGTTTAGCAGAAGATCTTTAGCTTGTTCAAAATTGGCTGCTTTGGTAACCTTACACTCGATTAACAAATCAGCCAGGCTGTCCAATACATCCGGCTCATCATCGACAATCAGGATTCTCTTCCCAGTCAGCAGATCTCGTTTTTCCATACACGCGCCTCCCTTGAATTAGCCTTTAAAGAGCCGTTCTTAAGTTAAGGCATATGTTCAAAGATTCAAGTGAAATCATAAAGAGTGAATATTTCCGATTGAAAATTGAATATTTGAGATCCGGCCTTCTCACTGAAGTACCCTTTTTAAAGCTTGACAATCCCCATTGCCTTTTATAATGAAGTGACTAAAAATTCGCGATATTTGAGGATACATCTCTGCCTGTACCTACTTTCAAATCTAAAACGATTCATTAGAAACTAAATTGAGCGATTTCCATCACGATCCGCACAGATCTTATCTGATAAATTTACTCGATCAAGGTTGTTAATTTAATGAACATACAAATCCTGCGTAGTGCCATAATTCTTTTAATATTTTTTTCTATAGTTCCCTTGGCTGTCTCTGCCGAAGATAATCATTCGATTGAGATTATCGTAGATAAAGGGGACAATCTATACAAGATTTGCGAAAAAATTCTCGAAAATCCGGAAGATTGGCGCTGGGTAGCGATGGTAAACCGCATCAACAATCCGCATCAACTTTT
>CALZJV010000244.1:0-8792 GCA_945787595.1 uncultured Desulfobacterales bacterium | reverse complement strand
TTAAATGACAAGATCACGCAAGGAAACTGGATTCGGACCAGTGGGCAGGGTGCCATTGAAATTACATTTGAAAATCACTTTTCCGTTTTACTGAGACCTAACACAACGATTGAAATCACGGCCGCACGCAAAAAAAGTGCCATCTATCTGATGTACAAACTGTTTCTCGATATCGGCAAAACTATTTCGAAAATCAAACAGAGCACCGGAAAAGAAACCCGTTTTGAAATAAAGACCCCTTCAGCGGTCGCGGCTGCCCGCGGAACAGAATTCAGAGCTGGGGTCGACCCCGATGTCACCACCCGCCTGGAAGTGTTAGCCGGGAAGGTGGATGTACAGGCGGCCAAACAGAAAGTGGAGATAATAGCAGGTGAAGGAACCGTGGTAAAAAAGGATAAGAAGCCTGCGGCGCCTGTAAAACTGTTGCTCGCACCGACTCTAATGAATTTACAGCCATTGTACCGGGCAATGCCGCTTGATTTTCAATTCGTAAGTATTCCTGGTGCCACCTCATATCGCATCATGCTCGCCAGGGATAAAACCTTTAAGGATGTGGTCAAAAATAATGTAATAAAACCTCAGGATACGCTGGAAATTGTGGGTGTAGAAGACGGTACGTATTATTTGCAGAGCCGCTCCATCGACCATCTCGGCTTGGAAGGGCCTGCATTGGAACCCGTAGAAGTAAGGGTAAGAGTTAACCCGCTTCCGCCTTTCATCCAGTCACCGTCTGATGGAGCCGACCTGCGCGAAAAAACCATAGGGTTTGAATGGCTGAAGGTAACCAAGGCTGTCAAATACCATTTTCAGGTTGCGGAAGATAGCAAATTTCAGGTCCTTGTTGCAGACGCCAAGGATATTACCAGTGTATCTCATAAAATCGAAAGCCTTGATTTTAAAACCTATTATTTTAGAGTCAGCTCAATTGCTGCTGACGACTATGAGGGGATCTGGTCGGACACTCTGAGTTTCAATATCATCCCGCCGCCACCCTCACCACCGGTCGAAAAGCCGGAAATGGGTGACAAAGAACTGCGGGTTAGGTGGCGAAATCTGGGAGTCGGCATTACCTATCATTTCCAAATGGCAAAAGATCAAGCGTTTGAAGAAGTGCTTATGGACGAGAAACTGACGAAACCGGAGATATCCTTTGAGAAACCCGGCGATGCGGCAATATATTACGTCCGGACCAGTGCCATCGATGCGCAAGGGTATGAGGGTGATTTTTCCGAGCCGCAATCTTTTGAAGTCAAAGGTAAATACCTCTGGCTGCCGGCGGGGATATCGGTTTTGATCATTTTAGCCATTATTTTACTTTAATACCAAGATGTTATGGACTTAGGTGTTTAGTTAAATGGTCATTTTCAAATGAGCCTGAAACCAGTCAAAATTAACGATAAAGCGCTTTTCGTCGGCCTCGTATTTGTGTTTATCGCTGCCCTATTATTTTTAGAAAACACAGGATTGCTGGAAGGCATTAACAATTATTGTTATGATCTCGCCTTTAGACTTAGAGGCCAGCGCAAGCACGACGACCGTATCATAATCGCCGCCATCGACGAAAAAACGCTTGCTAAACTAGGGAGATGGCCCATACAGCGATCCTATTATGCAGAGCTGCTTGATATTTTGGATCAGGCTGCGGTGGTTGGAATCGATATCATTATGTCCGAACCCTCTGAGGAGGATGCGCGCTTGTCCCGCGCAATCACACAGCATGCCAAGGTTGTGCTGCCTGTTTATATCGATCGTCAATTTAATATTTCGTGGCCCGAAAAAGCATTTTCCCCTGCCGGACTCGGGCACGTTCATCTGGAACAAGGAATTGACGGATTTGTAAAGGAAGTATTTCATACGATCTCCCACCAAGCCAATTCCATTCCATCCTTTGCTTCCGCGCTAAACGCTGTCATCAATGGTAGTAAATTTACCCAACCGGAAATTCAGAATAAAATTTCGCAACAGAAGGTTCCGGATAGTATTATCCAATCCGGCTACATGTGGATTAATTTTTATGGTGCCCCAGGCACATTTAAGTACTTTTCGGTTGCAGACATCCTTGATGATCAATGGCCGCCTGCCTTCTTTTCCGACAAAATCGTTTTAGTTGGGATCACAACTGTCGGTCTTAATGAGGGTATTCTGGTTCCGTCTACTCACGGTAGAAACAAAATGCCGGCAGTAGAAGTTCATGCGCATATCCTCAATAATCTTCTGGATGGAAGCAATATCCGTCCGGTATACCCTTGGGTGAGATGGACTTTAGTGATCGGTCTGGCTGTTTTTTTCTTTTTTATGTTTATCAGAGTTGGCGGCCTAAGCGGTATGCTTCTCGGTATCCTGAGTCTGTTGGCGATCACCCTGCTCACGTTTGGTGCTTTCGCAGCTTTCAACCTCTGGCTCTCTCCGGCCTCTCTATACTTTTCAGTCGGCATTTCTTTTCTGCTGGCCTATATATTTAACCTGCGAAAAATGAAAAAATTACTCCTTCAGGCCAAGGAAAACTGGGAGGAATCTTTTAACACAATAAGGGATGCGATTTGCATTTATGACGATAGATGCAACATTGTCCGGGCCAACAAAGCAGCAGAGCAAATTTTCGGCCCCCCGCTGTTGAAATTTTTAAGGCAGCGATGCAGCACACTGCAACAAGAAATTGATGATTTTATTGCTGAGAATAACCCGGCGGTGTGGGAGGCGGGTTTTACGGAAGAAACATTTCATCCCGAGTTGAATCGATATTTTGAAATTAATTCGATTCCTCAATTCGATGAAAATAGCCATCTAAAAGGAATTGTTCAGGTCGTTAGAGATGTTACAGAGAACAAGAATTCAGAAAAAGAACACCGGATGTTGCAGGAACAGCTGATTCAAGCCCAGAAATTGGAAGCGATGGGAACGCTGGCCGGAGGTATCGCCCACGATTTTAACAATATTTTGGCAGCCGTAATGGGTTATACGGAATTGACGTTACTGTCACTGCCTGAAAAAAGTCAGATGGCGGATCAACTGAACCAGGTAATAAAAGCCAGCCTACGAGCAAAAGAGCTGGTAGATCAAATCCTGACCTTCAGTCGCCAGACGACCCAGGACTTCCAGCCGCAACCGGTTCAAATCGGGCTGATTATAAAAGAAGCGCTGAAACTTATCAAATCGACTTTCCCCAGCACCATCCAACTTCGCCGGAATATCGTCAGCAATGGTAAGGTGGTTATCGACCCAGGCCAAATGCATCAGATTATAATGAACCTCTGTACCAATGCGAAACATGCCATGGAGCCGGATGGCGGCATTTTAACTGTAGAATTGAGCGATCTAGACATCGAACCGCATGCCAAAATTCTTGATCAAAATCCGGATTTACAACCACAGTCCTATATACGGCTGGCGGTTAAAGACTCAGGTCACGGTATGACACCGAAGGTTGTCAAACGTATTTTCGAACCGTATTTTACGACCAAGGAAAAAGATGTCGGTACCGGACTCGGACTGGCCATGGTTCACGGAATCACTAAAAGTTGTGGCGGAGCCGTATCATTACAAAGTAAAGTTGGTAAAGGCACGGAATTTTTCGTGTATCTTCCCCGCACGGATTCGGACCAGGCTCTGAAAGAAACGAGTGAAAGCAAAGCGCTCCTGCAAGCACTTACTGGAAATGAAAGGATTCTGTTTGTCGATGATGAACTGGATCTGGTTGTCCTCGGCCGGGGAATGTTGGAGCACCTGGGCTATCAGGTCGTCGCAAAAAATAACGCCATTGACGCTCTGAAGGAATTCAGAGAAAAGCCGAACCACTTCGATGCCGTCGTAACGGACATGACCATGCCGAAGATGACCGGTGAAAGACTCGCTCAGGAAATCAAAAAAATCCGTCCGGATATTCCCATCATCCTATGCACAGGTTTCAGCGAACAGATAAATGCCCAAAAAGCAAAGGCAATCGGCATCAAAGCCTTTTTAATGAAACCACTGACCCTAAATCGCCTTGCCAAGACAGTGCGGGCTGTATTGGACTAATAAGATCGAAAAGTTTCAACGAGCTTAAAAGCAAGATAGCCCAAGCCATGGGTTAGGTCCGCATCCCCTCATTTTTAACAGGCCTAACTCGAAAAAGCCGAATTCTTAACATTCATCCCATTCATTAGGCGCCCATCCTAATGATGTGGACGTCAAGTGTTCATATCCTTGAGGAGGAGCTGTCCATGAGGTCTATGATTTTGGCCTTTTTAATAATCCTCTGGGTCGTCACAGTGCGACTTCCCACGATCGGAGCTCAAAACCGGATCACTTTCTGGACCATGGAGATGGAGAGGGATCGACTGGAAATACAGAGAAAAATTGCCTATGCATTTACCAAAAAAACCGGAATTTATGTCCGCGTGATCCCCGTGCAAGAAAATCTTTTGGCGGATAGGGTCGCTTCCGCACATGCAGCAGGGTCGCTGCCTGATGTGATCTTCCATCCCATAGCCTTTACAATCGGATGGACCGAGGCGGGAATTTTAGATGACCAGTCTGCAACGGATGTTTTGGAGTACCTGGGCAAAGAGACCTTTGGTGCGGGGCCACTGGCCCTTGTCCGCTTCTCGAGCGGTTATGCCGCCGTACCGATAGATGGATGGGTTCAGCTCTTGCTCTATCGTAAGGATTTGTTTAAAAAAAAGGGGCTGCCCGTACCAGATCGCTGGGATCGCATCCTCCAAGCCGCCCAGGTCTTGCACGATCCACCTCTGATCTGGGGCTTCGCGATAGCAACCGACCCTGAACAGAGCTACACACAACAAGTTTTCGAGCACTTGGCGCTGTCAAATGGTGTCAGGCTGACAAGTCCGCCCGGAAATGTCGCCTTGAACACCCCTGAGATGGTCCAGACCCTCGAGTTCTACAAAGCGCTTTCCCGCTTCACCCCGCGCGGAAACTTGCACTGGCGCCGCACCCGGATGGATTACGTCTCCGGACGAGCTTCCATGATCATATGGTCCCCTTTTATATTGGATGAGCTCTCAGGGCATCGGAAGGCTCTGCCGGTGGTTCCCGATATTGCCAGGGGAAAGCCAGGATACCTGGCCAGAAATACCGGCTTCGTGACCACCATTCAGGGCCCTAAAGGGGCTGCTCAATACGGTCAAATAAACTACCTGGGTATCACACGAGATGCGAACAAGACTGCGGCCAAACAATGGGTAAAATTTCTCCTGACCGATGGATATCTAAAGTGGTTGAGTATGGCCCCGGAGGGTAAATTGCCCATGCGCAAGGGGACCCGGCGTGAGCCCAACCGCTTCACCGATGAGTGGATCGAGCTTGAGTTTGGGGCGCCGACCCGAGTCAAAATCTCCGAGTTTTACGGGATGGACGTTGTGAAAACCATTGTAGACGGGGTCGACGGCTTTGATCGCTGGGGATTCACCGAGAAGAAAGGGACTCTTATCTCCAAAATCTATAAAGCAAAAGTTATTCCTAAAATCGTCAAACGATTCCTTGACGGAGAATTGAGCGCAAAACAGGCAGCTCGAATCATGGACAAGCAGGTCAAGGCCATGGAATAATTGGAGACACAGGAAGCGTGAAGAAGATGAACAAGTTAAGTTGGGCCATTCTAATGATGATTTTTTCGAGCCTCTGTTTTGCCCTATCCTATTTCTTTATCACAGGCAGTGACGCAAGATCCAAATTAGAAATCGTGGTAACTGATAGGCCGACAACCAGCAGTTTAACCTGGTTTACTTCAATACCTCAAAGACATGCGGACCGGATTGCAAATGCCTTCAGAATAGAAACGGGCATTGATGTTAAGATTGTCAGAAGTTCAACCTTTATTATCAGTCAAAGGTTGATGACAGAAATCGAAAACGGGAAAACAAAAGCTGATGTGGTAACCATCGCCGATATTGGAACGTTCATTGAACTAAAGAATAAGGGACATTTGATGAAATACGCTTCCCCACACTATAAAAATTTTCCCAAAGAGTATAAGGACACCGGCTACTGGGCAGTGTTTGCGGGGTTTGGAATGTGCATGGCATATGACGAAAGCCGAATGGAAACCCCGCCCCAACAGTGGACAGACCTTTTAAACGCGAAATGGCGGGGCAGGATTGGACTTGAGGATATCAATACGGCAGGCTCTCAATACGGTCAGTATTATATTCTGCGACAAAAACTAGGTGTGGCATTCTGGAAAAGACTGCTTTCAGTTCAAATGCCTAAAATCTATTACAGAACCGAAGCACTTGCCAATGCGCTTCTTACAGGAGAAATTGATATTGCGGGGCAATTCAGCATCCACACCGTTTATGATTACAGGGTAAAAAGGAAAACATCCATCAAGGGCGTATATCCCGCAGAAGGGACCCCACTTATCGTTAATCCAGTCGCCATTATAAATCAGACAGATCATTTAAAAGAAGCAAAAATGTTTCTTGACTTTCTCCTTTCCCAAAAGGGTCAGGAGCTCATGCAACGTCTAAACTATAAATATTCCATCGTAGAAGGCATGGCGCCTCTTGATGGGATACCTTCCTTGGATAGTTTAAATATCCTGCGGCCTAACAATGGAATGGATTATGCTAAAAATAGGCGTAAATATATCCAGGAATTTAACCGCTTTTTTCAAGCAAGAGAATGAACAAATGAAGATTGACAACCTAAAGAAAAAGACAATCTTGCTTATTTTTATCATGACGGTTTTGTGTATCGCGGGTTCTGCTTTCATGGCTTCTCAAGTCATAGAGAAACATGCGTCGGGTAAGTATAAGGCCGATAATGAGACGTCAATCGAAGTCCTGTCTTATTCCCTGGCGCCCATGTTGGATTTATACGACTACAAGCAGATCCAACAGCTAATCACATCATCGCTAAGCTATGAAAATATTGCATCTGTTGCTGTCTTCGATAACAGCGGGACGCTTATAAAATCCGCTGCCGCGCGAAAGGATACAGCAAAAAATTTAGATCTGGAAAAGCGCGAGGTTACAACCAGTTTGGAAGGTATAATTGGAAGCATAGAGATTGGCTTTTCAAAAGAATACATTAAAAGCCGCATCCGAACTATGACGGCCGCCCTGTTTTTTGGTCTAATGGGGATTTTTATTCCTATAGGACTGGGGCTTTATGCGCTCATGAAACATTCTATTGTTGAACCGCTTGAAAGTTTCACAAAAACGGTAAAAGAGATGAACTCTGAAAATCTTTCGGCAAGGGTAAAGATTTTCAGCAAGGATGAAATCGGAACGCTGGCGGCCAGTTTTAATCAGATGGCGGGTAACTTGGAAAAGTCTCATGAGGCCCTACGGGAAAGCGAAGAGAGATACAGGGCGATGTTTGAAGGCGGTGCGGAGGGCATACTTATTGCTGACGTTGAAACAAGGAAGGTCAAATATTCCAATCCAGTCATTTCTGATATGCTGGGCTACACAAAAGAAGAGTTTAAGCGGATGGATGTGAGTGATATTCATCCCAAAGAGGCTTTAGGCTATGTGATCTCGGAATTCGACGCCCAATCAAAAAGAGAAAAGACATTATCTTCAAACATCCCATGCCTTCGAAAAGATGGAACAATGGTATATGTCGATAGGGCCTCGGCTAGGATCACGATTGATGGAACAGATTGCAACGTAGGCTTTTTCACAGATGTCACCGTGCGCAAAAGTCTTGAAGACCAGCTCCGTCAAACCCAAAAGATGGAAGCCATCGGGACCCTGGCCGGTGGTATTGCCCATGATTTTAATAATATTCTTTCAGCCATTATCGGCTTTTCAGAGCTGGCGCTTGGTGAAGCCCCAAAAAAGACTAAGCTGTATGAAAATATCCAGGCGGTTATCAAAGCCGGTCAGCGTGCGAACGGCCTGGTGAACCAAATCCTTGCCTTCAGCCGCCAGGATAAAGAAGAACGGAAACCGATCCAGATTCACTTAATTGTTAATGAGGTCCTTAAATTGCTGCGCTCATCTTTGCCCAGCACCATACAAATCAGCAAACGAATTGAAAGCGACAAGGATATTATTTTGGCTGATACTACCCAGATTCATCAAATTTTAATGAATCTCTGTACCAATGCGAGCCATGCCATGATGGAGGAAGGGGGTGTATTACAGATAAACTTAGAAAATATGGAACTTGATTCCAACTTCACTGTTCAAAATTCGGATATAAATCCCGGATCTTACCTGAAGTTAACGGTGAAAGATACGGGTCACGGTATGCCGCCGGATGTCCTGGATAGGATCTTCGAACCCTATTTCACTACCAAGGAGAAAGGTGCGGGGACCGGGCTGGGAATGTCGGTGGTTCATGGTATCGTAAAGAGCCACAACGGCATCATCAAGGCAGATAGCAAACCCGGAAAAGGTTCCACCATTCACGTCTATCTTCCTATAATTGACAAGGAGGACAATTCGGAAAAAGAGACTCGGAAACCGCTCCCCTCCGGAAAGGAGCGCATTCTATTCATCGATGATGAACCCGCTTTAACCGATCTTGGGAAACAAATGCTTATAAAACTGGGGTATGAGGTTGTTACCAGTTCATACAGCGTGGAGGCCTTGGAGCTATTCCGTACAAAACCGGATCTATTCGATCTTGTTATCACCGATATGACCATGCCCAATATGACGGGGGACAGGTTAGCGAAAGAACTCATGAAGATTCGTCCTGATATTCCCATCATCCTTTGTACGGGATATAGCGCTAGAATATCTAAAGAGAGTGCAAAGGAGTCAGGTATTGGCGCATTTGCAAGCAAACCTCTTGTAATGCAAGATTTGGCTATCATTGTGCGGAAGGTTTTGGAT
>CALZJV010000243.1 GCA_945787595.1 uncultured Desulfobacterales bacterium | reverse complement strand
ATGAAGATCTCCGGTTGGTCACTGATACGCCTGTTTACCCTCTTTGTCTATATCACCATGTTCGCACCCATCGTGGTGGTCATCATTCTCTCGTTCAACCCAATGGAATTTGCCAGTTTTCCCATGGAGGGCTTCAGCTTCCGGTGGTACGTCCGGCTGGCTCAGAACCAAGGCATCGTAACGGCCTTTAAGACGTCGCTCATCCTTGGATTTATTACCTCAGTGATCAGTACCGCCATTGCCATCCCAGCGGCCATGGCGTTCGTTCGCTACGACTTTCCCGGCAAAAATACCCTAAACACCTTGCTCCTGACCCCGATCATGATTCCGGAAGTCATCCTGGGGGTGGCCCTGCTGCTTTTCCTGCGCTGGCTGCAGCAACCCAAAAGCCTGTTGCTGCTGGTCGTCGGACATGTCGTCATCACCCTGCCATACATTCTTTTGGTGGTTCAGGCGCGATTGGTGGGGATAAAGAGAGTGTATGAAGAAGCCGCCATGAGCCTGGGGGCCAATGCACTCCAAACCTTTAAAGAAATTACCCTGCCGCTTTTGGCGCCGGCCATTATAGCGGGTATGCTCTTTGCCTTTACGATTTCATTCGATGACATTACCGCGACACTGTTCTGGGCCACGGCCAGGACCACCACCGTGCCGGTCAAGATACTGGGTATGCTGCGCCACCACATCAGTCCCGAGATCAATGCCCTGGGCACAGTGATGGTCATCCTGACGATCTCGACCCCCCTGCTGGCCGGGTACCTGGCGCGGAGATTTACCAGGGGCCTGGAATCGTCGAAGCGTTGATGCAAACTGATGCGTGCCGTCAGGATATTTCAGCCCGGTTTTGTACCTGGAAATAGCCGTTTGTTAACCCACACAACAAAGGAGGTTTTAATCATGACTGTTGATTTGATTAAACGACTAGAAGAGGCCAAAGATCGTTTTATGAACGGCGATCTGGGCCGGCGTGAGTTCCTAAAAATCCTTGGTATGGCCGGGGTTTCGGCCGGCCTGGTAAGCCTGCCTGTTGGACGGTTGACACCTTCGGCCTGGGCCGCCAAAAAATCGGTTCGGTTTGACGGCTGGGGCGGTGTCACATCAGAAGCCTTTTCCAAATATGCTTTCCTGCCCTTCACCAAAGCCACGGGGATCGAAGTCATCGAAGGTGAATTCGGAGACGAGGACACCTACCTGACGCGGGTCAAGGCATCGTTCCCACCGGGCGGGGAGTACAACCTCTTCCATGCCAGCGGGCTGTTTGATTACAAGCGCTACATCGATTTGGATTTCGGGGTGGTGCTCGATGAGAGCAAGATTCCCAACCTCAAATATGTCATGGACGCAATGATCAAGCCCTATCGTGCCCTCAGCAACGGGACCTTGTCGGCCGTACCCTACGATTACGGCCAGACGGCGATCTGCTACAACAGCAAACATATTCCCAAGGAAAAGGCCGAGAGCCTGGGTGTCAAACTGCTGTGGGACAAGAGCCTAAAAGGCAAACTGGCCAGCGCTGGGAGCAACAAGGCCAATATATGGTACGCCGCCCTGTACACCGGTCAGCACCCCAACGACATCAAAGACCTGGATGCGGTCTGGAACGCCCTGCGGGAACAGCGCAAGCTGATCAAGAAGTACTGGTCCTCGGGAGCGGAACTGATGAGCCTGTTGGGCAACGAAGAGGTCTATGCCACCGTGGCCTGGTCCGGACGAGTGGCGAACCTGCAGGCGCAAGGCCATCCCATTGAACTCATGCTGATCGACAACGGCTACTCCTGGCAGGAGTGCATCTTCGTGATCAAGGGCAGCGACCTGGATATCGCCCATGAACTGCTCAATTTCATGCTGGAGCCGGAATGCTCCATCGCTGTGGCCGTCGCCCAGAATTATCCCTCCAGCCTTGATCCATCCAAGGTCGAAATGCCCGCAGCGGTCAAAAAAATTCCGACCTTTGACCCCACCGGCACGCTCAAGGGCTTCCTGTGGGCCGATCCACCCTTCTGGAATTCCAACCAGGTCAAGTTTGGTGAAATGTGGGACCGTATCAAGGCCGGCGGCTAACCCACGATTCAAGGTTCGGGTCCGGTTCCGCAACCGCGGGACCGGACGGTTAATTTATTGAATATTGTCGATTGAAGATTGAATATTTAAGGTCCGCCACTCTCCGAGCGGTAAGCTCTACGAGCTGGAAACCGGCGGGATCAATTATTAAAAAAAGGTCATAGAAAAAGCAGAGCGAAGCCTCCGGCTCGTAGGGGTTGTAGCGCCTACGCCTCGGAGAGCGACGTCCACAAATCTTCAATCTTCAATTCCGGTTTCCCGGGTTGGGAATCACTAGGAGACAACAATATGGGGGCAGACGGCAATGCTCCGCCAGCGGTTCAACTCAGGGGTGTAACCAAGCACTTTGGCAAGGTGATTGCCGTCCATGAAATCGACCTGGATATCCCGGACGGTTCTTTGACCACCCTCTTGGGCCCATCGGGATGCGGCAAAACAACGATTTTGAGGATGATCGCCGGATTGGAGAAACCGACCGAGGGTGACATCTTTATCAAGGGCCAGCGGGTCAACGACACCCCCATCCACAAGCGCAACCTGGGCATGATCTTTCAGAATTACGCCCTTTTTCCCCATAAAACCATTTTCAACAATGTCGCTTTTGGATTGAAATATCGAAATGTCGCCAAAGCCGATATCAAGACCAAAGTTACACAGGCATTGGAAACAGTACGCCTGCCGGGCGTGGAAATGCGCATGCCCTCCCAACTGTCGGGGGGGCAGCAGCAGCGTATCGCCCTGGCGCGGGCGATTGTCATCGAACCGGACGTCCTGCTGATGGATGAACCGCTGTCGGCTCTGGACGAGAATCTTCGCGAAGAGATGCGCATGGAGGTCAGCAACCTGCAGGAAATGCTGGGGATCACCAGTATCTTCGTCACCCATGATCAGCGCGAGGCGCTGACCATGTCGGACAGCATCGTGGTCATGAAAGACGGCCGCAAACAGCAAGAGGGTCCTCCCGAGCAGGTATACGACACCCCCAGCAGTCATTTTGTGGCCGATTTTATCGGTCACTCCAATTTCTTTAAAGGTCAAATCAAGCAAGGAGACGAGAGACAGGTGGTGGTCGCCCTCGATGATGGGTTCGAATTGAAAGTCACACAATCCGGCGATTGGCGAGAAGGCCAACGAGTCGAAGTGGTCACCCGCGCCCAGAAGTTCCATCTGACGCCCAGGGAACAACCGTTGAGCGAGACCGCCGAAAATCAATTCCAGGGCCGAATCAAGGACCGAAGCTATATGGGGGGTGAGGTGCGCTATTTTGTGGAGTTGGAAACCGGCACCGTCATCCACGTTATCGGCGGCGTCAAAGACATGGTCTTCCGACGCGCAGATGAGGTGTTGGTCCAAGTGTTCGCCAAAGACTGCCGAATTTTGGTGTCGAAATAACTTCGCAATTTGGCGCTCAGATTTGTTTCAAAATCGATACCACAGTTAAATGTAATTTCAACTCAATAACAGCAAAAGTCATTATTCCCTTTCATATTGCCGCGCTGTTTTATATAAACTAGATTTAACCCCAATGTTGCATAAACAACATGGCAAAGAGTAGCTAATGGTCCGTTATAATATCCGATATTCAGATCCTGTGTTGTCAAGGGATCGTGGTAAACTACTACAACTTCACCCTTGACGCCTTGGCTCTGAAGCCCTCCGGCTTTTGCAACGTTAGGGTTAACAGAGCAGGCAAATCGATTCTATGCCAGGAAGACACCTATCTTTTAGTATTTCTGCGAATTTCGGGATATAAAAAACCGGAGCGAAGCCAAATTGCATTGCCCCGGTTTTTATCGTTTCCCCTTAGAAGAATTCCTTGCTGTTTAGTCTTCCAGTTGGCTGATAAATTGATCCACTGAGAGCGTCTGCCCCAACAGCGGGAATATTTTCTGTTCGGAGTGATTTTGCTCTTCCTCTGAATTGGCAGCGGTAGCATCTTTTATTACCGAGACCCCATAGCCCCTGTCATAAGCTGTACGGGAAGTGCTTTCAACACAGAAATTGGTTAAAAATCCACCAATAACCACGTTTTTAATATTGCCTTCCTTTAACAGTTCGCCCAAATTGGTATTATTAAAGCCGCATAAGGTGCATTTCCCGCCGACAACCTTATCCCCTTCCTGCGGTTTTAATTCGTCGATGATCTCTGCTCCCCAAGTTCCCTCGCGAAAGGCATCCCCGTCTGCCACAGCTTTGACAATGCCCTGCATTTGATGATCTTTAAAATATTCCTCGTTAAATATAAAGGGGGAGTGGATAATCAACGCACCTTTTTTACGAGCTTCCTCGGCCAATTTCATAGCGTTGGGGATTGTATTCTGCCTGGAGATTTCTGACTGTACACCGCCATGTAGTTTACCGCCTTCTTTGCAAAAATCGTTTTGAAACTCTATTAGAACCACTGCTGTTTCTTTTGCCTTCATTTTGTTGCCTCCCTATCAATTTTTGTCGGGTTTTTCTGGGTGTTTTTCCGATGAATGCTCCTCACTGCCGTACACTTCAACATAGGCGTTATGCGACCTGCAACCTTTTTCCCAGTGATTTCTGACTTTCTTGCCGATAAATGAATCCGGATAATTGCGCCCGATGTTGCAGCCGGGGCAGATCTTGCTCCATCCTGCCAGCACTTTTTTCATTTCCATGATTGCCTCCTTTCTGTCGATATTTTCCTGAAATTTCTTCCAACTGTTGCCCTTCGCACGTGACTTCCAGAGCCGAAATATTTCCCAGCATAAGAACAGCCACAATAATGCTAAAACCGTAAAAATCAGTGGTTTTGGTGCCTTAAAAATCAGAGGTGTCAGGGCTTGACCGGGTTCGATCATCGGAGCCATGATCGACAGGCCCGCCACACCAATGCAGAAGCCAAAGAGGGTTGTCAGCATCCATAAGTTACCATTCGCCAGATGCCCGAGCGTAGAAAAAGCACATCCGCCATTAACCGCAGCACCGACTCCGAACAGCAAACCACCGGTAATTGCCGCAACTGTTATTGCATAACGCTGCAACGTGTATTTGTTGTCTTTGAAATACCCTCCATTTGGTCGCAATTCACTGTAAATGAAAATCAATACTTAAAAATAAGACAGACATTTCACCGATTCAATACCAACGGGTAAGATCCGGTCAACTTAGTATCGGATATTGATCAAATCCTGCAGAATGTGGTGTAGGTTCTGGACTTAAATCAGAGAAAATTTAGAAGACTGCGATCTGCGGTTGCCATTGGAGACCATGCAATTAAAATGTTTATAGGCTGTCAGGGAGGATCGAAGGAATCTTGCAGACGATAAATATGAGATAGGGAGATGAAATAATAAACTAATTGACTAAAGTGTAATTGCTCTCTTTGGCGATTTGCTCGCCGCGGCTGACAGCATAACTCACCGCGGGTTGGGTTAGCCCAAGGCGTTTGGCTAATTCGGTGGCCGTAAGGCCCAGCTCGCAAACGGCCCAATAACACAGCAGACTCCTTGCTGCCACTTGAATCTTAAGGCGCCTTTTGGAATAGATCGCATCTCTGTCAACGCCGAATATTTCCATGACCCGCTTTTCCACCTTTTCAAGGGTGTACCCTCGGCTTTTCATCTCATAATAACGATCTAATTGCTCTTTTGCCTCAGCCAAAATTGAGGTTACAAAATCACTGTCGCCCAGAATGCGCTCATCTCCCTTGAGACGATCCTGACCCTTTAAGCGCAGCTTTTTCGATGCCGTCCAGCCACCAAGGCTGCGAATTAATCCACCACCGGTCAGCTCCGGTCGGCGGCCTTGTCCGTAGCCCGCTTTCACGTAAGCTGCGTAACTGCGCCTGGCCGCCGCCGGTGTTTTACCAAATACTGATAACACATCGTCGGTTTGCTGCCAGGCTCTTTTTTGTTTGCCCATTAAAGCACTGTGGCCACAGTAGGGATATTGTTTCAGTCCGACAAGATCCGGCACCATCTTCGTCCGCACCGGATTTAGATGAATGTATCGAACCAGTTCCTTAAAATATACATCCTCCTGGCAAATGATCGATTTATAACGATTTTGAAAAAGCTGGCCGTGTCTGCGGTGGCGGCGATTAAATGAAACCGCATAGCCGGTCAGTAATCGTCGCATTAAATGGGCAATGCCTCCCGAGCCGCTGCGCAACAAAAAATGGGCATGATTGGACATAAATGCCCACGCATAGCAGATGCTCTGCGTTTCCGGAACCAATGTGGACAGCCGTTCCAGAAAATTTTCGCGATCAAAATCGTCTCTAAAAATCACCCGACGTTCAATCCCGCGAACAATAATATGATGCAATACACCGGGGGCATCTAATCTGGCTAACCGTGGCATAATTCACAGATACCACTGATTCACAATGGTGTCAATTTATAAAATTATGGACGTCCCCCTACGCCTCTTTCTTCGCGTCCGAGAATATTAACAACCGTCAGGTTAAAGTGTAGGAAATCTCCTATATCAAAAAATGCTAAGTTATCAGTCCCTTACGTCTCTTATCCATTTTTCGGATCCATTCTGCTGTATGAAAATCCCTGCACAAAAGGTTTTTTTAACCTCATTATTTGAAATAAAATATATTAAATTCAGTATAATAGATTGATCTTAGACCTTTGGCATAACAGTTGCTTTTAACAACTTCAAATCCAAAGGATCCCAAGCTATGCAGAGGAAAAATGAAGGTATTGGTTGTCGATGATAATAAGATGATGACGACTATCATCCGAATGATGATAGAAAAGAAAAACCACCGGGTAATAACCGCCAACGATGGCGAAAACGGATATTCGGCCTATTTGCAATTTAAACCGGATCTTGTTTTGACTGATATTCAGATGCCCAGAAAAAACGGCTTCGAATTAATGACAAAGATCCGAGGCCACAACCCCTCGGTAATAGGGATCTATATGACGGGTGATCCGGACCGTTTCTTGCCGCGACTTAAAGAGGAGCAAAACAAACACCAGGTCGATTTTATTTGCAAACCCTTTTCTATAGCTGAATTGTCAATAATGCTGTCCAAACTTCAGTAATGAACCTGATCAGCGGCTAATAAGCTGGATCCACTTGGCAGGTCGCTTTGCAAGGCCGATGTAGATACGATACTGTTAATAAATTAAAAGGAGGTGATATCTGTTAAGGAAAAAGAGACCCAATAAATTTTAATTCAAAAAAGAGGAGGAGTTATGAAACAGCTTATTTTGATATTGAGCATGCTTTCCTTGCTGCTTTTCGGGGCATGGGGTTGTCCCGAAAATCCCGAAAAACCCAAACAATCCACGAAAGAAACCGTTGGAGCTGCTGAAAGCGTTGAAAAAAAAGCCACTGACACTGCCGAGACGACCCAGGCAGGTATGGGCAATGTTACTGAAGTAGCGAAGGAAAAGGCCAAAAAGGTCATTGAGGAAATGAAAGCAACGACCCCGGGTTCAACGGAAGAAACGAAAGAATGAGAATGAGATATTAACTTGCCGGTCATTCATCACCCATGTTAGCCTGACTTCCAAACGATCATGATGCTCATGGGTTGGCGTTTGACCGGCAATCTCCCTCTGCGCTCAAAAAAACCCTCCTTTATGATGCCTTCATTGAGCGCAGGGGGTTCACAATCATCATTTATGTTTTTCATTCTTAACCACCCCAATCAACCCCAAAAAAAAGGGGCACGCTGTGTGCGTGCCCCTTCAGTTTCTATCGGTATTGGCTCATTTTATTTGGAGACCGCAAGCGATTTGATGACACCGTTGCTATCGCTCTCTACAGCGACCGGATCCCCTTCTTTCAGCATCTTTAGGTCCACACCTGCTTTTGGATCCGCTTTAAACGATTTCATCTCACCGGCGGCGTCCTTTACGACCATTTCGCCGGTTTCGGCATTGATGGACATCACCGTTCCAGTTGTTTTTTGAGTCTCGTCCGCGGATAATGTTGCTACCGCGATAAAAGAGAATACAAAAAGAGCCATTAGCATCATCGATACAGATTTTTTCAACATTTTTACCTCCCTTAGTTCATTTTGATTTTACTTTTTTGATTTGCTTATTTACAACCGTACTCAATTAATTCTAAGCTTCGCTCCCTTCCCAAGCATCACCCCCTTTTTTGAGGAATCGAATACTTGATCTCATATGTTACTCTCGATTCATCGCTTTTCTGCCGACACTGCTGCAAACGGTATACCAGATCCATTAGTTTTTTTATCTATCTGATTTATAATGGTTTTTTCAATTCTGAATCAGAGTTGGGGATCGCCCTGTGTGTATGAGATAGCCTACAGTAGGAGACACGAAAAAAAATGCAATAGAAGTGTAAGTGGCCGAGGATTCTATGTTTAATAACATATATGGATTTTCCTACACCTTGCATGTAGAATTTTACTCGATCAAACGCAGTGGAGGATTTTCTAAAGATTTACTCAATTTTTTTCTATCCTTTACCCCTTTTTCTTTTAAGACGAGTATAGGATAAAATGGCCGTTGAAGTATAAGCAGCGCAATAATATAGGAAACATGCTATGACCGATAGCATCTCATTTTATTTACTTTCTTCGGCGTTTCAGGCGATGAGGGCGATCAGGCCTACTAAAATCAATAGGGTAGCTGTTGGAATTTGCTCGTCGGACACCTTTAATTGGGATAGGCCGGGTATGTTTTTAATAAAAGGTGGCGGGGTAATCGCGAGATAGCACTCTTGGACTTTAAGTTACAATCTTTGGCCATGTATCTGTCAGACGATAGCCACAAGGCCAGGGATCTTCTGGATCGCACATCAATTGATGTGTGCCGGTAATCCATCCTCGCCCACGAATAGTAGGAATAATGGCCTCTACGTCACCAACTCTGGTACGCTCTAAAATTGTGCAGTCAAACCTTGACCCAATGATGGAATTAGCAATGAAACGATCCCCGACTTGCATTTCCCCGCTAGCATGAAGAACCGCCATTCTCGCAGAACATCCTGTGCCACAAGGAGAGCGATCGAGTTTTCCGGGATCGATGGCAACCGTATTGCGGCCACTTAGAATGTCTCCCTGACGCTCTATCGGCATCGCAAGCTGACAGAAGGAAATCTTATTCCAATCGCGGTTGGTTGGATGTTGAAATCCGATCTGCTCGTTGGCGGCCGCTGTGATCTTAGCACCCACTTCTGCAAGCTCTCGGGCCTCATCTGGTACAATTTCAAATCCAAGAGAGGGTGCATCAACCATTACAAAACTGTCACCACCATATGCGGTGTCCACTGTAAGGGTGCCTATTCCCGGCACCTCAAGTTTTACACCCATTTTGTCGGCAAAAGAAGGAACGTTTTGAATCTCGATACTCTTGGCCTTACCATTTTGACAATCGGCTTTAACATGCACTAAACCTGCAGGAGCCTCGAGAAAGAAGGTTGTCTCTGGTTCACGCATCTGAATCAACCCACTGTCCAGCAGAACGGTCGCAACACAAATTGAATTTGAGCCAGACATGGGCGGCGTATGCTCCGGCTCCATTATGATGAAACCAAAAGCTGCTTTTTTGTTTTTCGACGGTACCACTAGGTTGACATGTTTGAAAACACCACCCCTTGGTTCGTTCAAAACAAACTGGCGCAACGTCTGATCATTATGAATCCAGCGGGATTGATCCCAAATACTATCTCCCGGCGGCGGGGCCACACCACCGACAATGACGTTGCCAACTTCACCTTCAGCATGACAGGACACGATGTGTACGATTAGGGTTGATCTCATTTAATTATTCAAAACTCTATATCTCAGCAGTTTATTTTTTGAGCATAAATGTATCGAATGCTTTTTTTATGGCAGAGGCTGGTCCGATGAAAATTACGCGATCATCAACCTCGATACTTGTATTGCCGCGCGGAACCACAAATTGGTTATCCCTGATTATCGCGGCAATCAAGCACCCTTTTGGTATATCAATATCCCGAATGAGATCTCCATTTACCTTTGCATGTTTAGGCACGCTTACTTCCAAAAGGCTTGCTGCTCCGATTCCAAATTCGAAAAGTTGCGCTAAAACGGGGTTGTCGAGAATATTCTCAACCATAGCTGCCGTCGCCCAGGGTGCGTTTACCACCACTACGCTGTTCTGCTCAAGGAGCTGCGTGTACTCGTGATTTTGGACAATTGCGATGACTTTTTCAAGTTTTAACTGTCTGGCTTGTAGGGCCGCAATTACATTGCGGCCATCATCTTCAAAGGCAGCGATGACAACATCAATGTTATCAATGCCTACCTGATCCATTAATTCCTTCTTTGTGCCGTCTCCCTGGTAAATTGGAACATTGTAGCGTTGTTCAAGTTCCTTACACCGAGCCTCGTCTTCTTCAATAAAGGTAACCTGATGTTCCGCTGCGCGAAACATCATCTGATACTCATCTTTTGCCAAAAGTCGATCAGCGATATTTTGGCCCTGTTTTTCTCCACTTATGATAAGCACTCGCATACGCATTCTCCTTAATTTATAAATAAACAATTTCAAGGATTTTAGATAAAACTTTGCCAGTTTGGAAACTTCAGCGCGGTTATCGGAATTGAAAAGATATATTGCGCTTCCAACCAGTGTCAGTAGCCCGCCCAGAGCGAAACTTCTGAATTCTAATGCCGGAACGAATATCCAGGTCGTAATAACGCCCAGGATAGGTATCCAGGGGAAAAACATGGTTTGAAATGGGCGTCTCAAATTCGGCATTTTTTTATGCAATGGAATCACCGCATAGTTAATTATCCCGAGTCCCATCAGGTAGCCGAAATCACTCAAAGAAACCACAAATTTGACGATGCCGGAGGAGCTGAAGATAATCACAATCAACGCACAAATAAAAAGAGCGATATGTGGTGTTTGGAATTTCGGATGCAACTTGGAGAAAAAGTAGGGAAAATGCTTATCGCGCCCCAATGCGTATAAAATGCGGGCGCTGGCGCCCAATGTCACGCTGAAGGCGGAAAGACTCGCCATTATCGTCGCGAGGACTCCGGCCCAACGTCCCCAGGCGCCGAAAAGCCGCTCAGCAGTGAAAATGAACGGAATGTCGCTTTGGGCGAGGTCGGTATAATTGACGGCGCCCATCATCACGCCGACCACGAAAACATAGATTGCCGTACTGACACCCAATGTGATCAAAATAGCTCGTGGAATGTTTTTGCCCGGTTGAATGATCTCTTCAGCCGCATTCGAAATAAGTTCGAACCCGACATAGGAGATATAGATGAGGGCCATGGCCGGAACGAAGGGGCCCCAGCCCATTGGCGCTAAAGGCACCAGATTAAGCGGCTCAATATCAGTGAAACCGAGCGCAGCAACTCCGACCAGAACAGCCAATTCCACCAGATTCATTACGGTAATAATGATGATTGCTTCCTTCATTCCCATGAAGTTGACGAGAGTGAATACCACTGTGGTGATCAGCGTGAGGAGGGCGATGCTGGCTTGCGGTAAAAAGTAGGCGCGGATCGTCAGGGCAAAGATGAGAGCGTACATCGAACAGGCGAGCGTGTTGCCGATCCAGAAGAACCAACCGGTAAAAAACGCCACGGGTCGGTTGAGTGTTCTGTTGGTAAAGGAATATCCGCCACCGGCTAACGGTATGGCGGCACTGAGCTCACTGTAATTTAAGGCGGTAAATAGGGTTAAAAAACCCATCGCCAAGTAGACGAGAACGCCAAGCGGACCGATCATATGCGCCAGTTCGCCCGGCAGGGCAAAAATCCCCGGCCCCATCGTGGCGCCAATGCCAATCATTACCGCCATAAACAAGCCCATATTTCGTCTGAAACCTATTTGTTCTGGCATAAATATCTGCTCCCAGAATCTATATAAATTTCAATTTGTTATTTTTCCCATTGGAGCCACATTTGGAAAGCGCTAGATTGAGGGAAATTAAAAACTCTGGTAATAAATGACAAAAAATAGCCCAAGTCAATAAAAATCGCCGCCTGGATCAAACGGCGTCGTTGTTTTTGGTTTGGGAAAAAGGAACAAAACTGACACGTTACGGTTGTTCGCCACAGTTGTTAGGAGGTGCTTTTGACAATGTGAAAATGTTGAAATTATCGACCGGCTTTTGTGTTTCAACAAGCCCCTGCCGGTCACCGGCGGAGGAGGGTATCATGTTGATAATACGGTCAGAGGATGGGCGCTAGTCTGGAAAGCCATGTGCGGGATGGACGATGAAATTGATTCGTCGCTTACGGCACGATCTCGATGTTTAGCTTGGTAGTGATTTATTAATTTAATTCAAAAATACAACATCGGTTGCGGCCTTGTTTTTTCGCTTCATACAGCGCGGTATCTGCCCTTTTTTTTAATTGATTCATACACATCAAGCGCTCCCAGGTTTTTTACTTGCATTTGCGGGTGCATTTTCTGTTGTCTTTTTCTCGCTGAGATACTGAAGAAAGGCCTCAACACACTGCGGATCAAACTGAGCGCCAGACTCATTTTTAATTTCTTTGACAGCATAATC
>CALZJV010000242.1 GCA_945787595.1 uncultured Desulfobacterales bacterium | reverse complement strand
TGGTCAATTGGGACGGACATGGACGAGAAAGAGAGCAGAAGCTGTGATGATATCGCCTTTCTATCTGAAATAATTTTGAATTTCTGATTTTGGCAAGATACATACAATTGGAAAAAACTGGCAATTATTTCGCATGCAAACTAACTTTAGGTCCTAAGTAGATTTTTGTAAAATGCAAGTTATGTTTGACTGCAATAAAGGACCTGAAAGTTTAGGTTTTGGCAAGAATCAGTTCACTTTGACCAGCCTTTAATTTTTTCGCATCGCAAAAGAATATTGAATTTTCTTGATATGAATGTTACGAGGAAAAAAAAGCAAGGTAGTGCTGATCCATAGAAGATGCCGTAAAGAAACCTAAAGATACACGCAAGTCTTCGATTTATATTGATAAATTCTCTTGACCATCATTGAGAAAAGGGGTTCCATACGGAAATAACCCTGTTTTCTGCGTCTTTAGCGGATACATCTAATTATCTGAGAGGCCCACAATGAGGGTAAAGATGGCATTTAGAATGAGATCGGTGATTTTTATCTTGCTGATCCTTGCTGGCGTTGTCGCTGTTGGGTTTGGAATACTAGATTTGTTTTACATTGTGGAGTACCTGATTTACTCGAAAATACCAACAGAAACTTTGGCCTACAGTGGAAAGCAGGTTGACCTTGTCACAGATGTCGCAAAAACAATGATTCCGACCGTAACAGGCTTCGTTGTACTCTTGGCCCCGGCGACTGGTCATCTTCTGAAGCGAGGTTACTTTGTTGAAGAAAAGAGAGTGGCATGGGCCGTCACTGTTTTTGCTCTCGCGGTAGTCTCACTGGGTTTGTGGATAGCAGCCCTGACTGCAATGATTAACTGCGCGCATCCTTTCGACCAATTGATTGAATGCCAAAATAGCAGATTGCGTGGAGACACTGCCCTATATCAACTCAACATATTTTATTTTTTTGGTATCAGAGCTGTCGAGTTCGCGATAATTGCGTTTTTTCTCGCCGTAGATTTAGCAGTCATAATGACCACTTCCCTACTCGGTGGGCATAATTCGGCTTTACCTGATGATTAAAAAGTCTCCTAACAAATTAGTTGTGCTGAACTTAAAAGCTTTGCTTTTGCGTCGCACCACGTTTCAGTCTGCACATTGCGACCGTTGATATTATGCAACAAGTCGCGTTTTCTCAAAATTTCTTAAGAGAAAGGAGATATGCTATGACTTTTGATAAGATGTCATCCAAGATTGCGATTACTATGTCAGAGTTTACGCTGCTTAGAAGTGCCGACACTGTTTTCGAGACATACAATGAACCATACATAGTTTCGATGGCAATCGATGCCGGCGGTAAAGCAAAATCTGCTATCGACTTTAACTTCATGCCTTTTCCGAAGGTTCGCCCTAACTCAACGGTCTCAATGCTGGGGGATGGGCATTTGCTGTATGGACCTAAAAATCCTGGAGAATTTATTGCGCTCTCTGTTTTGATGATGGAATCTGATTCGGACATGCGGGAGCGGGGCGAGCTAGTGAAGGAAATTGTTCAGAGTAGGGCCGCTGATTTAGGCTTGAAGGCGCTTATAGCCGCCAGCCCAGGTCATGCTGCGATAATTGGAATATTGAAAGAACTGACGACGTTTGTCGCTGGACAGCTTGCGAATAATCGCGACGACGAGTTGTTCCGAACGGAGGGATCGTTTCTACGCGATATTCCTAACCCCTTCCACATTAACCGTCAGTACAAACAGCGTAATGATTATGTAGAGGTGTCGCTGAAAATTATACCACTGGAAACCCCGAGTGGACAGGGAGCCACCGTGACCATTTTGCCTCTGTGAACGTCGGACACAAAAAGGGAAGTCATACGGAGTGAAAGTACCGCGCCGGGACTCATCAGACACTCCGAGCCGTATCTCACGGCGTGCAGAGGACGGCCTCCAGCCATGTATGAGAACCGGCCGGTTACTGATTTATCCTATTCCAAAATTATATCGGCCAACTTAGGTTTCTATTGCCAAACGTATACTGAATAATTCCTTAACTTTCTTTTTCTGCTTAACCTGAGTACGAACTATTTTTAAGTATCATTATCCAATACTTGAATCGAATCTTCACCATAACTATTTCGCATACGAACTAAATTTCGTTTTTTCCAGATTTAATTGTTCTGCTATATATCTGCAATGATACCAGTTGTTTAAAGTTCAAGATACTCAAATGATATCTTGAAACGAGCAATCGTTTTAGCCGGCACCTATCATCTATTTTTATCATACCTCTAAATGAACTCAATTATGTCTGGAAGAATTCTGCCTTTTACCAGCAAAAATTCAGCGAAGTGGGACTTGAGCTAAACGACATTAAAGGTCTTGATGACCTCCCCAAACTACCTTTCACAGAAAAAACAGAGTTACGAGACAGTCAAATCAATCATCCGCCTTTAGGAAGTCATGCCATTATCCCCATGAAAAAAGTTTCAAGGATCTATTCGACAAGCGGAACGACCGGCCGACCGACTTATATTGGTTTGTCCCATCATGATATTAAAGTATGGCGCGAAAGTGCCAGCAGAGCCCTATGGGCGGGTGGGTTTCAGCCAAATAGCATAGTTCCATTAATTGTCGCCCCTTATCTAATTGCCGATTCTTTCACAGATGCCATTGAAAATATAGGAGCGACATGTTTACCAACGGGCGTTGGCGCTACGGATAGACTAATCGGTGCTTTTCAAAATATCGGTGCCACTGGCCTATTGGCAACCTCCTCATTTCCCTTTCATTTTGCCCGATCCCTCAGAAAACGTGGCATTGACCCTAAAAGCCTGGGGCTTAAGATCATACTGGCTGGAGGCGAACCGGGAGCCTCCGGAGTCTCCGATTTCGACCCCTGAAATCGTTGAAAATTATCCTCTGATTCTTATGGAAGCAAGGGTGAGAGGAGGCGTATTTATGCACTCAAGCAATCGCTGGGCCCCCTGGGCAAGAAAAGTCCATCCTTTTCCTCTGATGGACATACATCCGGATACTGCAGATACCCTTGGAATTAAGAATAACGATTGGGTTTGGATTGAAAATCTGCGAGGTAAGATTATGCACAAGGCAAGAATAACTACAGATATTGATAAACGCGTAGTGAGCTGTGAGCCTGGATGGTGGTATCCAGAAAAAGACGGACCTTTATATGGCGTGTGGGATTCCAATATTAATCTCCTCAATTCCTTGGATGGACCTTATGACCCTGCGCAAGGTACACCCACCCTGAGGACTATGCTCTGCAAGATTTCAAAAGTAAGAGAAAAAAATGCCTTTGAGAAGCGGATGTCTACAAAGGTCTGTTACAGGGAACATCTTTGAGAACCTTCGTCACCACCGACGATGTTTCAAACATGATTATCTTCCTGTGCTCGAATGCTGGAAGCCGGATATCCGGCCAGGGCTTAAGCGTGGACGGCTTTACCGAAACATTAAGGTGACAGGGTTTCCGACCTGCCAAGCGTCTTCATCTTAATTTCTTCGAATTTGCCCTCGGCTTTGATTTGTTGGAACGCCTCAAACAACATGCGGGACAAACATTTTTGTTCTTTGCATGTATCGTATGTAACGCTCTCCGAAATATTCTATATTTTCCTTCTCTTCGAGTTTTGCGGCAAAAACACTAAAAAATGTAGCAATCAAAGCTATGATGAGTAAAGCGACCTCGATATTTCTCAACAGTAGCCCCCAAACCAGAAAGAAGAGCGAACTGTACATGGGGTGCCGGATATGTCTGAAAATCCCGGACTCTATCAAAACAGTGGTTTTCTCAAAACCAAAAAGGGTGTCATCGCGTCGCTGCCTGCTGGCTTTGCCCTTTTTTCGCATAGTCCATACAGCAGAAATGACATAAATTAAGGAAACAATCATAAGTGCCGACGAAGTCAATTGCTGAAGGTCAAATTTTTCTACTATCAAATACCGATGATTTTGAATCGCAATCCACAAAATACACTCCCATACCACGAATCGATACAAACCATGATTTTTCAGGCTGAACAGTGTGCTCCGGGATAGAAATAATAACGGAAGTGACAGAATACAAAAAAGAATGATTTTCATCTGTGTCTAACGGTTGTTCGCTTGAAGATGAAGTGTGTTTATGGTGGACCTGACCGCCACTGCGCAGATCAATAAATCAGTAATTGATCCCTGTATTCCTTTGGGCAATTATTTTAGGTGAAAAATGGTCAGAGAATTTAGCGAGTTTTTCTTGAAGATTGATGGGCTTTAGATCCATTCTATTTCTCCATATCGTTGCCAGATAACTGAGGGGTCGGGGAGTTTCTCAAAGCCGATCCGCTGCATGGATAATCACCACAAAAACCGCATGAACTCGCCCCTAAGGCATCGTAATGAATGAACAGTAATTAATATGAAAACAAAGACTTGTGAACCATGCCGGTATTGGACGTTAAATAAAAACCGCGGTGCAAAGCTGTTCATCCATAACGATCCCTAATGGTCTCAGACAGCATCCGCTTTCGGTGGCGATCATCCACTCCGCTGTAATCATGGGTTTACGCTGAAAACTTTCCGGCTCCTCAGATAGCATTCGCAAATAAGCTGCGAACCAAATGCATTTCGAGCCTGCAAGGTCTTCACGGTAAACCCCAATGTTACATAATCAACGTGGCAGAAGGATCAGCGTCCTCCGACAGTTGTCCGAATCACCTTATACCCTTCCTTTTCCATAGCCGATGCAATTTTATCCTGAAGTTCTTTTCCGGGGGTCAGTGCGTTCATGTAGCCACCGCGACCACCGCCGGTGACCTTGGCCCCTAAAGCACCCATTTCAAGGGCCATGTTGCACAGGTGGATCAGGATTTCATGGGAGAGATCCATTTCGATTAAAATTTTGTGGTTGGCCGTCATGAGTTTTCCGACGGTGGCCAGATCATAGTCTTCAAGGGCTTTTTTCATCTCAAAGGCCTGGTCGGTAATCATTTGGAGGCGTTTGGCGAACAGGTCCGGATCCTTTTCTCGCTGGGCCTCGGTGAACGCATCCAGCTTGGAGGTGTCGGCCGTCACGCCACTGTTGCCCAGAACAACTTCGACAGGTTGCTTCAAATTGATGCGTTCCCAGGTTTTTTCCCCATTTTTGATATGATACAGCAAAAGGCCGCCGTAGGTCGAGGCGGTATTGTCTACGCCGCTGGGAATCCCGTGGTAGGCGAATTCCCCTTCCCAGCCAAAGTGATTGATCTCATCGATGGATAGTCCGAGATTGAATTCCTCGTCTAACGCGCGGGCCAGCGATACACTGTGAGCGGCACTAGCACCGACTCCACTGCCGGCTAAAAGCGATCCGGCATAGGTGATCTTGATGGGATTCTTTGTGACATCGATTTTCATCACCTCCAGCATGTGGTTGATGGAGTCGACCTGCTGGTGTTTTTTTTTCTCTTTATATCCCGGTACCTCGATGCGATTATCTTCCAGGGTCCAGCCGCTGCCGGCCGGCAGTCTTTCCACGATACACTCGGTTTCAAAGGGAATCGATGAGACAATGGCCGGGACTTCTTCCAAAACGAATTGATCGCCGATTAGAATTGATTTTCCAAACGCGGTTCCTTTTCCCATGATTTTTTCCTTACCTTGTAGTTTATTGAGTTTATTGAGTTTATTGAGTTGATTAAGTTGAATGAGTTGATTAAGTTTATTGAGTTGATTGAGTTAAACAACCGATCGCAACGGGCACTTTACATTTTGACCCTGGTTTCCACGATGTCATCATTCATGGATGGCATTTCTACCTCTTTCCGACTTCCGCATTCCGATTTCCAAGATTTTTTCCATTTCTTCGATGAGTTGTTCTTCCTTTCCGACCGCCACTGTGGTAGCCGCCGTCAGACTGTGACAGGCGTCGGAGAATCCGCCGAGCTCATTGGTGGCTTCCGGTAGTAAAATGTCAAGCGGCATGATCCGCTGCGCGCGAATTTCCGCCTCGAGCTGGGCTGAAACCCGCATGGAAATTTTGACATCGTTTAAGGGGATCGGACCGAATCCCGGAATTTCATTGGGAATAATCTGAAAACCGGCAAGGTAGCGCCCGGGATCGATGTGTTCCGTATTTTTGATCGCATCGCAGAAGACGCCGATCATTTTTACCCCCATGGGGCGAAAGCGGTTCGCCACATGAAACCATTGAATGTGCGCCGTCTTTTTGAGGGCGCCTGCCCGGAGTCGTTTCGTTTCTTCTTCAAATGCCTTGGCCTGAACGGATTTTAGCTCTTGCAGCATCCGATCGGATTGCGGGGTGGTGCCTTCAAGGCAGACCCTGACGCCCATGTCCGGCCCGTTTTGATAAAATCCGGCTGCCCCGAGGGTGTCCAGATAGGCGCCGAATTCATCACAGGGCACCTGACCGGCGGGCGTATTCAGGTAATATCGTTCCCCGACCTGTTGCTTTTTGATTTCCATTTTGCCCTGTTTGACGGCTTCCATCGTTACATCGCGATTCTCGTTTACCAGGCAGCCGTCCACAAAAAATTCATCCCCCACCGCTCCGATAGCAGCGATGTAAGCCAGGTCACGATTGACCTGGTCCAAAGTATGGGCAAACAGGTAGCATGTGGTCGACCCGGATATATCCCGGTCACCCTTGAGGCCATAGAGATCGGGATCCAGATTGTGGACCCTTGGATCCGTTGAAGCCTCGGCCACATGATGATCCAGAATCAGCGTCAGATTGCGTCCTTTGTTCAAATCGGACAGCATCGGAGCAATGCGGCCGGCGAAATCGGCAAAGACGATGATCTCGCCTTCCTGTTCATAAACCTTTTGCAGCAGGGCCGGATAGGGTTTTTCCAGGCAGAAGCGGTGCACCCCAAAACCGGCCCTTTCAAAGGCCCGGGTGAGGATCGCCCCTGAACTTAGCCCGTCGGAGTCGTTGTGGTGAAATATCCGGACCTCTTTCGTAGGCCATTGCCGGACTTGCTCAATGGCTTTTGCCATGTCCTGAATCAATTGGTCTCGCAATTCAATCACCTCATTTTTACTTGTTAGATTTAATCTTATCTTAAGGCGTTTAGACACTTTGCCTGAGGGTTACCACAAAAACAAGAAAAAAAATCAAAACAGGATTTGCAGCTATTGGGCGGATTACGCCGCTGGGAGTTTCATATGTCATAGTGAACATTTAAAAAATTGGGATTAGTAAAGTATCGTCTATGGATTCTGCCGGATTGTGCCTGCCTTCCCATAGTTGCATCGGAAATAATGCGATCAATGAGTATTTGTTGATCGATATGCACTGAATGCGTTTTAGGTCTGAAAGCCTGTCTTACTTGGATTTTTGTCCCTTTCTGAGTAATATCGTAAGGCCGCGCAGCGGCGGCCACCTTTAGATAAACATGCTCACCTCCAGGACATGCAACCGCAGCGGTCAGAAAAATGATAAATACGGCCGGAATATTTCTATTAAGACCCATATTAAAATAGAATAGTTTATTCGAGCAGCGAAAGCATCATCCCGAGTCCCTTTGCCTTGGCCCGCTCCAGAACGTGGTTGGCCATCAAAACATCATGGATCGCCATGCCGAAATTAAGGTTGACGATGCGTTCGGCACTATTTTCACGCCCCGGTTTTTTGCCGACAACGATTTGGCCCAATTCAGCGTACAACTCGGGCAGAGGTGCGTAGTATCCGTCTGAACCACCCAGGGCGTTGTTGAACTGCTGCCAGTCATCAACGATGAATTTATCGGCCTTGTCAAGCATGGATTTTTCCCATCCACGGGTGTGCACCGGCAACACCAGGGCGCCTTTTTTCACCCAGCTGTCTTTATATACACGCTCTTCAAGATGACCGGTGGCTGTCACAACGACATCGGAATCCTCAATCACTTCCCGTGCCGACGCGCAGCAAATGATGTTCAAAGAACCATGTTCTTTTGCATGGGATATAAACTCGGCCGTTATGGATTCGTTGGTATCAAATATTTTTAGCTCTTTGATTCCCGGTAACACTTCTTTGAGGCTCAACAAATGGTATCGCCCCTGAACCCCCGTCCCCACAATTCCAAGTATCCCGGCATCTTTGACGGCAAGGTATTTGGCGGAAACGCCGGAGGCAGCCGCTGTTCGTAACGCGGTGATATAACCACCGTCCATCACCGCAAGGGGTTGACCGGTATTGGGATCATTTAATATGATCAGGCCCATTATCGAGGGGAGGCGATGTTGAAAATTATTGGAATAACCGCTTACCCATTTCATGCCCGCAGTATTTTTACGCGGAAGAAAACCGGGCATTGCGTGAATAAACGCCCCTTTCTGTGTATGAATACCCGGTTTGGGCGGATTCTCAAACTCCTGCAGACCATGCTCCCTTAAGACCTCTTCTACAATGGAGATGGCGTCTTTCATGGTTAGGCCCACATCCACTACATCTTTTTGGGACAGATAAAGAAATTCAACTGGTTTCATAGCTGCATATCCTCCGCGATTGCAATATTTAAAAAAAAATTGTTTTAGACTATGTCTTCAATCACTTTGACCACCGACGCTGTCATGCCCTCCTCATACATATAAAACTCCCCGTGGGATCTCTCAATACGTCCGGCATTCAGCAGACTGCCGGCGGGATGCAGAACCGGCGTCAAATGACCGAGTCCGGTCTCAACGACGGTTCCCTTGAGTTCTCCTTTATGCAGATCAGGGTTTAGTTGTACCCTAAATGAGTGAAAAATCAATTTGTGGCAGACCTATTCAGAAGATGTTCAATTGACATATAGATAACGTAAAAACAAGGCAAGCTTATTTATAACCCTCGTATGAAACTTTTTTAATTTAGACAGGATTTACAGGATTATCAGGATAATTTTGTTTTAGTATAACTATATCCTGTCCATCCTGTTGATCCTGTCAAAAAGATAGAATTGCATTTCGTTAAGTTTTCTATTCGATCAAACTGGCCGCTTTTCAGGCCAGCGGCGG
>CALZJV010000241.1 GCA_945787595.1 uncultured Desulfobacterales bacterium | reverse complement strand
AGATTTCGTTCTCATCTGCAAAAAATGAATGTCTCTCTGTTGGTTGTCGACGAAGCGCATTGTATCTCCGAATGGGGGCATAATTTTCGGCCGGAATACCTGAAACTGCCCGCCTATCAAACGGAATTCGGCATCAATCAGACGCTGCTGTTGACCGCGACGGCAACAACGCAGGTCAGAGATGACATGTGCGCTAAATTTAATATTCCCAAGGAAAATGTGTCTGTCACCGGATTTTATCGCGACAATCTTTTTTTGCAGATAACGCCCACGGATATTTCCGAAAAAAAACAGCGGCTGCTTCAAAAAATTCAAAAAGACCCGCAAGACCCGACCATTGTTTATGTCACCTTGCAGAAAACGGCCGAAGACGTCGCGGCATTCCTCTGCGCAAATAACATAAACGCGCACCCGTATCATGCCGGCATGGAAAACGATAATCGGGAACAGATTCAAAACAAATTCATGGCTGGGACGCTGGCCTGTGTCGTGGCAACCATCGCTTTCGGGATGGGAATCGATAAGAAAGACATCCGCAGAATCATTCACTATGATTTGCCGAAATCAATCGAAAACTACAGCCAGGAAATCGGCCGCTCCGGGAGAGATGGCAGGCCCGCGTTGTGCGAAGTGTTGGCCAACCGGGACAACATCCATATTTTGGAAAATTTTATTTATGGCGATACGCCGGAAAAGAATTCGATCTTTCAATTACTTCAAACCATAAAAGAAAATAAAGGCTTTGTCTGGGAGGTCAAAGCAACTAGACTGTCAAATGAATTGAATATCAGATTCCTGCCCTTAAAAACGCTACTGGTTTACCTTGCGATGGAAGAAATTATTCGACCCAAATTGACCTATTTTGAAGAATATTCTTTAAAATACAAAACAAAGCCGGCAGATATCTTCAACCGCTTTGAAGGGGAAAACCGCTTTGAAGGGGAACGAAAGCAGTTTGTTGCTGCCATCCTGGATCATTGTCATACCAAAAAAATCTGGACCACTGTTGATATCCAGGCAATCCTTCACAGTTATAATACGGACCGGCAACGGATCCTGGCCGCACTGGAATATTTTGAGGAGAAGGGCTGGATTGAGCTCCAATCCAGGCTGTCAGTAGACGTCTATGACATTCTGACCCAGGCCTTTAATATCGATGATATGGCTGAAAAAATGTATGCTTTGTTCAAAAAGAAAGAAGGTCTTGAGATCCAGCGCATACACAACATGGTCGGCTTTTTTGAAAGCGACGCTTGTATCAGTAAACAACTTGCCGCATATTTTGGAGAACTTCTGGCAAAAAAACGTTGCGGCCATTGCTCCTTTTGTAAAAGCGGCAAAGCGGTTCTGCGAACCACGACCGAAATAAAGCCTCTCTCCCAGTTTGAATTTAAGACGGTTACCGCTGAATTTACGCAAGCAGTCGGCGAGCAGTTCAGCGAGGTAAATTTAACGAAATTCCTGTGTGGTATTTATACGCCTGTTTTCTCGAAACTGAAAATAAAACAACTGCCATATTTCGGTATCCTTGAGAGTTATCCCTTTTTGGAAGTAAAAAACTGGATTACGAAGGCGGAAAAGCCGCAGCCGCCGGTCTGAGATGATTCACGGGGAGGCTTTTCAGCTGTCGCCCCAGTGGATAGGTGCTTCGATTCGCAAATACAGTGACGTATGTAACTCGATCAATTCAATCTAATCGCTCAAATTAGGTTCTAATTTGCCCATCCTCTCCCCTTCCCAACTCATTCTTGACGGCTATTCCTATCTTTTCCAAAGTATACGGCTTTTTTACATATTGACCCGCTCCAAGTTTTTGAGCCTCTTTGGCCCGTTTTGTTTCGGAAAATCCACTGGCGATGATTGCTTTTTGTTTTGGATGCAATTTGAGAATTTGCCTGTATGTATCAAGGCCATCTATCCCGGGGTCCATAATCATATCTAAAAGCACAAGGGCCGTGGAATTGTTTTTTAAATAATCAATCGCCTCTTCTCCGCTTGATATGGCCTTGGCAGAATAACCTAACTTGGTCAGCATACTTGAGGCGAGCTCCCGTTGATCCCTGACATCATCAACGATCAGAATGGTTTGCCCTGTTCCCATATAGCCGTCAACAGGAATCACGGATTTTTCCTCGACGATACTATCTCTTGTAACTGGAAAATAGAGATAGAATGTGGTCCCTTCGCCTTCTTTACTTTCAATATCAATATACCCCCGATGATCCTGAACCGTTCCCCACACAACAGCCATCCCGAGGCCCGTACCGCTCCTTCCCATCACTTTTTTTGTATAAAACGGTTCAAATATTCTATTTAGCTCTTCAGTCGCTATCCCAATTCCGCTATCCGATACCTCTATGACAACATAGTCGCCCTCCTGTATATTATCATAGCCTTTGATGGGCCGATCTATATATTGATTCCTTGTCGATAAGGTAATTTTCCCCCCTGCAACTTGAGCTTCTGCCGCGTTTGAAACCAGATTCATAATCGTTTTCCTCAGGTGAATAGGAGAGCCTTTGATATTGAGTAACTCGCGATCCAGGTTTGTCTCAATCTGAACGCCGGAGTAAAAAGCTTTCAGCCTCTCATGTTCGGGAGATGCCAGGTAATCCTTTACAATGTCATTTAAATTCAGGACATCTGATGTTATGACCCCCCTTCTGGCAAGCGTCAAGAGATCCTGGACAATATCAGCAGCTTTTTGCCCTGAACTTTTCATATTCAAAATAGGATTTCTCAACGGGCTGTCTTCCGCCAGCTCCATCAGCAATAGATCGGGATAGCCGACTATCCCGGACAAGACATTGTTAAGATCATGGGCCACACCGCCTGCAAGAAGCCCCAATGCTTCCATTTTCTGTAAACGAGCAACCTTCTCCTCTAAATCCTTTCTTTTCTTTTCAGCCTGTTTTCGATTATAAATATCCCGCATGGAGCCGGTAAATTTTAGGGGAATGCCTTGTTCATTTTTGATCGTGATCATCACGATGGAACAGGGCCGTTGTGAATTGTCTTTGTCTCTTAGATTGATCTCATAATCACTCACCTTTCCATTTACCAAAACTTCATTAATAACCCTGTGCGTTTCTTCAGGGTCAGCATAAATGTCATATAATGATTTTCCAATTAACTCTTCGTGTTTATATTGGGTAAAATTCTCGATGGAAGGACTGATTTCGAGAATAATTCCATCAGGGCTTGTCTCATAATAGACATCCTGGATGTTAAAATAGATATCCCGATATTTCATCTCGCTTTTGCGCAGCGCCTCTTCCACCCGCGTGCGCTCGACTATTTCTTGCCTGAGTTTTTTGTTCGCCACCGCCAGCTCGATGTTGTGTTCCTCCAATATTTTGATCATCGGGTTGCTTATCTTTAAAAACAGGGCTGCCCCGCCAAATACCACTATGATTGAAAAGAATCCGGCTATCGCTGCGGCTTTCACATACGGCGCGCGTATCTCAGAAAGATCGATCTTGGACACAATGCCTAAATTTAGCTCTGAAACCGGTTCGTGAGCCGCCAGCACCAGCTCTCCTCGATAATCAATGCCGACTAATGTTCCGGAGCGCCCTGATAACGCTTGTCTCATGGGCTCAGCTAAACTCGAATCAAAATCGATTGGTTTTGGCTGTTTGAGGTCGCCGTATCGGTGCCTTAACAGAAAAATTATTGAATTACCCCTTCGTTCAGCAAGGGTAAACTCCATTGTCCTGCCGGATTGCTCGTAATTCTGATGCGCTTCAATTATTTGACTCAGCGTGGCCGCCGTTGCACTTTCCGTCCCATCAGGCTTACCGGAAGCAGCGTTGAATCTGGCAACGGCTTCAATAAGACGAGCTTGACTTTGAGCAGTTTCGACAAGCCGTTCCCTCTGTTCGCCAATTGCAGTTTGGTATAGGGAAAAGATGGTGATCCCGGCGACAAACAGAGAGCTTAAAGCCATAATTAAAATTAAAATAAGGACTCTCTTACGGTTACTCATAGGCCTGTTTCCTGTAAATCGAATGTTCTGATCTCAAATAAAAGGCAGAAATTTCAATTCCGGTTGGAGTCTGCAACCAGAATCTGCTGACTAATTTCCATTTTTCAACGTATCCGTCAGGAATTCCCTAAAGCGCTCATTTCCAATTCATCTTATATTCGTTCTGACCAGTCATTATAGTTCTCCCCTTTACACTGTCTCGCCAGAAATCATGAATTTCAGGAAACATGGCTCATTAAATTTCAAGGTAATACACCATGTGCATCAAGTCGAGCTATCACAGCGGAAAGTGCAACAAAAATGTTTTAGTCATTATTTTGACCCCCCATACGGAAAATTTAGACATCCATTCCAGTAAATGGAAGGCCCGCGCCCTTGTGACCTGCCCGACAAATCTATTATGGTTTTACCCTAACGATGCAAAAGCCGGAGGGTTTCATAGCCAAGTCGTCAAGGGTGATGTCCGCCTCTCTCCGAGCTGTAGGCTTTACGAACCGAAAGCCGGCGGATCGGCTACCGTCCGCCTTGGCGAAACGGCACAGGATCTGAAGTCCTGCGACATTCCGCCTTGTTTTTGCAGCATCGGGGTTTATTGTGGTGAGCTATAAAATAAAAGAGTCATCAATCCCTGTGCAGGCTGTGTATTGCACCCACAGTGCCGCATTTATCCAATAAAATGCAAATTCTCCTTGCAGAACTATCATGGCACATTTTTTGCATCATCGCTGACAGATATTTGTTTGATTTTATTCAGACTTTGTTAAACATCTCAACTAAAAATAAAATGGGGCTTTTTCATACTGCCGGTGAGATTTAATACGCGAAATAAGATAATCAGCATTGTAGATAACGAGGTGCTTTACTTTGTCGAGGCCAATCGGCGTGGCGGGAAAAAGGCGGTTGAAAGCGTCAAGCTCGCTGATCTACTAAATGACGAAGCAGATGCCGATCTTATCCCTTTTTCAGTAAGACATCGGGTAAATAACCTGTTAATCGTACCTGATTATTGGTTTGAAAATTTTGTTTGTAAGTTTCAATCCATCAAAAAATCCTTGGCGGATGCCTTTGTCGAGAGAAAGTTGCAAGCTCAATTTCCACAGCTTCCCGATGTCAAGTATTTCTTTGACAGTGTCTCCTACCAACGGGAACATAAGGAGCGTTGGCTATATGCATATTTTTTGCAGGATCCCCAATTTTTTCAATTATACAAGACACTTTCCAGGCTCAGTCTAGCGCCGCACCGGATAACCTCTCCCGCATTGATTTGGGGATCAAAAATTCGGCAAAAGATGCCCGATTTCAACGATGGCGGCAAATGCTTTATCGAACTGCTGAATAATCTTTACCATTTATATTTTTACTTTGAGGGAAATTTTCTTTTTTCGCGCAGTATTCCACTTGCAGATTTATCAGTTGATTCACCTGATAATCTTCAGGCTATCACCTACGAACTAAATCAATCACTGTATCTTTTTTCACAAAGAGCCAAGGCCGAGGTCAATAAGCTATATCTGGTATCATCTCAAAAATTGGCTGTCGATGGATTATCAGAAGCACTCGATCGAGAGATCGAAGATTTAAGTTCCTTGTTTACTGAACTTTCAGACGCACACACCGGCAATACACCTGCTGATCCTATCGACGGTTTCGTCCTTTTTCATTTTCTCTTAAAGAATCAATTTCAATTTGTCGCCCACAAAAAATTGAAAAAAGAGTTGGAATGGAGACCGGTTCAAGCCGTCGGAATGGCCATCGCCATTTTACTTTGCTTATTGCTGGGGTTGGAAAGCATTTTTCTTCATAAATGGTCTCATCAAAACCAGGTAGCTGCTATTAATCGTGAAGACCTCGATGGCGGGAAGACAAAGCAAAAAATCCGGCAATACAATGAAGCACTTGATATTCTAATTGAGGATGCTGAAAGGCATTCGCCCAGGGAAGTTATTGCTAAACTAGCTCGATCGTTACCGCTTGAAATCCGAATGCAGGAAATATTTCTGAAGACAGAAACAGACACTGCGCTAGATTTTAAAGGGGTCGCCAAAGCCCTGGGATCAGATCGTTTAAAAGGGTCCTTGTCGGTTCTGATCGCCAATCTTAATCAGAATCTTCACCCGCGCAAGCCGCTGGTCATGCCGGATATCGATATTGAGTTTGACAAGAATAAACAGAGTTATTTTATTAAATTTAGAGTGGAGCTGTAATGTCCGCTAATTTAAAATCACGCTGGATTATTGTCGGTTGTTGCTGGATGGTGGTTTTCATTCTGACATTCTGGAATTTAAACACGATTGATTCCATCGAAAAAGCGAGAGAAAAGAAAGAAATTTACCTGATGGATGAACAATTCTGGAACTATAATGCCGCAAATATTTCACAAATACTGAAAAAAAGTGCATCCTTCATCCAGGAAGTTGAGTCATCAAAGTTAGGTCTATTTGAGTTTGAAAGCAATATTAGAAACCTAGCATTGAAGTGCGGTCTGAATGCAATTAAACTGACCACCCGGTCGCAAAATGACCAGGATGGAATTATACCGGTTAAGATATCTTTTGAGGGTAGTATTCAGCATGCCGCGAAATGGTTTGATCGTCTTGAATTAGAGCTGCCTCACACCCAGGTTAGAGACGTCAACATCGAGTTGGATGAATCGACGAGACAAAGTAAATTCGAAGTTTCCATGTACTACCGGTATAATCAATCTGCCAAAGAAAGCTCCCTTTAACTTTTGCTATGCGGAGATGGTAACGGAAATTGAAGATCACCCAAATAAATATATCAGGAAGCTGGCAAAGACTGGTTTTAAGTTGCTGGATAATTGCGGCTTTAATATTGATTGGGTACAATAGCTCTAAATTAATGGCTCTTTTAAGTCCGCCTATTGCAGAACGTTCCATGGAAGTAAAGCTGGCAAGTCAAAAATGGCGCCAATTGCAGAATATAATTTCTCGAGGCTCCAAAGCGTTCACGGAAGTTATCGATCTTGATACGGCTCTACTGGGAATATCCCCAAGTTCAGATAATAATAAACCAAAACTTGCGAATATTTCTTCTGATGAAAACAAAAGTGCCCAACAAACAATAATACGACTCCCGATCTTATCCGGCATCCTGCGCAATACCGATATCCATGGCCGCACATATGCCACTGCTGTAATCGACGGCCATAGGTTGAAGGTGGGCGACAGGATACAAGGATTTAAAATCCAGAAAATTCTAGCGGACGGTGTGGTTGTTACCAGCAGTGGTCAGAGTTGGTTTCTCAGCGCCCCGGATGTCGAGTATTCCCGGGTTCACACAGCCGCTGCCGAGGGAAATGATTCAGAATAAGAACTGCTTAAAATAAAATTTGTTATTTCTGACCTCGATATATTTTAATAGCAGGCAATTTATCAGGATAAATAAAATATGCTTATTAAGCCTCTTGATGCGTACTGCCGGCTTCCGGATACCGGCAGACATATGGAGCTGTGACAGTTTTTTTGAGGAAAACATGGGACACTTGATAAAAAAACTATTCTACCTAACTATTGCTTTCATCATTTGCATTTTAGCTTTCAGTTGTACTGGCCCGGAGTTGAAACCCGTGCCCCTGGAACGACTGGAAGAGATACATCCGCAGGAACTCTTACAAAGGGAAACATCCTTTAAGGCGCCGGAACCACCGCCGTTTTCCGAAAAAATGGAACCGGTCACCAAAGGCCTGGTAGAAGACACCCGGCTTTATTCCCTGATTTTTGAAAATGCGCCTTTAGGGGAGATTATAAATGCGATCCTTACGGATACCGATTATAATCTTTCGGTAGAATCGGGTATTGATTTAACAAGGCCGGTAACGGTGCGTATAACCAATGCCACGCTTCGTGAAGCCTTCGAGATGGTCATCGCCAAAGGGTCGGATTACGCCTGGAAAATCGAAAACGGTTTTGTATATGTCCAAAGATTCGAGGAAAAAATATATAATCTGGACTATCTGGATATGAGCGCTGACACCGATGTCGATATCGGCGGTGACATGCTGGCCTCCAGCGTGGAAAATGCCGGTGTCGTCGGTAAATTTCAGCTTAAGTCCAAACGCACCGCCGAAATAAACGATGTTTGGACCAATGTCAAAGGCGCCTTGGAGGTACTGAAATCGCCGGAAGGTATTTTGCAGGTCAACCGCAATGCCGGAATAATATACATGGCAGACACGCCGCTGCGCATCGAGACGATGGTAAAGTTTCTGGATTCATTGGCGGAATCTTTGCACCGGCAGGTTTTTATCGAGGCAAGGATCATGGAAGTAAAACTCGATGATGCCCACAAATACGGCATCGACTGGACCGAAATGGATATCTTGTTTAAGTCCAATGCCGGCATTTGGCCGGATAATTTTAATTTATTTGTGAATGGCGGCAGCACCATTGCTCTTGCTGAGACTTCCAGTGTCAGTGCGGTTGTGGATTTTTTAAGGACCCAGGGGGAAGTATCCGTATTGTCAAATCCACACCTGGCTGTACTGAACGGCCAATCCGCCGTATTCACCGTCGGTTTTCAATTCCCCTTTGGAGATATAGAAGGAGTAGACGAGAACTTTGAAACCAATACAGTTACTTTTCGAAGCACCATAAAACGAGCTATTCTCGGGTTGCAGCTCGGTCTGACACCCCAAATATCCAGCGATGGCATCATTTCGTTGCTCATTGTACCCACTCTCACTCGCATCAAAGATGAAGTCCAGGTAGAGCTTCCATCCACTGGGGGAAGTACCCTGTCCATAAGCAATCCGGTTATCGATCTTCAGGAGCTGGCTACGACAGTAAGAGTCAGAGAAAGGCAGTCCGTGGTGCTGGCCGGGCTTATCAATCAAACAAAAAAGTTGGAGCAGGAGGGCCTGCCGTTTTTAAGCGAGGTGCCTTTTTTAAAATATTTTTTCAGCCGAATCGAGGAATCCTATGAAAACAGCGAACTGGTCATCTTCCTGACACCTCACATAAAAACGGTCAACTAAGATGTGACAATTGTCGATACACCTTTAAGAATTTTTTAATTATCGTCAACTTTTTGACTATGGTTCACTGCCTTAAATTTCTAAAATAGTATTCTTCATAAATCCAGATTGTTAGACGAAGTCTACGATAGGTTCCGTAAGCTATCGAATACGGCACAAATATTGCAGAATCAATATGTGCTAAAAACTATTATAAATCTATCAACAGGGAGTAAACAAAATGATGAGATTGCAAAAGATTCGGACCTCAAAAGACGGCTTCACACTGGTGGAAATTGCCATTGTCATGGTCATTATCGGACTTCTGATCGGAGGGGTGCTCAAAGGACAGGCCATGATCCAAAATGCAAAAGTCAAGCGGGTGGCCAAACAGGCGGATGAAATCCGGGCCGCCGTAATGGCGTTTTACGACAAATACGGTATGTATCCCGGCGATGAGAATATTGCCGCTATTCCGCCGGGAACGGATAACGAAGGCAACGGCAGCGGTCAAATCCAGGGCGCCGAAATGTACGAAGTGTTTCAGGATCTTCAACTAGCTGGCTTGATCAGCGGAGTTTATAACGGCACCACAGATCTACCCCGGCATGCCTTTGGAGACGTCCTTATGCTGTCCTGGTTGAATCCGCCGGGTGCGGGAACCGCGCAACATTATCTCAGATTCGACAACCTTCCCGCCGATGTTTGCCTGGAACTCGATACAAAATTTGATAACAGCACCTGGAACACCGGATCAATTGTTGGCAATGCCGCCTATACATCGGGAACTACTGTTGCGCAGCTTTATATACTTTTTTAAGGTAGCCGTTCAGATGTTCTGGGTTCAGCCCCGCCGCCGGCCTGAAAAGCGGCCAGTCAAATCGAATAAAAAACTTAATGAGATGCAATTTTATTTCTCTGACAGGATTAACAGGATGGA
>CALZJV010000240.1 GCA_945787595.1 uncultured Desulfobacterales bacterium | reverse complement strand
GCTCCTTTTTTTAATTCTGATTTTCGACAAATAGGTATCCGATTAACAGAAGACATCAAGTATAAGTATATGGAAATAATCTGAACCTCGGTAAAATTTATGATATGCTCTAAAATTAGTCCAAATTTGACGGAGTTTCGATTACAAATATCTTGCCAGTATCAAAATAATCCAATAATTTCAGATATGTAAATGCTATCCAAACTTATTTCCTAATAAAAAAAGCCAAGTCACAATAAAAAGGCAACTCGGCTTTATATGTTAAGACAATCGGCATTAGGCCCACCCCCCCGCTGGGTTTGGCGTTGTCTTTTATTTATCGACTAAAAGATTGAGCTTAATTTATTCCTTTCCGAAATTCTAACCCTAGATCATTATCAGAACCTATGAATTTATGTCAACTTTTATTATTGTGGCTGCCAAGTTTGTGGACGTGAACCGGCGTTCAATTCTAAACGGCAACCGGCAAACATCCGGCAAACATAAAAACGGGCACTCAAATTTTTAAGTACCCGTTTTTATTGATAAATATTGGTAGGCGGTACTGGATTTGAACCAGCGACCCCTAACGATAGCAAGCCTTAATGATTTTTACCGAATTACACTAAATTCCGGTAACTATCTGCTAAACATCTGCTAAACATAAAACGGGACTTAAAAATGATAAGTCCCCGTCTTTATTGGTAAATATTGGCTGAGGGACCAGGATTCGAACCTGGGTTAACGGGGCCAGAACCCGTCGTCCTGCCGCTAGACGATCCCTCAGTATTTTTAAGCGTTAACTAATACACAATCAGCGCCCGTGAGTCAAGGAAAATATATAGCCGCCCGAGCCTGTCTCCCACTCAGTAAGGTTGCGTTTGAACGACGGCTTATTAGCCAACCGATTCGATCGAATTCACAGATCGCATAGATCATAGAAAGAAGATCAGAGGTTAAGAAGATAAGAAAATCAGAGGTTAAGAAGATAAGAAAATCAGAGGTTAAGAAGATAAGAAAATCAGAGGGTTAGGAAAATAAGAAGATCAGAGGTTAAGAAGGTAAGAAAATCAGAGAGTTAACAAATGACACATTAAAACCTCCCTATATTCGGCTTACGATCATTAAAAACAAAACTTTTCAGCTTTATTTTCTGAACTTCTCACCCTCTCACCTTCTCATCTTCTATAATTCAGCCCTCTCACCTTCTCATCTTCTATAATTCAGCCCTCTCACCTTCTCACCTTCTATTCTTCTTACCTTCTTAACTTCCTAACTTCTCACCTTCTTTTATTTCGGCTATTTGTCTAAATTTGCCTCAATATACCGTATCGCCTTCTCCAGGCGCGGGATCACGCGTTCGGGTCCCAAAATGGCTATAATCTCAAAAATACCCGGGCTCGCGGTTCTTCCGGTCAGTGCCACGCGTACCGGTTGGGCGATTTTGCCTAGCTTGAGACCGGTTTGATCCATCACATTTTTAAATACATCTTCAAGGCTTTCGTGGGTATAGCTTGCCAGAGCTCCCAGTTTTTCCGTCAACAACTTCAAGGGTGCCAAGGCGTCCGGTTTGAGAAATTTTCGGGCTGCCTTTTCTTCGAAGGGTATGTCTTCAAGATAAAAAAATAAGGATGCCTGGGCCATCTCTTTAAGGGTCTTGCTGCGGGGGACAAGGGTTTCAATGACTTTGTGGGTATAGTCATCCTCTTTAATCTCAACATCGTATTCTTTTAAAAATGGTGTCAAGGGCACCACCAGATTCACCGGAGAGGTTGCCTTAATGTGCTCTGCATTGAGCGCCAGCAATTTTTCAGGATCGAAAATTCCCGCCGAGCGTCCGATATTTTTAAGATCAAATACCCTGATCAGTTCATCACGGGTAAAAAATTCCTGGTCGCCATGAGACCAACCGAGACGCACGAGGTAGCCCCATATCCCGATAGGCGGTTACGGACATTGCGCCATGGCGTTTGCTCAACCGGCTGCGATCGCTGCCGAGCACCATGGGAACATGTCCGAAGGTGGGCAAAGGAGCTCCCAGGGCACGGTAGAGCAGAATCTGTTTGGGAGTATTCATCACATGGTCGTCGCCGCGAATAATGGTGTTGATATTCATGCTAATATCGTCGACGACCACGACAAAGTTATAAGTGGGGGTACCGTCGCTGCGGCAAATGACAAAATCATCCAATTCATCGTTTTGGAAAACAATATTGCCTTTGATCACATCTTCGACCAGGGTAGTACCGCTGAGGGGGGCTTTGAATCGTACCACCGTGTTTTCCGTCTTTTTTAGCCCTTTTTCCCTACAGGTACCGTCATAACGCGGCTTTGCTCCACTTGCCATGGCTTGCTGCCGCATGGCGTCTATTTGTTTCGGGGAACAGGTGCAATAGTAGGCATGTTCCGAATCAATCATTTTTTGAATATATTCGTTGTAAATATCGAAACGTTGGGTTTGAAAATAGGGTCCTTCGTCCCAATCTATATCTAACCATTGCAAGGCATCAAAGATCGCATCTACCGAGGCCTGAGTTGAACGTTGCGTATCCGTATCCTCGATTCGCAGGATAAATCTGCCGTTCATATGTCGGGCGTACAGCCAGTTAAAAATTGCAGTGCGAGCTCCTCCCACGTGAAGATAACCGGTGGGACTCGGGGGAAACCGTGTGATGATTTGTTCCATTTATACCTCCTCACCTTGATCTGTTGTCGGCGGCGCACCAAACGGGTTGATCTGAGACCTTTGGACTTTTTGGTTTAACCTAAACTGAGTGGTTCCAGGTTTGGGACTCCGCCCTTCGGGCTTCGACCCCACAGGCAGGGTTCAAGACCGCCCCGGCCTCCCCTCCGGCCTGAACCGCTCAATCTATGCAGTGGTTATAGTGCTTTCATTTTTATGGTTAACTATTTGAGATCACGATAATTAACTGCATATCAATTTACTTAAAATACCTCATTATAGTAAGTCATTAGTATATTGTGGTTGTCAACCAATTTATCGCTTAAGCTTAAATGTTTCTATTTTTCCATAAAATTCCCGCAGTTAATGACCGTTTCAAAATAAGTGGTAGTATTCGAATAAAATTAATTTGACAAATAATATTAACCGGTTATATTATAAAACTTAACAGTCACCGGCTAAAGCTAATAGCACAGAAGCTAAGCTGACACAAGCAAACAAAATTGATTCAGCCTTTGAAAATACTTGACATTCATCCGAATTTAAATTACTAGAAGTCCACCGTCAAATCCGAGTAGTAATAAAATTATATTTATAGATATATCAAATATTTAGGAGATTGCTTATGCCTGTACCCAAACGAAAGACATCCAAATCCAAGCGTGACAAACGAAGAACACACCAAAAAGCATCACCCCCAAATCTATCAACCTGCCCTGATTGCGGTGAGGCAAAGCTTCCGCATCATGCCTGTCCCAGCTGCGGTTCATACAAAGGCCGCACCGTCATTTCAATAGATGAGGATTAACACCCAATCTCAGTCTCGTTAAGCATAAGGAATTCAACAGATGTTTGCAGATGAAAGTTCTGAAGTAAGACAACTTTATGGATTGGATATAGAATCCAGACAAATGGTACTGGATACTATAAGTCAATTAAAAAAGCGGCTTTTGACCAAGGACAGAATAATTGAGTTTGACCAAAAAGAAATTTTCCCGGAAGAGACGATCCGCGAAATGCTGGGGCCTGAGATCGGGTTGCAACTGTTAATGTTGCCGGAGGCCTATGGCGGTATGGGTGGCGGGGCACGGGACACTTGCGCCATAACCCGGGAAATGGCCAAGATCTGCCTGGGGATTACCACCGCTTTTTTTGCCCTTCAGCTGGGGGCTGATCCAATTATGGTGGGAGGCACGAAAGAACAGAAACAAAAGTGGCTCGGTGCCATCGCAGAGGGCACCGCCCTGGTGGCCTATGCAGTCACCGAACCGGATGCCGGAAGCAATGTTGCCGCAATCAAGACCAAGGCAGATCCGGTGACAAATGAAGCGGGTGAGATCACCGGATACAAGCTAAACGGCAGCAAGCAGTTTATTTCCACCGGACTTTATGCTGATTTCATCACCGTTTTAGCCAATACACCCGAAGGGGCCACCTTTTTTGTGATGGAAAAAGACACCGAGGGCTACACCCGCGGGAAAGGCGAGGAAAAGCATGGGATACGGGCTTCGAACACTTCGCCGCTGACCTTCTCCGATGCTTTCGTACCGGTGGAAAATCTTATCGGTGGCATCCCCGGTCTTGGACTTAAGCAAGCCACCAAGGTTTTCGGGTATACGAGGGTGATGGTCGCCGCTATGGCTCTGGGTGGTGGAGAAGCTGCCCTTGATATTGCGATTTCCTATGCCAAAGAACGTATTCAGTTTAAAACGCCTTTATCTGAAAAACAGGGATACACGCACAAGCTGATCATACCCCATGTCATTCGTCTTGCCGCGGCCGAGGCTTATATCGAAGAGGTTGCCGAAAGATTGGATTTCGGCGAAAAAAATCTGGAAGTGGAAGGCTCCATTTCGAAGCTGTTTGCTACGGAATCAGTCAACAAAGCAGTTGATGATGCCATGCAGGCGTTGGGCGGTTATGGCTACATTACCGAGTACGAAGTAGAGAAGATCAAAAGAGATGTGCGAATCACCAGCATTTATGAAGGCACCAGTGAAATCCAGCAAAACATCATCAGCACCTTTCGCTGGAAAAAAACACGCAAATCAAAGGGCGAATTCTACCAGTCCATCGGCGATGAAATGGACAAGCTGCATGCTGAATTCGGGGACCTTGGGTGCCGGATTTACGGACTTGCAGCCCGAGCGCTGAATCAGACCGTTAACCTGGTCAATGACCATCGTTTAACCCGGCGGCAATATATCATGTTTGCGCTGGCCGATATGATGACCCATGTAGAGGTTGGTGCCAGTCTGGCCCGCAGGGCTTTCAAGTGTTGCCGACGCGGTGATTCGGGGGCCGAAAAAATTAAACTGATTTCAAGACTATTTAGCAATGAGGTTGCCCAGGTTGTGTCCCAAAACTGTTTTAAAATTGTATGGGGCTGTGGTGAATTCGATCAGAAGACGGCGGCTGAATTCATGGCGAAGGTTGGTTACGCTGAGATGACCCAAAGCTTTCGAAACCTCATTAATGATATGGATCAGCTTGCCGACATCGTGTTTGAGAGGTGATCATGGCCGACGCGGTTAAAAGGACCATTTTGGTTACGGGCGGCTCCAGGGGCATTGGCAGGGGTATTTGCATGGCATTTGCTCATGTCGACAACCACATATTTTTTAATTACTCATCGGATGCCGAAGCTGCTGCCCAAACCGAAAAACTTGTGAGCGATGCCGGCGGAAGGGCAACCGGCACGCGGGTAAATGTTGCTTCCGAAAAAGAGGTGTCCGAATTTGTCGGACGGGCACTGGATGAAACCGGTCGTATTAATGTGTTGGTCAACAACGCCGGTATCACCCGGGACGGGTTGATCGTTCGTATGAAAGAAGCCGACTGGGATGATGTTCTCGACATCAACTTAAAGGGGGCTTTTCACTGCATTAAAGCGGTTTCCAAAATAATGCTCAAGCAACGATCCGGGCGTATCATCAACGTATCGTCTGTGGTGGGGGCGAGCGGCAATCCGGGGCAGGCAAATTATGTCGCTTCAAAGGCCGGTATTATCGGACTCACCAAAGCCGTCGCCAAAGAACTGGCAAGCCGGAACATTGCGGTGAATGCAGTGGCCCCGGGATTTATTGAAACGGATATGACAGCTTCCGTGTCGGACAAAGCTAGAGCGGCGATGGTGGCACAAATTCCTTTGGGACGGGCCGGAACTGCACAGGACATTGCCTCGGCGGTGGTGTTTCTGGCCTCCGATCAGGCCGCTTACATCACCGGGCAGGTTATTCATGTCAGCGGTGGGATGTATATGTGAGACGGCAAGGCCCTTAGAAACTATTTTTGTGTCCCCCAGAGGCGGATCTACGACATTTTATGGCAAAATGAGTGACAGGGATACGCTTACCATGCTCCAATGATTGAATATTTTCGATTGCATATTAATATTTGTAGAATGCTTTCGATTTATAAAGACAGGGCATAGCGATTCATTTGCGTTTTGAGTCATAGTCTCTTTAAACCCATTATTCCAAAATTCCAACTTTCCAATACTCTCCGTCTCCGGCGGATGAGTGAGGCGAACTAAGAGCCTTTTGGCATATTAGCTGTTGTATATAAATTTGTCTGGGGCCAATGTGGTTTCAGCTAATAACAAGGAGGTATTTCTAATGTCTATCGAGGATAAAGTAAAAAAGATTATCGCGGAAAAACTGAGTGTAGATATGGAAGAAGTCATTCCCGAGGCTTCTTTTGTGGATGATCTGGGTGCAGACTCCCTTGATTTGGTTGAATTAATCATGTCCATGGAAGAAGAATTTGATGTCGAAATATCCGACGAAGATGCCGAAAAAATTACGACAGTTAAGGATGCTTTTGATTACGTTGCTGTACACTAAACTCTAAGTGTTTGTGCTTCGGAGGCTTTTTGCCGGATGATTGAACCTATACATAAACGGGTTGTTATTACAGGATTGGGGCTTGTCACGCCGTTAGGCATTGGTGTCAAGCCGACCTGGGAGTCTCTTTGTGCTGGAAAATCGGGCGTTGGTGAAATTACCCGCTTTGACAGTTCTGACTTCGCCACTAAAATCGCGGCGGAGGTCAAGGATTTCAGAGCACAGGATTTTATGCCGAAAAAAGATGCTCGGCGTGTTGAGCTTTTTATTGCGTACGCCCTGGCGGCAACCCGTATGGCCATTGAAGACTCCGGCCTGGTAATCGACAGCACCAATGAAACCAGGGTGGGTACTATTACCGGGTGTGGACTGGGCGGCCTGCGGTTCATGGAAGATACAGTTTTACGAGTTGCCGAGGAGGGACCCAAATGGGTGAGTCCGTTTTTTATTCCTATGATGATCGGCAACATGGCTCCGGGGTTGATATCCGTCCATTTCGGGGCCAGGGGCCCCAATTCGTCCCTCGCAACTGCTTGCGCGGCTGGCGCCCATGCGGTGGGCAATTCTTTTAGACTGATTCAAAGCGGCACCGCGGATGCCATGATCACCGGAGGCGCCGAAGCCGTCATCAGTCCCTCGTGCATCGCCGGCTTCAATTCCATGAAAGCTCTGTCCACCCGCAACGATGAACCCCAGAAAGCATCGCGGCCCTTTGACCGGGACCGGGATGGATTTGTGGTCGGTGAGGGCAGCGGTATTTTGATCATAGAAGCCCTCGACCACGCCCTTGCCCGAAATGCGCCCATTTATGCGGAAATTACGGGTTACGGCATGAGCGGAGACGGATATCACATGACCTCACCCCCACCGGACGGAAATGGAGCTGTTCGCTGCATGGTTGCTGCTCTTGAGGACGCCAGACTGGACGGTAACCAGATTGACTATATCAATGCCCATGGGACTTCCACTCAGCTTAACGATCTGTATGAAAGCCGGGCGATAAAAGCTGTTATTAAAGAGCACGCCCATTCTTTAGCTGTGAGCTCCACCAAATCAATGACCGGTCATTTGCTGGGGGGAGCCGGGGGAATTGAGACTGTGTTTACGGCGCTTACCGTTTATGAAGATATGATTCCACCAACCATTAACTATGATCATCAGGATGAGGAGTGCGATCTGGATTATGTGCCCAACGTGGCCCGCAGCACAAAAGTTGAAAATGCCATGACCAATTCATTTGGTTTCGGCGGCACCAACGCCACGCTGATATTAACAAAATATAAGGGGTAAGCATGTCGACAAGCGCAATTCAAACACCTATAATTATCGGTTGTGATCACGCAGCCTACCCTCTGAAGGAAAAGATTAAAGCGCATCTTATTGAAATAGCCATCGATGTGGAGGATGTGGGCACCGATAGCAGCATCTCGGTGGATTATTCCGACTTTGGCGCCAAAGTGGCATCTCAGGTTGCAACGGGGAAATACGATCGGGGGATTCTGCTTTGTGGTACCGGTTTGGGAATGTCAATGGTGGCAAATAAATTTCCCCATGTTCGAGCTGCCCTTTGCAATGATCTTTTTTCCGCAATTATGAGCCGCCGACATAACGATGCCAACATTCTCGTCATGGGCGGACGGGTGATTGGCGAGGCCCTGGCCGAAGAAATCGTCCATGCCTGGCTCGAAACTCCCTTTGAGGGTGGTCGACATCAGGAGCGCATCGATAACTTCGAAGACTTTGAGAGGATTGAACAGCGTCTGGGAGAAAAAATATAGGAGTAAAGCGCTAACCCGGATCCGCGGAGAATTGAAAATTGAATATTCAATCATTTGACGCCGGTTTCAAAAAGTATTTAAAGGCTGTTACTTAACATGGCAATAAAAGAATCTCGTCCCTCCTGGGGAACGTATTTCATGAACATTACCAATCTTGTTGCCGAGCGTTCCACCTGTACCAGACGAGCAGTGGGTGCTGTTCTCGTTAAAGAAAAGCGCATTTTGTCAACAGGCTATAACGGCGCACCCACTGGTTTGAAACATTGTCTCGAAGTCGGATGTTTGAGGGAACAGTTGGGTGTTGAATCCGGCAAGATGCACGAGCTGTGCCGTGGTATTCATGCAGAACAAAACGCCATCATACAGGCCGCTTACCATGGTGTATCCGTAAAGGGTGCCACCATTTTTTGTACCAACCAGCCATGCTCTATCTGCGCACGAATGATTATTAATGCCGGTATTCAAAAGATTTATTACCAATCCGGTTATGCAGATATATTGGCCAAGGAGCTGCTGGGAGAAGCCGGGATTGAATTGAAGCAAATTGATTCCGATAATCGGGGAGAAGGCTCATGAAATGCCCATTTTGTGGAGAGATTGACAACAAGGTTATCGATTCCAGGTTGAGCAAGGATGCCAGTGTGATCCGGCGGCGCAGGGAATGCATTGATTGCAGTCGACGTTTTACAACCTACGAGCATATTGAAGAAATCCCCATTATGATCATCAAAAAGGATGGTCGACGAGAAGTATTTAATCGAGAAAAAGTGCGCAGCGGTGTGAAAAAGGCCTGTGAGAAACGTGATATCAGTATGAATGTCATCGAAGAATTCATCGATGATCTGGAACGTGATTTGCGAGAAATCGACGAGAAGGAATTCCCGGCCTCCGTCCTAGGCGAGAAGATCATGGTAAAACTCCACGAACTGGATGATGTCGCTTATGTTCGATTTGCATCGGTTTATCGGGAATTTAAAGATGTGAACGATTTTGTTTCCGAATTAAAGAGTCTTTTGAGTAACCACAAAAAGACAGATGACAGAAAACAGAGAACCAGAGACCAAAAATAGACAAAAACAACGGCCTGAACGATCTCAATTTATCCAGTTAAATCTATTTGTTTTTTGTTTAACCGGGACGATCCAAATTTATATAGTGAGATTTTTACCCTGTTCAATTTATAAATTATGTTGCCGGGAAACGACAGTGACAGGCCATCCCGTTAAATTCCGCAGGACCATTTAACTGGGACGAAGCGTATTTTATCGGAACGATCCTCACAAACACCACCAGCATAACAACTAAACGATCTTAACCATCTTAATCTGTCCTCTGTCTTCTAACCTCTGATTTCCGAGAAATTATGGATGACCGTCATTTCATGAATATTGCTCTGGATCTTGCAGCCAAGGGCGAAGGCTTAACATCACCAAATCCTATGGTCGGCGCTGTGGTGGTAAAAGACGGCCAGGTTGTGGGAAGGGGATACCACAAGGTTGCCGGTGAGTCCCATGCAGAGGTCAACGCTCTTGAAGAGGCAGGTGATCTTGCGAAAGGGGCGACCCTTTACGTTACGCTGGAACCCTGTAATCATACCGGGCGCACTCCCCCCTGCACCCGCAGGATACTGGAGCTGGGCGTCAGACGTGTGGTTGCAGCCATGAAAGATCCCAACAAAAAGGTGACCGGAGGTGGCGCTGAATTTTTAGAGCAGAACGGGGTGCAATTCACCGCAGGTGTTTGTGAGGGGCAGGCCAAAAAACTGAATGAAGCCTTTATTAAATACGTTTGCTCCGGTCGCCCTTTTGTCATGGCAAAATGTGCAGCCACTCTCGATGGCCGAATTGCCACCCGTACGGGGGATTCCAGATGGGTAACCGGCGAAACAGCGAGACGGTTCGTTCATCAGTTGCGTCATAGGGTGGATGCCGTCATGGTCGGAATCAACACCATTCGAAATGACGACCCGAGCCTGACTACCCGTCTGCCTGGCCTGCAAGGCAGTGATCCTGTGCGAATCATTCTGGACACCCATTTGTCTATTTCACCGGATGCACGGGTATTGCGGCAAGTATCCGCTGTTCCCACTATTCTGGTGGCCGGTTCCGAAGCGGTGGGGAATAAAAAGAGGGCGCTTGAGAAATCAGGTGCTCAGGTGCTTGAAGTATCGCTTAAAAATGATCTGATTGATATGAAAGCATTAATGGAGCAGCTCGGAGCCAGGGAGATTACCAGTCTGCTAATCGAGGGCGGCAGCCGGGTGCTGGCCTCTGCGTTCAACCACGCAGTGGTGGACAAGGTGTTCTTTTTTTATGCACCTAAAATCTTGGGGGGCGATGATGGCGTTCCCATATGCAGCGGCCCGGGTGTGGAACTGATGAGCGAATGTATAACGATCAATGATATTTTCGTCCACCGCTTTGGCGATGATGTACTTATAGAAGGATATGTTACATAGCGCTTAGGGCCTTTTTTCTTAAAACATGTTGTTCAAATACCAAATGGTTCGACAAGCCGTTCGACAGGCTCACGGTCCTGAGCAGAGTCGAAGGACTCACCACCACCCTGAGCCAGGTCGAAGGGCAAATCACAATGACCGAAATTCAAAATCCCAAACAATTGGTTTTTGAACTTATTTGAAATTTGGATATTGTTATTTGGAATTTATTTGTATTTTGGTGCTTGTAATTTGTTATTTCCCCGATGAGCCGGGATTTCCGCTTCGCTCCAACCGGTTTATCCGGCTAAGGTGTTTATTCTTCGTGGTCCATTGCCAGTTGTAAATTTCGGAATAGTTGTTATATTTTGTCCGTTTGGATGATGAAGGCCTTAAAAGGATCAAGGCCAAAGGCTAAAGGCTCAAGACTGTAAGCTCAAAGGGGAGCCTTCGGCTGTTAGAGGAGCGCTTCGCTTGAGATTAGAGGCAGAATGGCATAGAGCGAGGCAAAATGGCATAGAGCATGGCGCATAGGGCATAGGGAAGAAGCTATGAGGCTGGGAAGTTAGGAAGGTGAAAAACAAAAAAGCTTGTGCTGAAAGATCATAGATAGGAAAGGTATAACTTCCTTTTTCCCTCAATCAACCAATCAACTAATCAACTAATTAACCAATCAACCAGACCATTTCAACGCTCTTAACGTACCAAACCATTACAACGGCAAAATCAATGTTTACGGGAATTATAGAGGGTCTGGGTACTATTGCAGGTATCCGGGCTTCCGGCCAGGGAAAACGCCTGACAATTGAAGCAGATTTTTCTCTGGATCAGACAAAAATCGGCGACAGCCTATCCGTCAGCGGGGCTTGCTTGACCGCAGTGAAAATCGACGGCAAACGCTTTGAGGTCGACGTTTCGCCAGAGACGCTTCAAACGACAACTTTTGACCAAGCTAAAGTTGGTGAACGTCTCAATATTGAGCGGGCCCTGCGTCTATCGGATCGTATCGACGGACATCTGGTGTCTGGCCATATCGATGGAACGGGAATCGTCAAGCAACGGGAAACCCTCAGCAACGCAGTCATCATAACCATCGAAGTTGAAGAGCGGCTCACACGATATATGATTTCCAAGGGTTCGGTGGCCATGGACGGTATCAGCCTGACCATCAATACCTGTGAATCGGGCAACTTTTCCGTGAGCATCATACCATATACGGCCAAATGGACGACCATCGGTTTTAAAAATAAAGGTGACCGGGTGAACATTGAAACCGATATGATCGGAAAATATGTTGAACAGTTTATGAGCGGTCGTCCAATTCGGAGCAAAGAGGACCGTTCGAAACAATCATTTATTGATCACGCGTATTTAGTCAAAACCGGGTTTATTGATTAGCACCCCGGTAGTTGACACTTAACATTTATTTAGGAACTAAAAATAATCGGAGATAAGAAGGAAAAATGCCACAGCTTAGTAGTGAAGAGGCCATTGGAGAAATCAGAGAAGGCCGAATGGTTATCCTTGTGGATGATGAGGACCGGGAGAACGAGGGTGATCTTTGTATGGCGGCCGAGAAAGTGACGCCTGAGGCCATCAATTTTATGGCCAAATACGGCCGCGGACTTATTTGCCTGTCGATGACCGCCGACAAAATAGACAGCTTGGAACTGCCTCCGATGGTGGATATCAATACATCTCCCTACGGAACCGGTTTTACTGTATCTATCGAAGCTCGATGCGGCGTGACAACCGGAATTTCAGCCGCCGATCGGGCCACTACGGTATTAACCGCCGTAGCTGCTGATGCCAAACCCCGTGATCTGGTAAGACCCGGCCATATTTTTCCCCTCCGGGCCAGAGATGGGGGGGTGATGGTGAGAGCCGGTCAGACGGAAGGATCTGTTGATATGGCGCGTCTTGCCGGTTTGCAGCCTGCCGGTGTCATCTGTGAAGTTATGGATGAAGACGGAACCATGGCCAGAATGCCGGCTCTGGAAAAATTCAGTGAAAAACATGGGATTGGTATTTGCACCATTGCGGATCTAATTGGATATCGGATGCGCACGGAGTCTTTTGTAAACCGCTCAGCCGAAACGATAATTCCGACTTCGATTGCCGGTGATTTTAAAGCCATTGTCTATGAAAACGATGTGGACAATTTGTTGCACATAGCTATGGTCAAAGGCGTGATCGAACCGGAAAAGCCCACGCTGGTGCGGGTCCATTCCGAGTGCCTGACCGGTGATATTTTTGGATCCATGCGTTGTGATTGCGGTCAGCAGCTGCAAAAGGCTATGTCTAAAATGGAAGAGGAAAGCAGCGGGGTACTGCTGTATATCCGCCAGGAAGGCCGCGGCATTGGTCTGGTCAACAAAATCAAGGCCTATGCGCTGCAGGACGAAGGTTTCGATACCGTTGAAGCCAATGAGAAACTGGGTTTTGCATCGGATATGCGAAATTACGGCATCGGAGCGCAAATCCTGGTTGATCTGGGTGTCAGAAAAATGAGGCTGCTTACCAACAATCCCAAAAAAATGGTGGGTCTTGACGGATACGGTCTGAGTATTGTCGAACAGGTGCCAATCGAAGTCGCTCCCAATGAATTCAACAAGTGTTATCTGCAATGCAAAAAGCTAAAAATGGGGCACCTATTGAATGTGGATGTTAATCCGTGATTTGGTTAAATAGTTGACTGGTTGATTGGTGGAGTATTTGAATAGGCGAACAGCTCAAAGTTTAATATCTATTAGAGCGCATCCAAAGTTAAATAGATGATTCCTTTTATCCCCTTTTTACCCAATCAACTACTCAACCAGTCAATTCACACCGAAAGGAGCGTACATGCCGAAATTACATGAGGCGAAACTTATTGCAGAGGGTAAAAAGTTTGCATTGGTCGTCAGCCGGTTCAACGACTTTATCACCGAAAAGCTATTGAGCGGTGCGCTGGATGCGCTGGTTCGCAGTGGAGCCGCAGATGAAGATCTCGAGGTAGTCAAAGTCCCGGGAGCCTTTGAAATACCGCTAGTGGCCAAAAAAATGGCAAATACAAAACGTTTTGATGCTGTAATTTGTTTGGGTGCCGTCATAAGGGGTTCAACACCGCATTTTGATTACGTCAGTGCCGAAGTATCCAAAGGCGTAGCCATGATCGGTATGGAGTCCGAAATTCCGATTATTTTCGGCGTTATTACGACCGATACCATCGAACAGGCGATCGAACGTGCAGGCGCCAAAGCAGGTAATAAGGGCTGGAGTGCGGCCATAGCTGCCGTGGAGATGGCAAACCTGTTTGAGTTGATTGATTAAAGCACCCATGGGCACTCGTCGGAAGGCACGAGAGCTTGCCATGCAAGCACTCTTTTACATGGATATGCAAAAGTCTGCATCCGAAGAAATGCTGGAATACTTCTGTGGCTGCTTTTGCAATTCGAAAAAGTCGCGACCGTTCTTAATAAAGTTGGTGAACGGCGTTATAGATGAAAAAGACCAGATCGATGCGTTGGTTGAACGCTTTTCCCAAAATTGGAAGATTCACCGTATGTCTTGTGTTGATCGCAATGTGATGCGCATAGCGGTTTACGAATTGCTATACTGTGATGATATACCACCGAAGGTTTCCATCAATGAGGCTGTCGATATCGGAAAGAAGTTCGGCTCACAAGAATCCGGGGCATTCATTAACGGTATTATGGACAGTATCCGAGGGGCACTGGTAAAAGAGGGCACCCTAAAAAAGATTGACGTTACACGGGATGATGCGGTTGAATAAATAGGAGGATGATTTGATCATTAAAACACTGACGGTTGGACCCATCCAGGCAAATTGTTTTATTCTGGGCTGTGAAGAGACATTTGAGGCGGCGGTTATAGATCCTGGAGACGAAACCGATCGAATTTTAGACGCACTGGCGGGCTCAAGTTTGACTGCCAAACTTATTATTAACACCCATGGCCATTTTGACCATGTCAGCGCAAATAAAAGGCTAAAAGAAGTAACCGGCGCACAGATTCTCATTCATTCTCTTGACGCGCCGATGCTCAACCAGCTTTCCAGCAGCGCTGCTGCCTGGGGTCTTACAGCAGATAACTCCCCCAGTCCAGACAGGGAGCTTATTGATGGTGATGAAGTCACATTCGGCAATACGGTCTTAAAGGTGATTCATACCCCTGGTCACACGCCGGGCGGTATTTCTCTTTATGCCGCTGATTTTGTTTTTGTTGGCGATACTTTATTTGCAGGATCCATTGGTCGCACCGATTTTCCAGGAGGTAGCTTTGAGGTGCTCAAGGAAAGTATCCGTAAAAAGCTGTTTGTTCTTGGCGATCATGTTAAGGTTTATGCGGGACATGGACCGCCCACAACTATCGGCGAAGAAAGACGCTCCAATCCGTTTGTGGGGGAAAGAGCCACCTACTTCGGCTAAGAGCTGGAATGTTGAAAATCATGTTTTCTTTATTTGATTTTCAATTATCCCAATTTTGCCTGAACTTCACCATGCTCGATCTCCCGTCGTTTTAAAATGTCATAATAGACCCTGATCTGTTTGATATAAAGGACGGGTTCAGTACCCCGGCAGTAACCATATTTGGAGTTTTTATAATATCTGCGAAAGCTCAGCAGGGGCAGCGTTTTTGCCAGCGATTCCCAGGAGTCCGGGTCAAGTTTCATTTTGACTGCCAGGTGGCGGGCATCCCGGATATGGCCCTGACCGATATTGTATGCAGCTAGAGAGATGAGCAATCGATCGTTTCCATCCGCACTGTCAAAAAGATCATAGAGGTTTTTTAAATGCTGTACTCCGGCATTGATATTTTCCACGGGGTTGTAAATGTCTTTAACTCCCAGACTGCGGGCCGTTCTCGAGAGAAGCTGCATCAAACCCTTTGCTCCGGCTGGGCTTTTTGCCCAGGGATTTAGATGGGATTCTTGATATATCTGAGCGGAAATCAAGCGCCAGTCAAAGCCGTGTTTTTTGGCAGCCGCCTTTATAAACGGGCTGTAACGGGATAGCCTGGTTTTAATTCTGCGATGAAAAATGCTCAGATCGACGTAATCGAAGTCTGCGATATCGCCATAGTATTTATTGTAAATTTCATCGTATTTACCATTTTTTTTTATAATTTTGAAAAATGAATTAATTTTGGTCTTTAACCGGCGAGCTTCGGGATGCACCGCCCAGCCAAGTTGCTGCAGATCACTGATTGCACCTGCCATAATTGCACCGGGATAATGGCGTCGGCTCAACATGGCAACATTGCTGTCGGCAACGGTAAATTCGATATCTCCTCTATCTACATGCTGTATCAACTCTTCCGTGGGCAAATCGTGATGGAGTTCGATGGTGACATCAATCCCCTGTTTTTGGAGTTCCTCAAGTTGTTCCTGGTAAGAGGTCGCCGTTCGAACATGGATGGTCTTGCCGGAAAGATCCTCCAGTTTTTTAATTTTTGCCTTGTTGCGCCGCGAAATGATGTGTTGCTGTATATCCATGTAACCATCTGAAAAAGCTGCCTGTTTTTGTCTTTTGGGAGTAATGGTCATTCCTGCTGCGATAAAGGCACCGGTCCCATTCTGCAACGGCGGGATCATTTGCTCCCAATCTTCAGTGATTTGCACTTTCAGTTTAACTCCCAGATAATCAGCAAACTCCTTTGCCAGCTCATATTCGAATCCCATGGGTTCTTCGCGATAAGTATAGTAACAATGCGCAGAATTGCGGGTAATCACTGTAATTTGTCCGGTTTTTATTATTTTATGAAGCGTATTGAATTTGTAATCATTGACGATCGGATTCATCACGTAAAATGCGGCAAGCACCCACAAAGCAAGAATAATGAGCTGAGGGACGGGCTGACCGCCAAAAATCTTATTGATTGCCGATGTGACCATCATAGTTTGAATAGATTGCCTGGTTATGATCGATATGTTCGTTTAGATCGTCCCGGTTAAACAAAAAACAAATAGGTTTAACTGGATAAATTGTGAGCGTTCAGACCGGTATCTCTGTTCAATCTGGTTGACTGGTTAATTCGTTGATTAGTTTATTGAGGATAAAGGAAGTTATCCCTTTTCTGTCTCCTACATCAGACCACCCACAATCAGTGTCCAGCTTTTATTCCCTATGCCCTATGCGCCATGCTCTATGCCAATTTGCCTCCAACCCCGAACGGCCTAGAGCGCCCCTTTGAAGCATCAGCTTCTCCGCCCTTCTAAATACTCAAAAGGCCCCCAGCTGACACGGCTTTATCTTAATTTCGAGGGCTTCGCAGGCCGCGCTGACGGTCATTTTCGGTACGTTGAACCGGTGCGCAATATCCCAGGCAGCGCGGCATGAAAGTTCTTTTTCCACCAAAGCCATACGGATAGCCTCTTCCAGGTCGCGGCTCTGGGGTGATTTTGGCTTGACCGCCTTTTTTACTGGGCTGTATCCAAATAAACCCAGCTGGCATTTAACTAATCTTATATCCAGAAGGTCTATACCTTTGCCAACATCGGCCGGAATCGCTGCTAGCTCTTTTGCAATTTGAAAGGCAACGGCACATGCTATTTCATTATTTTTACTTTTATCTACAATTTCTTGCTTCACTGCGGGGTCCATCTGTGTATCGGTATCGTGCTTTTCTGAAAATTTTGGCCCATGCTCCCTTGTCATTTCATATCTCCTTAATAATGCGGTTGGGCTATGGTTCGTTTTCCCTATTTTACTTGAATAAAATCACGTGTTTTGATAATCTAAAACGTTTGATCAAGTATACCATACTTCCGAATCGGTTTGCAATTGGAAGCTTAGTGCTTCAATTCACAATCACAGTGACATATAATTATTGACCAATTTAATATAATTGCTTACTCAGCTCTAAGTCCTGAGGCCCTCGACTGAGACATGTCGACGAGCTCACGTCGAGTCGCTCGGCCGAAGTCTGAGTAAAGTCCTCGGAGTATTTGCGGATCGATGGATTTAGATGGATATCGTACTGGATAATGAGCATATTATAAAGTAACTAATTTAAAGCAACAGGTTAGCATGCCGTTTGTCTTTGACCGTAAAAAAACACGTCAGATAAGGGTTGGCAATGTTCGTGTGGGGGATATGGCGCCAATTTCGGTGCAATCCATGACCACCACATCGACGGCGGATGTCGAAGCCACGGTTTCCCAGATCAAGCGTTTGCAAAATGCCGGCTGTGAAATTGTAAGAGTGGCGGTACCGGATCATCAAGCCGCAAAAGCCATCCGAGCCATCAAAAAAGAAATTTTAATTCCCCTGATTGCCGATATCCATTTTGACCACCGATTAGCCATTGCAGCAACTCTGGCCGGTGCGGATGCCTTGAGGATAAATCCCGGAAATATTGGAAGTGCTAAAAAAGTGAGGGCCCTGGTGGACTGTGCCAGAGATGCCGGTATTTCGATTCGTATCGGTGTCAATTCCGGTTCCTTGGAAAAAAATATTCTAAAAAAATATAAGGGTGTCACCGCCGAAGGGATGGTCGAAAGTGCCCTGGGCCACATCGAACTGTTGAATTCTTTTAGATTTCACCAGATAAAAGTTTCCCTGAAAGCATCCGATGTTACTCGTACGGTTGAGGCTTACCGGCTGTTGTCTACAAAAACCGATTTGCCATTGCACGTCGGAGTGACCGAAGCCGGCTCACTTTATACCGGCATCGTCAAGTCTGCTCTAGGCATCGGGACGCTGCTGGCTGAAGGTATCGGCGATACTATTCGGGTATCATTGACTCGGGATCCGGTTGAAGAAATACGGGTTGGATATGAAATTCTCAAAGCGTTGGGCCTCCGGCAGCGTGGACCAGAGATAATTTCCTGCCCTACCTGCGGACGCTGCAATATTAAATTGTTTGATATTGTCGAACAAGTGGAAAAGGCCTTATTATCTATCGCTTCTCCAATTAAAATTGCCATAATGGGATGTGTGGTAAACGGACCCGGAGAGGCCCGGGAGGCGGATATCGGTATTGCCGGTGCGGACGGAAGCGGGGTCCTTTTCAGGAAGGGAAAAGTTGTTAAAAAGTTTCCCCAGGAAAAGCTGGTTGAAGTTCTGCTGGCTGAAGTGGAAAAATTTGAGAAATATCGAAAGGAACGAAATGGGAAATAAGGTGCAGACGGCGATTACGCCGACAAGAGCTGAAGATTATCCGAATTGGTACCAACAGGTGATTAAGGCATCCGATTTAGCGGAGCGCTCGCCGGTTAGAGGATGCATGGTCATCAAGCCCTGGGGCTATGCGCTTTGGGAAAACATCGTTCGCGTACTCGATGATATGTTTAAGGCGACAGGCGTTAAGAACGCGTATTTTCCGCTGTTTATCCCTTTGAGTTTTTTGGAAAAGGAGGCCGAGCATGTGGAAGGCTTCGCCAAAGAGTGCGCAGTGGTCACACATCACCGGCTTGAAAAAGACTCGGGCGGAGCGCTAGTCCCTGCCGGCTCATTAACGGAACCGCTGGTGGTGCGACCAACTTCCGAAACAATCATCGGAGACTCTTTTTCGAAAATCGCGATCTTCCCGTCCTGATCAACCAATGGGCCAATGTGGTTCGATGGGAGATGCGGACACGGTTGTTTTTAAGGACGAGTGAATTTTTATGGCAGGAAGGACACACCGCCCATGCAACCAGCGAAGAAGCGGTTGAACGAACGAAGCAAATGCTCGACATTTATGCGAAAATGGCTGAAGATTATCTGGCTATGCCGGTTATAAGAGGCAGCAAGACTGCGGCTGAACGGTTTCCTGGAGCAGTGGATACGTTTTGTATCGAGGCCATGATGCAGGATCGTAAAGCTTTGCAGGCAGGTACTTCACATTTTCTGGGCCAGAATTTTGCCAGAGCATCAGAAATAAGGTTTCAAACAGCCTCAGAAACCGAAGATTATGTCTGGACCACATCATGGGGTTCTTCCACCCGGCTGATTGGGGGACTGATCATGACACATGGTGACGATGATGGGATCATCTTACCCCCCAAAATTGCTTCTGCCCATGTGGTGCTGCTGCCGATCATCAGAAAATCCGATGATCGGGAAAACGTGATAGCCTACACTGAAAATCTGGCCGGACAACTGCGGGAAACCTATTATCATTATCGAAAACTCGTCGTTGAAATCGACAATCGCGATATCGGCGGTGCTCGCGGTTGGGATTGGATTAAAAAGGGAATTCCCTTGCGGGTTGAAATCGGCCCCCGAGACATTGCCCGGGATTCCGTATATGTGGCACGGCGTGACAAGGCGCATAATAAAAAAGAGTCCCTCAACAAGGATCAGTTTGTCGGAGAAATAACGAATATTTTAGATGAAATACAGAACCGTCTTTTTACGCGGGCGCAGAAATTCAGCAAAGAGCATACCCAGTCATTTGATGACAAGGAGGCTTTTTACGATTTTTTTACCCCGAAAAATTCACAAAAACCGGAACTCCATGGTGGTTTTGCTTCATCTCCCTGGTGTGGTAAAGAAGCTTGTGAGCTAAAAATAAAAGATGAGCTTGGGGTGACCATCCGCTGCCTTCCTTTTGAGTCGGAAAACAGTAAAGGTTCTTGTATTTGTTGCGACAAGCCGGGTAACATCCGAGCGGTTTTTGCTAAAGCTTATTAGAAATATCCGCTATCATTTAATTCCGATAAGCAGTATCCGGATCCATTAACCAGCTGAAAACAACCAGAGAGCATCAGCCAATGCCGAGTGACCAGATTTGATCCGAATTAACAACATCATAGATAGAATTAGTGAGTACCATCCGGAAGCGGATTTAGATATCATCGAACGCGCCTACATCTATTCCGCCAGAGTGCATGCGGGCCAGATACGCCTTTCCGGCGAGCCCTATCTTTCTCATCCGCTGGAAGTGGCCGGAATGCTCAGTGATATGAAACTGGATGTCATCAGTGTTGCAGCCGGTCTCTTACACGATGTGATTGAAGATACCCAGGCAGTTCCTGAAGAAATCGAGCAATTGTTCGGCTCTGAGATTTTGCACATCGTCTCCGGTGTCACCAAACTCAGTGGCCTTTCTTTCCACAGCACCAGGGCGCGACAGGCCGAGAGCCTTCGTAAGATGTTTCTGGCGATGGCAGATGATATTCGGGTCATTCTGATCAAGCTGGCCGACCGTCTTCACAATATGCGCACCCTCCAATTCCATAAATCGGATAAAAGGAAAAAAATAGCCGGGGAAACTCTTGACATTTATGCACCGATTGCCGCGCGGCTCGGTATTTACTGGATAAAAAATGAGCTTGAAGAAACCTCCTTTAAGTATTTTCAACCAGAAGAATATAACCGGATTCAAAACCTGGTGGCCAAGTCCAGAACAGAGCGTTCAAAGTACATGGAAACCGTCAAAGGTTACCTCACCAAAAAGATGGATGAGGCCAAGTTGGCATGTGAGGTATTAGGACGCAATAAAAATTATTACAGTATTTTCAACAAAATGGTTTCCCAGAATCTGCCCTTTGAAGAAATTTATGATATCATCGCCTTTCGAATCATCCTCGATTCTATTTCCCATTGTTATGAAGCTTTAGGACTGATTCATTCCATGTGGAAACCCATCGATCACAAATTCAAGGATTATATCGCGCGTCCCAAGGCCAATATGTACCAGTCTTTGCACACCACGGTTGTCGGACCTGTTGGGGAGCGCATCGAAATCCAGATACGAACTTGGGAGATGGATCGGGTTGCCAAATCCGGCATCGCTGCGCACTGGAGTTATAAAGAGGGCAAACGCATCGATGAAAATATCAGTGAAAAGTTTGCCTGGATCCAGGACCTCGTTGAAAACCAAGAAAATTTCCGGGACCCCGGCGAATTTTTAGAAAATGTGCGTATTGATCTGTTTCAGGATGAAGTGTATGTCTTCACACCTCGTGGCGAGATCAAAACCCTGGCGCACGGCGCGACTACGGTTGATTTTGCCTATATGATTCATACGGAAGTCGGCAATCAATGTACCGGCGCTAAGGTGAACGGCCAGTTGGTACCTCTGGTCTATCAATTGAAAACGGGTGATATTGTCGAGATTACAACCTCGAAAAATCATCACCCCAGCAAAGATTGGCTGAAATTTGTTAAAACCGTCAAAGCGCGGTCAAAAATCCGTCAATGGATAAAGACCCAGGAAAAAGAACGCAGTATTACATTGGGCCGGGAAATGCTTGAAAAGGCTTTTCGCAAGGAAAAACTGAATTTTAATAACCTGGCCAAGACCGAGGAGTTGGCAGACGTCGCGACTCATTTTGGTTTTAAGACGATTGATGATTTGATTGCCAATGTGGGTTACGGCAAAATTACACCCCTACAAGTCTTACGCAAATTTGCTCCCAAACTGCAGGCAGAAGAGGTTCCGGAATCGATATTCAACAAACTCATAGGGCGGGTGAGCCGCAAAAAGAAGCTCAAAACCGGCATCCTTGTCAAGGGTGTTGACGATATTTTAATTAAGTTTGGAAAATGCTGCCAACCGGTTCCCGGCGATAACATTGTGGGTTACATAACCAGAGGTTATGGGGTCACAATTCATCGAACCAATTGCGTTAATGCGCTGGAAATGAATCCCGAACGCCAAATTGAAGTTGATTGGAATCAGGAGGCCACCGAGACGTATCCGGTGAAGATCCGGATTATTTCTTATGATCGACAAGGCCTGCTAGCGGACCTTGTCGGAAATATCAGCAAATACGGCGCTAATATCCTCCATGCAACCTCTGAAACCCGTGACAGCAAAATAGTCGACAGTTTTTTTACCATCGGGGTGGAGGATGTCAGCCACTTGGAGAAGATTTTGTCGGCAGTCAGGAAGGTTAAACTTGTACAGGACGTAAAAAGGATTGGCTAAGAGGTCTTTACCACATATCCGGACTTGATACAGCTGGTACAGGCCACTATTTTTTTGACCTGGCCGTTTGAAACCGCTCGTACGCGCTGTAAATTCGGGTTAAATCTGCGTTTGGTTACGTTGTGAGCATGGCTCACTCTATGACCGACCATGGGTTTTTTGCCGCATATTTCACATACCTTGGACATAATTGTTCTCCTTTAGGAAAATTTTAAACTCAATGTAATGAGACCTTTGCAAAACAATCCATTTTGTTCAATTTCTTACGTCAGGCTTTCCACCCGCGGCGGATCGTTTACTCTTACTTGCTTAAAAATCTGATCGTCAATTGGTTGAACAATTGATTAATCAATATACCAATGATTAAAACGATGTTTTTTACACTAAAATTGTGAAGCTGTAAAGCGTTTTTTTACTCCTCATCTTCAGATAATGAGGCTTCACATTTGGCGATATACTCCAGAGTGTCCAGATGGTACCCCACATCGGGATAATTGGAAAGTACCGACATAAAGCGCTGTAATGCGGCTTTGTAATGTTTGGATTTATAATAAAAAACACCGATATAGTAATCATTTCCGGCCAAGCTTTTCAAACATTTTGGGATATGTTCAGCACCGCTGCGTGCATATTGATCGTTGGGAAACTGTTTGTTTAAACGCTGGAAGGTTTCAAGGGCTTTGCGGGCCGGCGTCTGATCACGATCTATGGTGTCGATTTGATCATAATGGCAAAGCCCGATCTGGTAGATAACGTAGGGAACCGCTTCGTTTCGGGGATGCAGCTTTTCAAACTCCTCGTAAGCAAATATGGCCTCTTCATATTGTTCTAGATGATAGTGAGCATCGGCTATTTTTAATTCCGCCAGAATCGCGTATTTAGAAAAGGGATACCAGTCTTTTAATCGCTCAAAACTTTCGATGGCATCTTTGTATTCGCCATCTTCGAACGCATCCATTCCATCCCAAGCCAGTTGCTGGGCAGATCCAGTCTCCTCTTTGCCGGTAATGGCCTCCCATGTCTTTTTCAGTGCGGAGCACCCGGAGCCGAGAAACAGTATGATAATTCCGACAACAATGAGGCGTTTCACGTCTCTACTTCTTTCTGATAACTCTTTTTTTCACAGGGGAATCATGTCTTGGTGCGGTATCGCGAATTACAGCTTTCAAGCTAAGGCTTTTTGTCCCGATTTCAGGGGGATTATCAGTAAACTTCTCGTCGAGCTACAGTAATTTATTGACGGCTTCTTCCAATTTTGATTTGGCGACCATGCCCGTGATTTGTTCGACGACATCACCGCCTTTGAAGAAAATGAGCGTGGGGATGGCTTTTATTCCGAATTTGCCGGGCGTGACCGGACTGTTGTCAACATTACACTTGGTAAATTTAATTTTGTCGCCGAATGTATTTGCCAGGTCTTCAACCACCGGTCCGATGGCTTTGCATGGCCCGCACCAGGGCGCCCAGAAATCAACCAGTACCGGCTTGTCGGATTGTAGAACTTCAGTTTCAAAATTGCCGTCATCTATCTCCATGATACCTTCTGCCATAACGTCATATCCTTTCCTTTGAATTCACAATTGATTGATTATAGTTATGAGGAGGTATCTTGTCAACCTCGGTGAGATTTCTAAAAACCAGCCTCAAGTTCAGGATGATTTTTGCCGTCTATTATGAGGTTATTACCTAACTCGGATGTGCCGGAATTGAAAATTGAATATTTGTGGATGTCGCTCGCGCAGCGTAGGCGCCGCGTGTCACTCTGTCATTTTTTATGATTGTTTTTTAATGAAAGGATTCCTTAAATATTCAATCGACAATATTCAATCGACAATATTCAATCATTTATTTTCCCCAAAATTCGCTTCGCTTAAATTTTTTAAATTTAAGCATTGCTTTGGCATTTGGATTCTGGCAAAATTTTAAGTGTACCCGCTAAATAATATTCCCTTTATTGTGATTTTCTCCTTTCATGGTAAATTCACACCTGTGCTCCCGGTTTATCCGGGTTGGGAGGTATTCAAAATGGTTGGAAAACTCCGAATCGGCGCTCTCATTTCGGGTGGCGGAACGAATTTGCAGGCGATTATCGACGACTGTGATAATGGAAAAATTGACGGGCAGATGGTTTTCGTCGGATCGGATGACCCTGAAACCGTTGGCCTACAAAGAGCCTGTAAAAAAAACATCCCGACATTCGTCGTCGACTATAAATCAATCATCCGGGAGTTCAGCAAAGACCCTGCAAAGGCGGTGCTGCCGGATGATTTTGATTACAAGGAAATATTTTCGAAACAAGCCTTTTATCCCGAGCGAGATGAATCGGGCAAGGGCAAATTTTTCTTAATGACCCGTGCCATTGCCGAAGCCAGGCTGCTGGATGCGATGCAGCCATATCCTTTCGACCTCCTTGTTTTAGCCGGTTTCATGCGAAATTTAACCCCCTATTTTATTGACCGCGTTAATACCGTACCCAACCAGCCGCGAATTATGAATATTCATCCGTCATTGCTGCCAGCTTTTGCAGGGCTTGACGGATATGGGGATACCTTTCGCTATGGATGCAAGGTTGGCGGCTGCACAGTTCATTTCATCGATTATGGTGAAGATACCGGACCGATCATTGGTCAGCGGGCATTTCAAATTCAACCCGAAGATACAATCGATTCGATCCGCGGAAAGGGGCTAAAACTGGAATGGGAGCTTTATTCGGAATGTATCCAGCTGTTTGCTGTGAGGCGCATTAAGGTTGTGAAAACGCATTACGAACCGCGGGGTGGAGAAAAATTGAAGCGGACGGTAGTGAGGATAGTTGAATAGTAAAATAGTTGATGGAATCTCAGGTGACTGGGGTCAGCCAAGTCACTGAAATAGTTGAATCTATATTGATCTTAGGTTCTGATTTCGGGCCTATATCGTCGTTTTTAAGGTCAAAAAGAGGAGATGCATGGATA
>CALZJV010000239.1 GCA_945787595.1 uncultured Desulfobacterales bacterium | reverse complement strand
TGGCAAGCAATCACCACCCCAGCATCCCCACGAACCCACTTTTCAGTTACTACATTGAAGTGCTTTTCAGAAATTTCTTGACAATGACACCGACTTTGTGTAGTTATATGGAAAAATTCTTGACCAAACGTTTCCGGTTGCCTGTAAGCAGAACGTTGAAACCCATTCCTTTCTAATTACAGGCTTCATTTAGAACCTCATTCTGAGCTGAGTCTCATCTTGATCCAGAACTTATATAGCTGGTGACTCTTCCATTTCTAATTTCCTTATTGTTTTAAAATAGATACTGATTTTCCATAAACTTTAACCTAATAATCGGGTAAAGATTCAATGGAGAAATCTCTTAAATTGTGCCAGCCTTGCTCCTAACAGAGCATTTTGTGGTCTGTTAGGAGCGCAGTTCCGCGTATGTGCTTGTACTGGGGATCTGCTTAAGAATGATACAATTATCATCTGAAAAGCATGAGGAGGTTTACTATGTTAAAGAATGGAAAACTAAAAGCTGGATTTTGTCTCATCTTTTCGCTAGCCTTGACAATGGTTTTGGCATCGATGTCTTTCGCGAGAGTCGCACGGGTCGAGATTACCGAACGCATTCCCTTTGCTGACGGGATGAAGTTCGGCAACGTTGGTGCTTACGAGAAGATCAAAGGAAAATTGCACTATGCCGTTGACCCGGACAATCGGTTCAATGCCCAAATCGTCGATTTACAATTAGCCAAGGAGGGGAGGCTGCGGAAAGACATCTCAGAGATAGATTTTGAACAAGGGCGCATAATCGAAAAAGTCGGTGGAGATGCAGTCAACGACGACGGAGAGGTTGAATTCTCGGGAGACTTCATCCTTCTCAAACCAGTCAACCTTAATAAGGGAAATCATCGACTCCTGTATGACATAAACAACCGTGGCAGACCTCGGGCGTTACCCTATTATAATAACGCTGCTAGCAGCAACGACCCGACTACTGTGGAGCATGCCGGCAATGGATGGCTGATGAGGGAGGGTTACTCGGTTCTTTGGACTGCCTGGAACTGGGATGTAGAGCGAGTTGGCCAAAATCCGTTACGGATCTGGCTGCCGATCATGGTAAACATAGACGGCAGCACCATGATCGACAAGATCAATGCTGAATTGACTGTGTGGGATAGAGATGGGGTGCAGATTGACTGGTTCGCTTGGGGGGGTAGCCGGTGCTATAAGGCGGCCGAAGATCTTGATCTTAAAGCACAAGCTGAACTCAATGTCCGGGACCTGCCGGATGTTGAAATGATAGGGCCTCGGGAGATCATCCCGCGGGAGGATTGGCAATTCGCAGTGGTCGACGGAAACGGAGATCCGGTGCTCGATCCGGTGCTTGATGCGGATCACGTCTACTATGGAAGCACATTCGAAAAAGGGAGAATCTACGAGCTCATTTACTGGGCCAAGAACCCCCGGGTCGTCGGCTTAGGCCTTGCGGCAATTCGCGATGCGATCTCTTTTTTCCATTTCGAAGTCGAGGACGACTATGGGAACCAGAACCCGTTATTGCGAAAAGATCATCATTGGCGAAAAGGCCATCATTGGCGAAAAGGCCGTCCAGACCCGCAGTACGCTTACATCTTTGGTATCTCTCAGTCAGGTCGCGTCGCAACGCACATGATTTACCAGGGATTTCATGTGGACGAGCAGGGCCGGATGGTGTTCGAGGGTGCGAGACCGCATGTGGCCGGCGGCGGTAAGGGCGGCTTCAACTATCGTTGGGCTCAGACAACGCATCACCCGAAACATCTCGAGGGAAACTACTTCGCGGCGGACCACTTTCCATTCAACTTTACCCCGGAAGGTGTCAGGCAGTTTGACCCCTATCAGCTTTACGACCAGCATGCTGACGTGTTGGCGGTTGCAAAGGCTCTGGGCAAAATACCCAAAATTATGATAGCCAATCATACTCTCGAATACTGGACGAGGGCGGCTTCTCTCGCCCACACAGATGTGTTTGGCAGCCAAGATGCCATCCCAAACAAGAAGGTTCGGTTTTATATGGTCAACGGTGCACGACACGGCAATCCCGGCCTTACCACTCTGAGGACCAGCAGCACTGCCGAGCACTCCGGCAGCCATATCGACCAGCGTCCGGTCGGGCGCGCACTCCTCGTGGCGTTAGATCGTTGGGTGACCAAGGGCATTAAACCTCCCGCTAGCGCTGTACCAAGTATTGACCAGGGTGAGTTGGTGACCGTTGAGAAACACAAAGCTGACTTCCCCCAGATTCCATACTATAGCTATGGTGGGGTGGAGTTTCCAGCCTTACGTCATCCGGGGGTCAATTTGAAGCCACCGCGGGCTGACTACGGACCGGACTTCTTTATGCCGATGCCGCAACCCGGAGATCCTGTGCCGGTTTCGTATCCAGGAATTCAGGATAATGTGCCACCTGAATATTTCGGCCCTCCGTATGAGACGCGGGTGCCGTATTTCGACAGCGACGGCAACGGGATCGGCGGCATCAGGCTGCCTGATCTGGCCGTGCCCCTTGGCACCTATCAGGGGTGGAACCCACGGCGCGAAGGTACCGGCGCATCGGATTTCTTGAAGCCGTTTGACGGATCTTTCTGGCCTTTCGCCCTGACGATGGAGGAAAGGTTGTTTAAAAATGATCCACGTCCGTCTATCGAAGAGCGTTACAAGAACAAGAACGAGTATGTCAAGCAGGTGGAGGCTGCGGCCAGGGAGCTTCGGAAGGTAGGATTCCTGCTCAAGGAAGATGAGAAGAATATTGTTGAGTTTGCGAAGGACTTATACTGGCCGCCAGTGCCGACCGAAATATATCCCTTTTGGAAACTGGAGGGGTAGTAAGAAGGGACATATTTTGCACATACTCCATTGAGCAATTCTGTTGGTAAAGGACATCGAGCGGCTTGAGGCAGGGTCGCGAGGTGGCCCTGCCTTTTGTTTTCCTATTTCTGCGCTTTTTGATATGTATGTCAATCTTTTAAGTATCTGAAATTTATTAGATATATAATTGGATATGCTGATTTGGTAGAACCTGCGCTACTGCTATCAAGCTATCTGGTGTCCTTAAGGTTTAATTTTATTTTTCTTGACACACATAGATTAAATTAAGACCATTAAAGCCTGTGATATCATCATTTTCGACTCTCATGACTGCGGTGGTGCTAACTGCTATATATATTCAATAATACCAGTGGCTTAAAATTAAAGATACTCAAAAGCTATCTGAAAGCAGACAATCGTCTTCAATCGGCGTTCATGTAGCATAGCCTGATCTGCCCTCAAAAATTTGATCATACACCATATTCCAGCAAATAACGTCTGCCAAGTTCTAAACTTAGAAGCTTTTCTGGCTTCTTTGAGAAAATGGACGGCGCATATAAGATTAACTGAAAAAACACACAATAGAATCAGAATATTGGCTGGATTCGATTCGGCACCGAAGACACAATCATGGCCTATGCAAAAACCATTAAATTACTAAATACAATCCCCTATTTTGGAAGTTTTAAAATGTTGCCAAATTATCGCGGTTTGGGTTCTGGTAGAGAGACGCTGAATGAAGACCGTCGGCTAAAGTTTGCGGCTAACCAGACCGGAGCAGCTGTGTAATTTTTTCTTCATGAACCATTTTCTTAGATTGACTGACCTCAATAACTGACAGGGCTTTCCCTGGGCAGGTATCCACACAAGGTGGAGCGGCTTGGGCCAATTGCTGGTCACGGCACAAGTCACACTTTTGCATGATCCCGTTCTCTCCGAATTGAGGCACCCCAAAAGCACAGGCATCGGCACAAATGCCGCAACCGTTGCAAATCGTTTCGTCAACTACTACCAAACCGCCCTTTTCGCTTTTGGAAATGGCATCTTCCGGGCAGGCAGCTGCACACGCTGGTTCAACACAATGCAGGCAGGCCAGTGAAAGGGAAGCGTTTTTTACGCTGGGATACTCACCCTGCCATAAGTTCAGGACACGACGATATTGAACCCCATAGCGCAGCTCCCGCCATGCTTTGCAGGCTATTTCACAGCCGTGACACTGGTTGCATTTCTCAGAATCAAAGTCTATCAGATATTCTTTTTCACTTGCAGGCATCATGACGCCTCCCACTTCTCTACCTGAACCAGTGTCTGGCTGGTCATGGCCGTGACCAACGGATCGTATGCTTTCTCCGGGTCCACGCTGTACATATTGTTTACATTCGCGCCCCCATCCGCAAGGGGAAAATCTTCAACGTCCAGTTCCCGGCAACCCTGCCACCACCCGTGCAGGATCATGACCGTATCAGGTCGGATGCCAGGATATATTTCCGCCTTGACTTTCATCCACCCATGCGGCGATTTTACGATGACCCAGTCGTTTGCTTCAATTCGGCGCACCGAGGCGGCCGCCGGATGGATATGCAGTGCCGGATCAGGTTGAATTTCTCTCAAATGGGGCACATTGCGCTGCCATGATGCACTGAAGTTTTTCGAAGTATGATAGTCGGAAAGAATCAATGGATATTTCTCTGTCAATTCTGGGGTGGCACTAAGGCTTTCCGGCGGCTCCCTCCATTCCGGTAAGGGGGTGAATCCGGCTTTCTCGAAGGTGCTGTTATACAGGGCCACCTTTCCTTGAGGAAGGTAGGGTGCCTGGTTTAAGCTCGCACTCCGACGGTTGAAAACTGCTTTGTATTTTTTATAAACCGGCGGCTGCGGCGGATATACAACCCCGGACTGCTGTTGTCTTAGTTCCGACATATCCATCCCCAACGGCTCGAGCTGATCATCCATGGCCGCATTGATGTCTCCGTTCCAGAACTCGTCTCCATAGCCCATGGCATTGCCCAGATCCAGAAAAAATTCGAAAATAGATTTGGACTGCCCTAGAGGTTCGATGACCCGGTTGGTCGCCATCAGCCAGCCGGGCACCATTTGGAAAGGATGATCGATTTCATAGCTGGTGGCCACCGGCATGACTATATCGGCATAGGGCATATCCGCGGTGCGGGCCACATCGACTACCACGAAGAAGTCGAGTTTTTGTAATGCCGCTAAAACGTTTTTCGTTCCCCGGGTGCTGACCGATGCCTGTGTACCCGGGGCGATAACCGCACGCACAGGGTAGGGCTTTCCAGTGAGCACGCTTTCCAGAATGCGGTAGTAGGCCGATGTGGGACCTTCTAGAAAAGGCTGAAACGCAACAGGGAATTCCGGACCAACCAGCTTGTTTATCAGCTCCGGCGTATAGCGCTCCTTCAACAGGATATCTTTTGGAGCAGCATTCGGAGGCATGGCAAAAATATTCCCCCCCGGCCGGTCCAGGTGGCCGGTGATGGCCATCAGTATTGCAATGGCACGAATAGCGTCGCTGGCGGAGGGGGTATGCTCAACACCATTGCCCAGGTCTATGGTGGCGCGAGGCGTTTCAGCGTAGAGCTTGGCTACCTCTACAATCTGGGAAGCAGGGACACCGCTGATATTTTCAGCCCATTTGGGGTCATACTGTCGGACGTGGGCCTGAAGACGTTTGAATCCATAACACCACTTTTCTACAAAGGCATGGTCAATCAGATCTTCTCCGATCACCACATTCAACATGGCCAGAGCTAAAGCTGCATCAGTGCCAGGACGCACGGGCACCCAGATATCGGCCAGGCCGACATCAGGCTCTACCGAGGGCTTTATGGCGACGATTTTCGCCTTTCGCTGTTTGGCGGCCATAAAGGCCCGTGCCGGCCGGGCAACCGGGCCCGAATAGATGGGTTGACGTCCCCAGTAGATTATCAGATCGCTTTGGCCGTAGTCCGGCCGCGGGAAACCACCCACGGTGTAACAATAGGCGAATTCACGCTGCATGTAACAGATGCCGCTGTGGCCGTAATTGGGACTGCCGTGGGCTGTCAGAAAACGGTGGAGATACTCACTATAGGAGCGTTTGGCAGGAGACAGAATAGCCAAGGATTCGGCACCGAAGGTTTTCTTTTGCTGTGTCAGCACTTCAGCGATGTGATCGATGGCTGCGTGCCAGCTGATCTTTTCAAATTTGCCTTCCCCCTTCTTGCCGATGCGCTTCAGGGGATGGGTCAGCCGATCCGGCGAGTAAACCCACTGGGGGGCGGCATGGCCCTTGGCGCAGATGGCTCCATTGTTGACAGGGGATTCGTCCATCCCGGCAACTTTTTTAAAACGGCCGTCTTTGACAAAGGCATAAATGCCGCAGCCGCCTCCGGGTCCGCCTGGGCCGCACATCCCACAAACAGTGGAGATGCATTCCTCGCCGTTGGCCCGGGCATATTGGAGCGCCTGCTTAAAATCCATAACGACCTCGCTTGTTAAATATTGAATAAGTGGTATATACAACAATCCAAATTGGATGGAAATTAGAGCGTTTGTCAGAATTACGTTCAGATTTATTCAGAATTGCATGTATCTCTAAATATCACAACCATTTTTGTAATATGAAATCTATGGTATTCTGCAACCTATTCCGCTTATCAGCTTGCTGTGACCCCCCGATATAGCCACATATGATAGCTCTGGAGATCATTGCGTTCACTGATGTGGAATACGGCCATCATTGATCATTATCATTGTTCAAAAATGCTTGCGTTACCAATTTGAAAGAGGTAATTTAAAAAGAATTCGGTCGTTCGGATTCGAGACAAGAGGAGATATCAAATGACATACGAAGAGATTATCCAATTCCACGGACATGAATGCCCCGGGCTTGCCATAGGGTACAAAATGGCCACTGCTGCGATGGAAACTCTTGAATCGTTGCGGGCTGAGGACGAAGACCTTGTGGCAATCGTGGAGAATGATGCATGCGGTGTTGACGCTTTGCAGTGTGTCACTGGCTGCACATTTGGTAAGGGGAATTTGCTATTTCGAGACTACGGGAAGCAGGTCTATACCATTTTCTGCCGATCAACACGATCGGGTGTTCGTGTGCATTTTCACGGGAATGAAATTCCAGAGGGCTTGCAGGAAGACCGAGGCGCCCTTACCAAATGGATTCTGTCTGCTTCCAACGACGGTATCCTTTCTGTGACACAAACATCCATCCCCGAACCTGAACCAGCAAAGATCCGCGAGTCAATACCATGTGCGTTCTGCGGTGAGAGCGTCATGGAATCGCGCATCCAGCAATCGCATGAGAAGCCAGCTTGCATTCCATGTTACGAGAAACAACAAAATTAAGACATGGACTGTTAGATAAGGACAGACAATTCGCGCTGCTAATATCTGGGTTCGTCCGGCGAACAAAATCTATCATTTTAATAAAAGAAACAACTAAGGCAAACATAAAGGACAATCTGCCTCTGGCGGACTCTGCGATCTTTGTGTCTTGAGCGAAGCGGGCGGTGAATTCATGTCTGAACAATAACTATCTTTTCATAAATCTAAAAAGTGTGCATATCAGAATTGATTGATCAAAGCAAATTACTTTCCGCCCCCGACAAGCGGCAGTTCTTTGTCCAATTCAAAAAACACAAGAAACCTTTCTTCACCATTGCCGTATGTAGACTTTCGGCGTCGCAGGGATTCCAATAGCTCGCTGTTCTGTTCTTCCCTGACCTTGGTCATAAAAAGCCTCTTTCCATTGTAGCCGGAACCCTCTTCTTTGAACAGAAACATCGCATGGGGATTGGACTGCAGGTTGTGATGGGACAGACGGTCGCGCATGATCATCGCCAGAGTTCCGTCTTCCATGAAGTGGGGCCGCGCGTAAACGGCGGCATCAACCTTGCCGCTGCTGTCGGCGGTAGACAAAATTCCCAAACCTTTGGTACTGTCAAAGTATTGCTTCAGGTTCATGACACCCTCCTTTGGCCGTGTTGGCTTTATCTAAGGTAGGAAGGCAGAACCTGGTGTGGCCCTGCCATCCTTAACTTGTTTGATCGTGGATAGAAACTTGTGCTATTTGCACACTGGTTATCCGGCAACATCTATGCCCATATCGCATCCGAGATGCGGGTCTTTATTATCACATTCAAAGTTCCTCTCTCGCGCATTGACATGTCCTTCTTCTCTCTCTTCGTCAGTTTCTATGTAGTTATTTAATTCAGTCATGATCGACTCCTTTTGTTTATTTTTGTTTTCTCTAACAACTAATTTAGTCATCAATGAATACCGGTCAACCAGAGATACTTAAGGGCTTAATAACAGGTAAAAACTATTATCTTAGATGATTTTAAACAAAATGGGAGAGAGCTCCATATAAATCTTGCCAGCAGGTTTGGAGTGATTATATTCGGCTCATTGCTAATCAATTGGAGGAATAAACATGAAAACATGCAGTAAATATGTTGGAATAGCCGGCTTGGTAGTCTTAGCCGTATCTTTACTGCTAGTGGCAAAATCAGCCATGGCGATTGAAAAAGCGAAATACACGGTTCTGGAAAAAGAAGATGAATTTGAACTAAGACAATATAAATCGCAGATAGTGGCTGAAACTTATGTCGAGGGCCGCCTGGAGGATGCCGGCAGCGATGGTTTCCGCCGTCTGTATGCTTACATATCCGGCGACAATCAAAAAAAGCAGTCAATCTCGATGACGGCCCCGGTCGGCCAGGAAGCCGGTTCGGAAAAGATTGCCATGACCGCACCCGTTAGTCAGCAACAAAGGGCCAACCGCTGGCGCATTACGTTTCTGATGCCGGCAGAGTATACCTTGGAGACCCTTCCGGAGCCGCTTGACGAGCGCGTAACACTAGCAGAAGAATCCGGCCGGCTAATGGCCGTGGTGAAGTATTCCGGGACCTGGAGTGAAGAAGGGTACGAGGAGAACAAGGCCCTGCTTGAAGAATACATCCAGAAACGCGGTTTGACTAAAAAAGGTGCAGCGGTCTGGGCGCGTTATGACCCGCCGTTTATGCCCTGGTTTTTACGCCGCAACGAAGTGCTGATTCCCGTACAAGACCTTTAATCGTATTGCACTTAACTCTGCTTTGTCATATTTGCTTATACTTCAGCCCCTTGTTAATTTTAGCTCATTTTCTTAATTAATATTACAACCAGATGAAATTTTAATACAATATTTTGCTTTGGTAATGTGACAAAGTAGAATTAATCACCGTCATTAGAAGTGGTTTCCAAACCTTTCTTTACCGGCCAACGGGACAACGGGCTCAACCGGCCAACCGATACTAAACATGGGTGCGCAACTTGAGCTCCAGCGGATGCGGGTTGAGATATGTCTGCTGCTTGAGATACGGCTGGTCATATTTGCGCACGTAATGGTTGATCAGAGTCATGGGCACTAATAAAGGTATATGTTCATCGCGGTATTGGTCAAAAACTTCGAGTAATTCCTGTTTTTCGTCTGCGCTCAGCTGCTTCTTGAAATAGCCCATCAGGTGCTGCAAAACATTGAAATCCTTCCTGATGGTTGTCTTTAGTTTCAAGGCTTCCATCAGCAGCAGTTGATACTGGTGATACAACTCCTTGATTGGCAATTTTTTGCCGTCCGCGACCAGTTTGCCCATCAACCGATATTGTTTCGGGCTGTGAGACAGAATCAACAGTTTGTTGCGGGTATGAAAATCCACCAGATTGCCCATACCCGGTTTGCGAGCCACGTTATCCCGCCAGCGCTTCATGGTGAAAATTCGCAGGATAAAATTTTCCCTTAATAACGGATCGTTAAGACGTCCGTCATCCTCCACCGGTATCAAGGGAAAATGCGCCATAAAGGCCCGGGCAAAGATCCCGATGCCGACTTTATGCGGCATACCCTTCTCGTTGTATACCTTGACCCGAATCATTCCGCTGCTGGGGGAATCACTTTTAAAAATAAATCCGCACAGATCTTCCTTTTCCAGCTCTTTGACGCGTTTTCCGGCCCAGGCGACCATGCGATCGGTGTGATCTGTTTTCGATTTAAACGTCATCAGGCGCGGTTTGTCCGGATCCCCGACCAAGCGAAACGATTCTCTGGGAACGCCGAAACCGGCCTCCACTTCGGGACAGACCGGGACATACTCCACGAACTGCCCCAGGGTACGGGTCAGGTATTTATCATGTTTATGGCCGCTGTTCCAGCGCACCTCATTGCCAAGCAGGCAGCTGCTGATACCAATCCTGAAATTTTTTTCCATGCTGAAATTCTCCTCAAATTAATCCGGTGTGCGATGAAAATGTTTCAATCCAAATTTTTTGGCACCAAATGGAAAAAAACGTTTAAGGGTCTATGCTTTTTCCGAGACTACGCCCAGAAAAGTGGCCCCTAAAGGGCAGCAAGCGCGCCGATAATTAACATAGGTTTCAGGTGTCGGGTGTCAGGTTTCAGTATCTAACATCTTTTTCCCCTGACACCCGACACCTGAAGCCTGACACCTCAATCTATCTGCCTCCCTCGCCGGTCCTCAAGCCCTGTATCACCCAGGGTGACAATCCCCAAATATCCGTCCACCGTCATTTCATCCCCGGTTTGAATCAAGGTCGTGGCGTCCGGGATACCGGTGATACAAGGCAAACCGTATTCGCGCGCAATGATGGCGCCATGAATCAACATTCCGCCCCTGCGCTCGACTACGGCCGCCGCCAGGGGCACGACAAAGGTTATGTTGGGATCAACCGCATCGCACACCAATACCTCGCCCTGTTTAAAATCGGCCAAATCGGAATGTCTCCGGATCACCCGGGCGCTACCTTTTGCAATCCCGGGACCGGCGGGTTGACCGATCAGCTGTCGGGCTTGAAGCGTATAACCGGTCGCCTCCGCGGCGGCGGAAACCAAATTGCGGGATTCGGTTGCAAAATCGACCTCTTCCAGTGCCTGTCGCAACACTTCCGGGGTCTGATCGGATGTTTGGCCTTCAAGGCGTCGCTTGGCTTCCTGGACGGCCGCCAGCAAATGCGCCTCAATACGGCCAAGATAGATATTGTCATCATCACGCAGCTGATAACTGCTGCGGGCCAGCTCAAGCAGTTCTTTCGCCCACTCCTTCTGATCGTCGTCAAAGCTGTTTACGTAATTCCGATGCAATTGTTTGGTTCGATCACTTTTGCGGCGACCACCGGTCTGGGCTGGAAGATCCGCCATTTCCAACAGCAACCGGTATAGCGGACCGGTTCCCAGCACACAATTTTTGCCGCCGGTTACCGCACAGGACAGGTCACCGAATTTTTCGATAAATTCAGCAATCATCGATAGAAATTTGGTATCGAGGTCTGAATCATCGCCCTGCCTCAGTTTTTGCGCCAGATCTTGATCACTGCGGATGACGGCCGCCAGATCCATCAACATGTTGTTTCTGGCAATACTGGCCATATCGGTATTGGTGAGAAGATCAATAAATTCATAGGGATCCTCGGGGCGCATGGCATCATTATAAACCTGGCCGAACAGACGCACACCGTGGGCATACGGAATGAAATCCGCCCAGTAAATGTTGACCCACTTGTGATTGATTTGCCAGCGCTTTCTGATTTCAGCTGCCAGGGCCTGATCCGATAACTTAATCAGATCGGTGGCGCTGAGGCTTTCGGCCACCGAGATCATGGCGGGAACCAGCTCTTCTTCAATTTTGCGACGCAGGTCCTTAAGATTATCGAAGCTGCGGTGCAAGCTCAGATACCATCTGCGCTCGTCTTCGGGTTTGTCGGAACTCAGGGTCGTAATGGGACGGGATTGAAGCAAAATCAGAGAATCTTGGTCATAGGTCCATTCGACATCCTGGGGCATTTTGAAATATTCTTCCGCTTTGCGAGCGGTTTTAAACACGACATTAACGTCTTGAGGGTTTAAGGGCGGATAGGCTGATTTTTCTCGCGGCAGCTCTGCCAGGCGCACGCCTTTTTGGCTTGGAATTATCCAGTACTTGCGCTCAGGGGGCGTATGCGAAACAATCGTATTGCGGGATCGATCCATTATCCAGCGATCGGGTTCGACGGTTCCGTCCACAAGTCCCTGGTTTAGCCCATAGACGGATTCAATGATACCTTGATTCTCGTCATTGGGACTGCGGGTAAACACGACCCCGGACCTGTCACCGACGACAGTCTCCTGTATCACCACCGCCATCGAGCTCTTTTCAACATCCAAACCGATCTCCTGGCGGTACAGTAATGCAGCATCCGACCACAGCGAGGCCCATACCAGGCGGATGTGTTTTAAGATTGATTCCGTGCCGGCGATATTGATAAAGGATTCGTGCAGTCCGGCAAATGACGATTGGGCGTCATCCTCTTCGGGCGCCGACGAGCGCACGGCCACCGTTTTGCCTCGGAACCGGTCGCTGATACCGTTGCGGATATCCTGCGAGAGGTCGTCAGGGAGCGGTTTGGTCAGAAACATATTGCGAATGCGGGTGGCGCAATCCCAGATTTCTTCCCAACGCATTTCTTTAAACGCTTTACGATGAAGTTCCAGCAAGATACGCTCACGCAAACCGGTCCTAACGACATATTCCTGGTACGTATCGCTGGTGATGCAAACGGTCCTGGGAATCTCGAAACCGCCTTTGACCAGCAGCGACAGTGCATATCCCTTGCCGCCCACGCGCTGACGATCTCCGGAATGGATTTCTTCAGTGGATAGAATCCAGTTCATGATTCCAGGTGCAGCTCCATCACATTTTGAAAGTTTTTAACCAAGTAATAGCTATTTATGGCTACCCTTACCAGGGCACAGGTCGGTGACCGCACAAAATCTTCCAGATGGGGATGCTTGGTCAGATAGTGGCCTAATATGGTTTCCTTATCCGCTCCTTCGACGTCTTTTGCCTTGCCGACCGCAGTCACGGAAATGGCCTGATGAAAATCAGAGGCCTGGTTGGTGCTGCTGTTGACCATAACCGCCACCCGGTTGTCGGCCGTTAAATTGGCATACTTGCGCGTGGTCTTTGGTGTCGCAAAGTAAATATGCTTAAGATCATCGCTAGCATAAAAGGCTACCAGACTGGCATAGGGTTGACCGGCATGATGGGTTGATAAAGCTGCCAGTTTTTGAGAGCGGAATAACTCCCCCAATCGTTGCCGAATTTGGTTGGTCTTTTCCATAAAAGCGATATCCGTATTATTATTGAACGTTGTCGATTCAGTCGGGCTGACCGGCAGCCGAATCTAGCTACCGGCGCCCACAAGGGGCAGTTCGCGGTCTATCTTGAAAAACACCAGAAATTTAGATTCATCCTTCTCATTGAGATATTGGCGGCGTCGCAGAGACTGCAATAGTTCGGAATCCTGCTCTTCCCGGATTTTGGTTAA
>CALZJV010000238.1 GCA_945787595.1 uncultured Desulfobacterales bacterium | reverse complement strand
GGTCACGGTAATGATGCCGGTACTAATATTCAGCATAAATGATCGCGAGATGTTAATAGTATCTGCCTGCACCAATAAAAAAGCAGTGGGGTAAAGAACGGCTGCTAAAAGCCACATGCTGAAATCGATAGCGATCAGGCCAAAGGGCTCATTGAGTATTCTTCGCCGAGCCCTGCTTTCCAGCTCTGGCGATATAGGTATCTGGTTTGACTTGGCATTCAGGTATTGCCGGATCGGCCGCTCGTAAATCAATGTTATTACCGTTACAAATATAAAGGCAAACGGTGTAAAAGCCATGTCAAATAGATAAACGAGACGATTGTCAAAAAGGCTGTCCGGGAAAGGTGTTTCAGCCCTGAAGATCAAAGCTTGAACTAGAACCGCACCGATAAAATTAGCCAGGAAGTTGGCTAGCAGCATTTCATTTTTTAGATGCAAAAGTTTTAATTTGGTCATTACCCCGGTCTCCTCTGTCCTTTATATCCGGAGAAAGCTCATTCGATAAGCCCAATGAGGATTTTCTTTATCAAGACAAAATGGAAACTTCAACGTTTCAATTTTTTTATCATTGTATTGCGGCCGATTTGCGATATATTTAAACCTAACTTGGATCCGCCGAAGGCGGAGAATTGAAAATTGAAGATTGCAAATTGAATATTTGTGGATGTCGCTTTGCTCCGTCATGTTTATGGTTTTTTATAATTGAATCGCCGGCTTCCGGCTCGACTCCGTCCTTAAAGCACTACGCACCGGAGGGTAGATCCTTCAGCTCGGAGAGAGACGGACCTTAAATATTCAATCATTTTCACTGGAGGTCTCTATCGATGAAATTTAAAAGTGTTGATCATGTCAAAACGGCATTGGAAACAGCCGACTATATTTGTTCTAAGACGATTGCCACGGTTGTCTTTTTGGCCCAGGTAACCCAAAAACCGGTTCTGGTGGAAGGACCGGCCGGGGTGGGCAAAACCGAGCTTTCCAAGGCTGTCGCCCGGAGCCTGGAACGGGAATTAATCCGGCTTCAATGCTACGAAGGACTGGATGAGACCAAGGCCCTTTATGAATGGGAGTATGCCAAACAATTGCTTTACACCCAGATGGTGAAAGAAAAGATCGACGATGTCCTCAAAGGGGCAAATTCCCTGTCGGATGCCGTGGACCGAATTGCATCCCAGGAGGATGCCTTTTTCTCGGAGCGCTTCATTCAGCCCCGTCCTCTCCTGCAAGCCATTAGCGCTGCCTCTCCTGTGGTGCTCCTCGTCGATGAAGTCGATAAATCCGATCCCGAGTTTGAAGCCTTTTTGCTGGAAGTATTAAGTGATTTTCAAATATCCATCCCGGAACTGGGAACCCGCAAAGCATCGAATATCCCGTTCGTTTTTTTAACCTCCAATGATTCGCGGGACATGAGCGATGCCCTAAAACGAAGGTGCATCCACCTTTACATCGACTACCCGGAGCGCGAGCTTGAATTGGAAATCGTTAAACTGAAGATCCCTCAAATCAATGATCACCTGGCCCGGCGCCTGGTTGGCACCATCCGCAATATTCGTGAGATGGATCTGAAAAAGAAGCCCTTCTGCAGGTTGAAGATTTATCCCCCGAGATCGTCGCCGACACGCTCAATGTAATTTGCAAGTACAGGGCTGATGTGAGACAGGTGGTAGAGAAGATGGAAAAGATAATGGAAATGCCTAAAGTGTCTAAAATGCGCTAAAATGACTAAATTTAAGGAATTCTGTCTAATCAATTAAATTTGAAACGTAAAGCAGGTGACCATTTTACTTTTTTGATATTTGGCCTTCCATATTCCAGAAATCGACCTTTCATAAAAAGGACGGAGCGTAGCGACACTATAATTTTAGACATTTTAGCTCATTTTAGTTCATTTTTGGCATTTATTTTTATGGTAAATCTGATACTTAGATTCGTTGGCTGTTCCCGCGCAGCGGGGCTCAGGATCTCAACCTCCGAAGTACTCGACTGCCTCACTCAACTAAAGCTGGTGGATATACTGGATGAAAAGCAGTTTGCGGCGGTATTGCGGGCTAATTTTGCTAAAAGCCGGCGGGAGCAATTTCATTTCAATCGGCTGTATGATCTGTTTTTCCACGAACTGCGCCAGGAATCGGGCATCTCACATGCGGAGCCCCTTGCCGAACAAATTCAACAGGCCTTGTTGACAATTGGCGCCGAACAAAACGGCGATGAAACCCACCAGGCGCTGCTTGACTTTCTAAACGGGGATCCGCTGCCGTTTTTAGAGCAGATGCAGCAAGGTTTTATAGCGGGAGACGGCCAAGGTGGGGGCATGGGGTCCAATTTGGGGCCGATGATTCAGCGCCTTGAGCTGATGCTGCAGATCAATGCCGTCGAAGATACGCTGAAGCAATTTATTACCGATCAACGGGATCGGATGCACTGGGAAATTCGCCGCGATTTGAAAGAACTTTTCGACGCTCGGCTGGCCAGCGCCCGCAGGCTGCTTGCCCGGCAAGATCGACCCTTTGAGGACGACAGCAAAAAGCCACCTTCCTATCAACAACAGCTGGACCGGTTGGGTGAAATCCATTTTGCTTCCCTTACCAAAAAAGAAGTCGCAGCGATGCGTGAGGCCATCGATAAATTCGTTCGCAAGCTCAAAGACACCGTCGGCCGGAGGTATGCTGCCAAAAACAGAGGCACACTGGATATTAAAAAAACGCTGCGCCGGGCGGCCGGTTATCAGGGTATTCCGGTGGAGCTATTTTTTCGTAACCGTCCGCCGCGAAAGGCCAAAATTGTCACCCTGTGCGATGTTTCCGGTTCGGTCTGGTCGGCCGCCAGATTTATGCTGAACATGCTCTATTCACTGCAAGACTGTTTTACCCAGGTACGCAGTTTTGTCTTCGTGGCCGGATTGGATGAAGTAACCGGGATTTTTAAAGATTGTGAGGTCAACCGGGCCATTGACAAGGTCCTGAAAGAAGCGAATATCGAATACAACGCAGCCACCGATTACGGACTGACCTTCCGTCAGTTTAAAAAAGATTACATGGACATTCTCAACAAGAAGACCACCCTGATCATTATCGGTGACGGCCGATCCAATTACAGCAATCCTGAAGAACAAATACTGGATGAAATGCGGGAAAGATGCCGTCGGGTCATCTGGTTGAATCCGGAAACCCGGTACTTCTGGTACACCGGTGACAGCGAGATGCGCGCCTATCAAGCCTGCTGCAACGAAGTACGTCCCTGCCAGAATCTCAACCAACTGCTGGAGTTCATTCAATCGCTGGTATTGTGAGAATCAATGCGGGACCGACGTCATTTTCAAATTCTTCCATTCTTTAGCCTCGGGTTCACGAATCAACAGTTCTGGTTTGAGGTGAATCCACAAAGTACAATCCTCTGATCTCCAAAGCAATTAGAAAAATTTTAAAATAAATCACTTGATTTTGCCTGAAAAAAGGGTATTATCAGTTCAATCATTAAAGGTCCGTACTTATATTTACGGCCGGTTTCATTCTGAAGGAAAGATCCATTTGTCCGTGCGGCATCCTGAAGTATGGGACTATGAAAAATCTTATTGAAGGAGGGTGCCACAATGGCCGATGGTGTAGTAAAATGGTTCAATGAACGCAAGGGTTATGGTTTTATCGAACAAGAGGATGGTCCGGATGTTTTCGTCCATCACTCCGGTATCAACGGGTCGGGGTTCAAAACTTTGCAGGAAGGTGACCGGGTTACCTTTGACATCGAGCAGGGAGCGAAAGGACCTGCAGCGGTAAACGTCACGACCGTTTAGTGAACCAATACGAATTAAAAAAGGCGCGCCTGATGCCGGATTGGGCGCGCCCTTTTTTTATTTTCATACATTACCTAACCCGGACAAACCAAGAAAAATGGCCACAAAGGCACAAAGACACTAAGCAAAACTGTTTGCTAAAATTTATCTTCGTGTTTTGGTGTCTTGGTGGCGAAAATGTTTTGCCACAAAATGCATAAAAATAACTACTAAGGTGTGATGTTACAATTTGAATTCGTCACCCAGGTAAGCCTGAGCCACTGCCTGGCTGGCCGCTATCTGATCCGGGGGGCCGCATTCTAGAACCTGGCCGTCAACCAGGATGTACGCATTGTCACAGGCTCCGAGGGTTTCTCTGACATTGTGATCGGAGATGAGCACGCCGATACCTCGTCGTTTGAGATGGCCGATAATATTTTTTATGTCATTGACGGCCAGCGGGTCGATGCCGGCGAAGGGCTCATCCAGCAGTATGAAAGAAGGGTTGGTGGCTAGAGCGCGGGATATTTCGAGGCGACGTTTTTCGCCGCCGGAGAGGACATTGGCCTTCTGTTTTTGCAGGTGCTTTATACCCAGTTCTTCGAGAAGCATGTCGGCACGGTGATTGCGCTCGGCTGAATCTATGGGGAGTATTTCAAGAATCGCCATTAAATTCTGTTTCACCGTCAGTTTGCGGAATATCGAAGTCTCCTGTGGAAGGTAACCGACGCCTTTACGGGCCCTTTGGTACATGGGCATATCAGTAATATCTTCGTCGTCAAGCAGCACTTTTCCTTTATCCGGTCTAACCAACCCGATGGCCATATAGAATGTGGTGGTTTTTCCGGCACCGTTGGGCCCCAGAAGTCCGACGACCTCACCGCTTCTGACAATCAGGCTGACGGAATTGACTACCCGTCTATTGGAATAGGATTTTTCCAGATCTTTCAAATACAGTGTCGTCATGGGGTGATATTCTTTTTCCTCTATTGGTCAATTCTAACTATACCATAAAGACCAGAGATCACAAATGATCGGTTCCAGGTTTGGGACTCCGCCCTCCGGGCTTCCGACTTCGCTCTCCGAGCTACGACGGGACAAGTCGACTCCACACGCAGGGTTCAAAGCTCAAAGGTTATAAAATACTGATATCCTAAACTTTATACCCCATGATTTGGATTGGTCTCTTTCACCTATTGGGTGAAACATGTATTGCGATCCGATTGACGCGTTATACGATCGGTAGAGACCCGCTAGGGCATTTTAACTGGGAACCGTGAACCCCCTGGCCCAGACCTGAATTTACGTTGCTCAATTATTCAGATTCATATCTGGGAACCTGACACGGGCCGTAATATGATCTAGTAAGTCGCACTCTCCGAGGCGTAGGCTACGAGCCGGAGGCCAGGGAAGGCTGAACCGCTCAACCTAACTATCACATACTTCAGAACATGCCAACTGCATAATGTACGGTTGATTCTTAAAGCTACAATGGATTGCCCGGGGGGAGAGGGGGGATTTTGGACGAATTCTGAACAGAAAGGGCTTATGGCTTATCAATTGACACCCAAGACGGCTTCTCTCATATTTGAAGATCCGAATAGCCGAATTCAGAACCAACCGCTGATCAACCTTGTTCCGGAAAAGCTTTAGCAGAACAGAGAGGGTTTAGATGACATCATCAAGTGATTCGGAATGGAAGATTCGTCAAGGAGGAAACCATGGAAGACCGAAAAACAAACGGAATCGGATATATAACCAGTAGCTGGCCACTGGATCCGGCGAAATCGACCATCGTTTTTATTCACGGTGCCGGGGGATCGAGCGCTTTTTGGCGGGAACAGGTGGAAGGCCTTGCCGTGCGTGTCAACACGATTGCCCTTGACTTGCCCGGCCACGGCCAAAGCGACGGTAACGGCCACGATAGGGTAGAGGATTATGCCCGGGCAGTGGTTGACTTTATTCGCACCATAGAAACGCCGAGGCCCATTCCGTGTGGAATGAGTTTAGGGGGAGCCATCACTCAACAGCTTCTATTAGATTACCCGGACCTTTTCAAAGCAGGTATTCTTATCAATACCGGGTCAAAGCTCAAGGTTGCACCGGAAATATTCGATGCGATCGAAAAGGATATTGAAAGCTTTGTGGATATGATCGTTAAATTGGTTGTCTCCAGAGCAACAGATCCGGATCGGGTAAAAAACTTTAAGGACGATACAGCGCGCTGCAAAGCCGAGGCTTTAATACAAGATTTTCGTGCCTGCGACCGTTTTGACGTGATGCAGCGCGTGGGATCGATCACCGCATCCGTTCTCGTGGTATCGGCTGAAGACGACCTGGTAACGCCACCGAAATACGGTGATTTTATGGAAAAGTCCATTGCCAAAGCCAGCCGGGTCCACATCATGGAAGCCGGACATATCGTACCGATGGAAAAGCCCGAGGAGGTCAACAGCGCTATTGTAGAATTTCTTGACCGGACCGGAATGTAAAATTGATGTTGACATCGTGTTTTTAATTCCTATGATATTTCTAATATATATAGCCATGAAGAGAGGCGCGAGGGATCTGGCCTGTTGACCGCTCAGCAACCTTTTCCATAAAGGTGCTAATTCCAGCCCCGAAAGGGAAACATGAGGTCTTCCATGACCAATGGCAACAAGCCTCCTGACCGGGAGGTTTTTTTGTAATTTGTTTCTTCAATATTATGGGCCGTAGAAATAGCCTGTTACTTGCAATATGTTGGGGTCGATAAGATGAAAAAAATTATTTATTTGTATTCAGGTGAAGGAACCAAAAATAGTGAGAGTAATCCTAAACTATTGAAACATTCTAAATATTGGTCAGAGATAGACTCCCTATTAAGCTCAAAATTAAAGCTAAATTTAGAAGAAATATGGAACAATGAGATTGATAAACACAGATGTCCTTACAGCCCGTTACTAACCGTCGCATCTCAAATATGTCTGTCTGATATTTGGAGTCAGTGGGGATATGAGCCGGATGTCGTAATCGGTCATAGTGTTGGAGAATTAACTGCTGCTTTTCAAGCAGGACTGTATTCTTTAGAGGATATTCTCTTATTAACCTACCGGATCGGAGAAGTCGCTGCAACTTTAAATGGTGTAATGCTACATGGCAAATTATCAGATCAACAAATTGAAAAGTTGTCCGTGAACCTATCTTCGTTAAATTTTGTTAGCGACACCAAAAAGCATGTAACCTTGAGCGGATACGCTGATGAGATGATAAATTTTATGAGCCAAAATCCTGATTTTATAAAAATGAGGCTGCCACATCCATGGCACCACCCGGATTACACCAATCTCATAGATAAAATCAATATCATTAAATCGAATAAAATTAGTGATTCCAAATTTGTTTCAGGAGTTACTACAAATTTTGAAAATCAGTTGGAGGACGAGCACTGGCAAAATTGGTTAACCAACCCGATCGATTTTATCGGTTCGATGCAATCAATCAAAAAAGAATATAACCGTTATCAGCTTGAAATAATTGAAATCGGTTTTCATCCAGTATTAGATAAGTGCTGTGAAGTTTTTGATAATTATAAATATGTATCATCGATGTTCAGAGGAGAGGATGAAATCAAGTGGATCCTGCATCAGAGAACAATGCTCGATCAAAGCCTATTTTTAAAAAGCCTCGAGTCTTCCATAAATGAGTTTAACCCTCAATTAGATTTTGATACTTCCCTGGCTTACCAAGGATTTACTTCTTTGACTTTTGCTGAATTTTCTGTGTTTTTACAAAAGTATTTTCCATCGTTAGCCCCACAGGACTTTTATAGATTTAAAACAGTCAATCAATTGATCAATCATTTCGGACTCGATAAACCAGCCGAGACACAAGTACCACAGAATTTAAAATTTCAAAAAAATGAAGTCGTGATATCCGCAATGAGCTGCAAATTTCCATCATCTGCAGAAAATTTAACTCATTTTTGGGAAATGCTACTAAGTAAAGAAGATCAAGTTAAAATGAACTCCGGCAGAGGCGCTTTTGAGGCTGGATTTCTAGATGAGAAAATTTCAAATTTCGATTATCGATACTTTAATATTCCTGAAGCCGAAGCCCAAACGATGGATCCACAACAGATTTTAGCGTTAGAATTAACTGAATTACTATGGAAAGACGCAGGTATTGATCCGAATCAACTGGAAAAGAATAGAATAGGGGTATACATCGGGTCATGGAATCAAGAATTTGGCGGAGATAAAGGATCGGTTTATTATCCAACCGGCACCAATCCGAGCATGATTGCAGCTAGAATAAGTTACCATTATGATTTGAGGGGACCTAGCTGGGTATCAAATACTGCCTGTTCTTCTTCCTTGGTTGCGGTCCATTATGCTGCCAAAGATATAGCGGATGGTCGAGTAGATTATGCGATTGCGGGCGGAGTTAACATGATATGGGGAAATAGTTTTACCAGCTATATGAGAAATTCCGGTTTTTTATCCAAAGATGACAGGTGCAAGGCTTTTGATAACTCGGCAAACGGGTACGTTCGGGCGGAAGGGGGCGGTTTAGTTCTTTTAGTAAAAAAGAATTTAGTAACTCATTATTATGCTGAATTGCTGGGTTCATCAATCAATCAAAATGGTGGGCGTTCGCAAATCATTTCGGCGCCACATCCGGATGCGCAGGAAGAACTAATAAGGGATGCATGTAAAGATGCAGCTATTGTGCCGCAAGATATATCCTATGTAGAATGTCATGGTACTGGTACTAAAATTGGTGATCCAATTGAAATCTCTGCTATTCAAAATACAATTGCTAAAAATAGAAAAAATAGGTGCTATTTAGGGACGGTAAAATCGAATATGGGTCATTTGGAATCTGCCGCAGGGATTGCAGGTTTAATAAAGTCAGTACTAGTATTGAATTATGGCATCATTCCCCCGAATCTACACTTCAATCAACCTAATGAATATATTGATTTTGAATCCTACCAGCTAAAGGTCGTTGCTGAAGAAACTGAGATAGATAATCAGGTAAATATAGGAATCAGCAGTTTTGGTTTTGGCGGCACAAATGCACATATTATCATCAAAGGAGTGGCGGATGAGGTTAGAAAAAAAGTTGAAAATCTTACAATTCCCTTCGATAGGAGTAAATCAGCATATCCGCAAAATTATTATCAAAATGATGACGGCAGCTCGCCGTATGAAATTAATGAGTTAAATTTAAAAGCCCAAAATTCCGAGAACGCTGAAAACGAAAAATCAGATCGGCACAATGAATTTGAAAGCACCAATAAATTTACCAGAGAAGATGTCGAGAAAATGGTAAAAGACTTATTTTATAAATTAACCAATATCGAGGTGATAGATTCAGATATTGAACTTACGGAACAGGGATTAGATTCAATGAGCTTAACGGCACTCATATCTGAATTAGAGTCATCATTAAAAATAGATATCGATCCGGATATTATTTTCGAATATCCGCTACCGGATCAATTAATTGATGAAATTCATTCCTTGATATGAATCGAAATAGTTCTCCTCAGAATTAAGCCCTTAATTGTGAATTTTTTGCATTTTATGGCAAAACATTATTGCCACCAAGACACTAAGGCACAAAAAGAAATATTAACCCACGGTGTCCCTTCGTGTCTTTGTGCCTTTGTGGCAACCTTTGCGGATTGTCCGGGCCAGGACTGTTAATTAAAATTGATAAAACTGAAATTTGGATAATACTATGAAGATTAAAACGACGCACGTTGGATCGCTGCCCCGACCGCTTGATATGCATACCAAATATTTGAAGAAGCAAGAAGTTACTGAGGCCGAATTGCGCAATTATTTGACTGAAATTTTAGAAAGGCAGCTTTTGTTGGGACTCAATTTTATTAACAATGGTGAATTGCCCAGACTTGACTATATTAGTTCCACGGTTAAAAGAATCTCCGGATTTTTTGATACCGGGGCTGCACCTTTTCCACAAGATTTAGAAGAGCTACCAGAATATTCGCGAAAATTCAGCGGCAGAAACGGATTGATTACCCTTAACCCAAGGGCGCCCATAAAGCTGCCGGCCTGTTCGGAACAACTATCGTATATTGGGGAACAATCTTTGCGGGAAGAGTTAGATATGATGGTTGGTGTTTTTGACGAACTAAAAGAAAAATATCCGGAAACAGAATCAGAATTATTTTTTACGGCGCCTTCACCCGGCACAGTTGCCTTGTTTTTAGAAAATAAATACTATCCAAATTACGAAACTTATCTTCAAAAACTGGGAGATGTATTAAAACAGGAATATGAAATTATAAGCAGTTATGGAATATTTTTACAAATTGATTGTCCTGATTTAGCAATGGGAAGACATACTAAATTTAAAAACCTGGAAGATGATCACTTTCTAGCGGTAGTTGAAAATAATGTCGCTGAACTCAATCAAGCATTAGAAAATATAGATCAGCATATGTGCAGAGCCCACATTTGCTGGGGAAATTACCCGGGTACGCATCATTGCGATATAGATTTAAAGAAAATTTTTAATCACGTAATCAAGATTCATGCAAAATATATCTCGATAGAATCCAGCAACCATCGTCATGCTCACGAGTGGAACATTTTAAAAAACTTTAGTTTTCCTGAAAATAAAATTCTTATGCCGGGAGTGATTGATACCACTTCCAACAATATCGAACATCCGGAACTTGTCGCACAACGCATTTTAAATTTTGTCGAATTCCTGGGACCTGAGAGAGTGATCGGGTCAACTGACTGTGGATTTGCGACGACAGCAACTGCAGCCAGCGTATCCGGCGAGATCGCATGGCTCAAATTGAAATCATTAGTGGAAGGCGCTGAGATAGCAAATTTAAAATTG